>JAZUMW010000125.1:0-15334 GCA_045603825.1 Faecousia sp.
ATGCTCGCGCTTCTTAACCTCAGCGATAACGCCCTCCTTGGCACAGCTACGCTTGAAACGACGCAGAGCGCTTTCCAGAGATTCGTTTTCCTTGACGCGAATTTCAGACATTGTTTTCCCTCCCTCCGATATCATCCGGCTAAATCCAGGATGCTTTCAGGGCCATATCGGCTTGAATATTATATGCTCTTGTTTGCCAAATGTCAAGCACTTTTGACAGATTTTTAAAGGAAATCCTTATTTTACAATCAGGTTCACCAGTTTATTCTTGACAACGATGGTCTTTACGATGTTTCCGCCGTTCTTCTGCAGGAAGGCGGCGATCCTTTCGTTGGCCAGAACATTCTCAATAACGGTGTCATTGTCCAGATCTGCTTCCATCACCACCGTGCCGCGCATTTTTCCGTTAACCTGCACAGCCATGGTGACCTCGGCGTCCTTACACTTCTCTTCGCAATAGGTGGGCCAGCTCTCATAGGCCACGGTGTTGTCATGACCCAGAAGCTGCCACATTTCCTCACCCACATGGGGAATGATGCAGGAGATCATCTTGACGAAGCCCTCCGCATATTCTCTGGGACAGGTGCCGTTCTTGTAGACTTCGTTGACGAAGATCATCATCTGGGCGATGGCGGTGTTGAAGCCCAGAGCCTCATAGTCGTTCGTCACCTTCTTGACGGTCTGGTGGTAGATCTTGGTGAGCTTGCCGTCGTCGGTTTCGGTGATGTTTGCGGGCTCGGTGAAGAAGTTCCACACACGGTTGATGAACTTTCTTGCGCCCTTAACGCCGTCAGCGGACCAGGGCTTACTGACCTCCAGGGGACCCATGAACATTTCGTAAAGACGCAGAGTATCGGCGCCGTACTCACGGACGATGTCAGAGGGATTCACCACGAACTCGGGGAAGCGCTTGCCCATCTTGATGCCGTTCTCGCCCAGAATCATGCCCTGATGCACCAGCTTCTTGAAGGGCTCAGCCACCGGAGACAGGCCGTTATCATACAGGAATCGGTTCCAGATACGGGAGTACATCAGATGCCCCACAGCATGCTCGGGGCCACCAATGTACAGGTCAACAGGCATCCAATGCTTCAGCAGTTCCGGGTCACAGAAGGCGTTCTCGTTCTTGGGATCGATGTAGCGCATGTAGTACCAGGAAGAACCGGCGCTGCCGGGCATGGTGGAGGTCTCACGCAGACCCTTCAAACCGTTGTGATCGTAGTGCTTCCACTCAGTGGCGTTCTCCAGAGGTGCCTTTCCTCCCTTGCCCTTGTAGTCTTCCAGAATAGGCAGAACCAGAGGCAGCTCTTCGTCGGGCAGGAATACGGTTTCACCGTTTTCGGTGTAGACACAGGGAACAGGCTCGCCCCAGTAACGCTGACGGGCAAAGATCCATTCACGGAAGTGGTAGTTATTCTTGCGTCTTGCGACACCCTGCTTTTCCAGCTTGCAGGTGATGGCTTCCTTGGCTTCCTCCACCGTCAGGCCGGTGAACTCCTCGGAGTTAACAAGCTTACAGCCCTTGCCCAGGTAGTCCTGCTTCTCAAAAGCACACTCAGACACATCCCGGCCCTCGATGACCTGGATCATGGGGATGTTGTGGGCGATGGCGTACTCAAAGTCACGCTGGTCGTGGCTGGGAACGGCCATGACAGCACCGGTACCGTAGTTGCCCAGCACAAAGTCACCGATGAATACGGGAACTTCCTTACCGTTGACGGGATTGATGGCATACACGCCCTTTAAAGGGCACCCGGTCTTGGTCTTGGTAGCATCGGTGCGGTCGATCTCGCTCTTGCTGGCAGCAGCGTCGATGTAAGCCTGGACTTCTTCCTTATTTTCAACCCGGTCCATCAGTGACTTCACAATCTTGCCATCGGGAGCCAGAACCATAAATGTGATGCCATAGATGGTTTCGATGCAGGTGGTATAGATGGAGAATTCACCGCCGCCCACCAGTTTGAAGTCTACTTCTACACCGGTGGACTTGCCGATCCAATTGCGCTGGATCTCCTTGGTGGATTCGGGCCAGTCGATCTCGTTCAGACCGTCCAGCAGCTTCTCAGCAAAGGCAGGCTGGTCGATGACCCACTGCATCATCATCTTTTTCACAACGGGATAGCCGCCGCGTTCGGACTTGCCATCGATGACTTCGTCATTGGCAAGAACGGTGCCCAGCTCTTCACACCAGTTCACGGGCATTTCGATGCGCTTGGCGTAGCCGGCTTCCCACAGCTTCTTGAAGATCCACTGGGTCCACTTGTAGAAGTCGGGGTCGGAGGTGGCGACGCACTTAGACCAGTCATAGTCAAAGCCCAGCTCCTTCAGCTGACCGGAGAAGGTCTTGATGTTCTCCTGAGTGAAGCCGTTGGGGTGGTTGCCGGTGGAGGCCGCATACTGCTCAGCGGGCAGACCGAAGGAGTCGTAGCCCATGGGGTGCAGCACATTGTAGCCCTGCATGCGCTTCATGCGGGACATGATGTCCGTTGCGGTATAGCCCTCGGGGTGACCTGCGTGCAGTCCCACACCGGAGGGGTAAGGGAACATATCCAGAACATAATACTTGGGCTTGGAGAAATCCCACACATCGGTGTGGAAGGTATCGTTGGCTTCCCAGTATTTCTGCCACTTTTTCTCAATAACGGAATGCTCGTAAATCATGACTTACCTTCCTCTTTTCACTCTTCAATAATAATGCCGGAAAGATCCTCCTGGTGTGCATCCGCCCACAGGCGCTCCAGAGAATAGAACTCTCTTGCCTCCTCGGTAAAGACATGGACAACAACAGAGCCGTAGTCCAGCAGTTCCCAGGAGTTGCCCCGGTGACCTTCACGGCCCAGCAGCTTTTCGCCCAGGTTTTCCATGGTGTACTCCGCGTAGTCGCACAGGGTCTTAACATGGGTGTTGGAGGTGCCGGTGCAGATCAGGAAATAATCCGCAAGGCTGCTGACCTCGGTGATCCGCAGAAGCTTGATGTCCATACCCTTCTTGGCGTCCAGCGCCTTGGTGACTTCATAAGCTACTTCTTTTGCACTTAACATATTTATCTCTTCCTTTCACGGATTCTTGTTTAAATATTCCAGAGCCTGGCTGGACTCGGGAGAAATCTCTCGTCCCTGGGCTTTTAAGACCGCAAGGGTCATTTCCAGTCCAAGCTTTAACGCCGCGTTCAGATCTGTGTGGGCAAGATGCCGCAGCTCCTCCACACCGGGGAAATCCCGGCAGGGTTCCATATAATCTGCCACATAGATGATCTTTTCCAGGGTGTTCATCCCCGGCTTTCCGGTGGTGTGGCTGCAAATGGCATCCACCACCGCTTTGTTTTCCCCAAAAATCCGCTGCGCCACCAGCGAACCGGTTAAGGCATGGAGGGTCTTGGGATTTTGAGAGGAAAATTCATCCAGAATTATACCGTATGCATGGCACAAAGTCAATTGGAGCTGACCGTCCAGCGCCTTGGTCACATCGTGAAGAAGGCCTGCTCTGGCAGCGTCTGTCTTGTCAGCGCCCCAGATCTCCGCCAACTCCGCCGCCGTATCACGGCAGCCAAGGGTATGCTTGACACGGTTGGGATTCAGCAGTTCTGTCACCGCTTGCTCCAATTCTTCCATGGAGAGGCCTTTATAGTTGCGGCGGTACAGACCGTGTTTCTCAATATAGTCTGCCACGCCCTCCGGCAGGAATGCGCCGGCACATTGGAAGGCCAGCAGTCGCCGCAGCTGGGTGGAGGAGATCTCCGTCACGGGATTCTCCAGCAGCTCCACCCGCACACCCTGCGCCTTTAGTGCAGCCGCCTTTTCCTGCACCGCCGTCCAGTCACCGCCCCGGCAAAGGACTGCAAGGGTGGCTTCCTTATAAATGATCTGGGGCTCCTTCCAGGTGTCGATGGAAAGGAACATATCGTCCCCCATGATCAGGAAGAAGTCGTCCCGGGGATACTGCTGCCGCAGGGCCGTCAAGGTCTGCCATGTATAGCTGACACCGCCCCGGCGCAGCTCCAGGTCAGAGGCAAGGAGCTTTTCATAGTCCTGCACGGCGATTTTCAGCATGGCCAGCCGCTGGTTCGGTGTGGGAGAGCCTTCCGGGAGCTCCTTGTGGGGAGCGATGCAGGTTGGGATCATCAGAAGCGTATCCAGCTTCAGCGCTTCAAGGGCATACCTTGCCCCCTGTACATGGCCCAGATGGACCGGACTGAAAGTACCGCCGTAGATACCAATGCGCACTGTGATCCCCCCTCATTTTTCATTCTTCGCCGTGGAGCTGTTTTTCTCTGGATCGCTCGATGGCCTTGTCAATAGCCATCTGGCGGAAGTATTCATTCCGCTGCTCCCGCACCTTGCGGGCAGCCTGCCGACGGGCCTGAGCGCCCTTACGCACGGGGTTTGCCTTGGTGGGCTTGCGCTTTGCACGGCCGGTCTGATTCCGCTCCGCCTGGAGCTTTTCGCTGAACCGGTAGATGACAAATTTGGTGCCGATGACAGCAACACCGTCAGCGCCGGTGGCTTCACAAAGCTCGTCACAGACCTCACGGGGGGTCATCATAGCACCCTCCAAAACTTTTCCCTTCACCAGTTCGCGGGCGGTGAGCTGGTTATCCGCTTCTGCGATAACGGCCTCGGTGACGCCGCCTTTGCCTACCATCAGCGTGGTATCCAGTGCGGTGGCCTGGCTTCTCAGCTCGGCACGTTCTTTACTTGTCAGCATAGCCTGCCTCCTTCATTTTCTCGTAAAACAGTCTCAGCGCATTGCCGCGGTGAGAGACTGCATGTTTCTCCTCACTGCTCAGCTCCGCTGTGGTCTTCCCCAGCGGGGGATAGTAGAAGATGGGATCGTAGCCGAAGCCGTTTTCGCCCCGGGCTTCCCTTGTCAGCTCACCGTGGAACTCACCCCGGGCCTGGATCACCTGCCCCCGGGGCGTCACCATGGTGATGACGCACACAAACCGTGCCTGCCGCTGCCCGTCGGGCACATGCTCCGTATTCTTCAAAAGCAGAAGAAGTCGGCCCCAGTCGTCCAGGGATTCGTCAAAGCCGTAACGGGCGGAGTACACGCCGGGTTCTCCGTTCAAGGCATCCACCGCGATGCCAGAGTCGTCTGCCAAAGCAGGAAGGCCGGTGGCCTTCATAACCGCCTCCGCCTTCTGGAAGGAATTTTCCTCAAAGGTGGTGCCGGTCTCCTCCACATCGATGTCCACACCCAGTTCACTTTGCAGCACCAGATCGATGCCGAATTTTTCGGTGATCTTGCTGATCTCCTCTAATTTGTGCCGGTTTTTACTTGCCAATACGACTTTCATTACAAAAGCGCCTCCACAAAGTCCTTTGCCTCAAAGGGCATCAGATCCTCGGCCTTTTCTCCCACACCCACAAATTTCACGGGGATCTGCAGCACATCCGCCACGGCGATGACGATGCCGCCCTTGGCGGTGCCGTCCAGCTTGGTCAGCGCAATCGCGGTGACGCCGGCGATACGGCTGAATTCCTTGGCCTGGATCAGGCCGTTCTGACCGGTGGTGCCGTCCAGCACCAGCAGCACCTCCCGTGAGGCTGTGGGCAGCTCCCGCTCCACGATGCGGCTGATCTTGTTCAGCTCGTTCATCAAATTGGTCTTGTTGTGCAGACGGCCGGCGGTGTCGATGATGATCACATCCGCACCCTTGGCCTTGGCGGACTGGATGCCGTCAAACACGACAGATGCCGGGTCTGCCCCCTCGTGCTGCCGCACGATGGAAGCGCCGGAGCGGTCTGCCCAGATCTCCAGCTGGTCGGCAGCGGCAGCACGGAAGGTATCCCCTGCCACTAGCAGCACTTTCTTGCCCTGCTTCACCAGTTGGGTGGCGATCTTGCCGATGGTGGTGGTCTTGCCAACACCATTCACGCCGATCACCAGGATCACAGAGGGACTGGTTTCAATGTTCAGCGCGGTATCCCCCACATTCAGCATTTCCACCAGAATGTTTTTCAGCGCTTCCCTTGCTTCCTCCGTTGTCTTCAGATGTTCCTGGCGTACGGTTTTGCGTAGCTGCTCCACCGCCTTGGTGGAAGTCTCCACGCCCAGATCAGCAAGGATCAGACACTCCTCCAGCTCATCGTAAAAATCGTCGTCGATCTGGGAAAAGCCGGTAAAGACACTGCCCAAAGTGCCTGCCAAGGCATCTCTGGTCTTAGTCAGACCTGCCTTGATCTTATCAAAAAAGCCCATAATTACTCCTTAATTATTCCATAATGCCCAGCTGTTCTTCCATCTGGTTCAGATCCAGCCGCAGCAGCTTACTGATACCCTGCTCCTGCATGGTCACGCCATACAGCACATCAGCTGCCTCCATAGTGCCACGGCGGTGGGTAATGACGATGAACTGGGTCTTGCGGCTGAGGCTGCGCAGGTATGCGGCAAAGCGCTCCACATTCCGGTCGTCCAAGGCCGCATCGATCTCGTCGAGCATACAAAACGGCGTGGGACGGACCTTCAAAATGGCAAAGTACAGTGCGATTGCCACAAATGCCTTCTCACCGCCGGAGAGCAAGGTAATGGTCTTGACCTGCTTTCCGGGAGGCTGCACCTTGATCTCAATGCCGCAGTTGAGGGGTTCATTGGGGTCTTCCAGTATCAGCACTGCATGACCGCCACCGAACATCTCCGTAAAGACCTTGCCGAAATACTCGTTGATCTTACCGAATTCCACCACGAAGATGGAGGTCATTTCCTTGGTGATGTTACGGATGATGCTCTCCAACTCCCGCTTGGAGGTGAGTACATCATCCCGCTGGCCGGTGAGGTAAGTATATCGCTCATTGACACGGGTGTATTCCTCGATGGCACCCAGGTTGGGGGTGCCCAGCGCGCCGATCTTCCGCTTCAGCTCACCGATACGGCGGGTGCCCGCTGCCACAGATTCGATGGGAGCGCACTTTTCTCCGGCAGTGCCGGGAGTAAGGCCGTAGGTCTCCCACAGGCGGTCAATGGTGTTCCGCTCCTCAAGGGCGGCGGTTTGCTTTTTGTTCTCCAGCAGGGCGCAGGAGCGCTCCATGGTGAGGATGGACTTGTTCTTTTCCACGATCTCGCCATCCACTCTGGATTTGGCTGCCTCGATACGGCCGTAGTCTGCCACAGCCTGCTTCATCCGCTGGCTGGCCGCGGCAGCATCGGCGGCATTTTCTGTCCGGCGCTGCTCCTGCTGGGCGATCTGCTGGTGCAGATAGTCGATCTCAGCCCGGATGGCATCCATATCCGCCAGCTTCTTGTCCCGGTCGCCCTGTGCGGCAGCCTGCAAAAGCCGCAGGTCAATGATGTGGCTGCGGGCAGTATTCTGCTCTGCCTCCAGAGCAGCGGATTCGGTGCGAATGTCGTTCATGCGGCCGGTGATGGCTGCCACCTTCTCCTCTGCCTCCGTCTGGCTGCCCTCCAAAAGGGCGATGCTTTCACGGGTCTGAAGCAGCTGCTGCTCAAAGACCTGCACCTGTGCCTGGTAGGCGATCATCTGCTCCTTATCGGCATTGCAGCGGTTTTGCAGAGCCTCCAGCTCCCTGTTAGCGCTTTCATGGGCATCCTGCACAGCCTGCAGCCAGATCTCATGCTGCTTTTCGGTACCCTCCAGAGTCAGCACCTGCTTTTCGCCTTCGGCCAGCTGCTCCCGGGTGGTCTCCAGCTGGAACTGTACCTGCTCCGCCGCGCGCTTGGCTTCGGCAAACTCCTCTTCCAGTGCCTGCAGCTTTTCCTGAAGGGATCTTTCCTGCCTGGTCAACTTTTCCAGCTCATTGGCGCGGCTGAGGATGCCGGCCTCCTTGTTCACACTGCCGCCGGTCATGGAGCCGCCGGGGTTTACCACCTGACCGTCCAGGGTAACGATCTTGAACCGCTGGCCGTATTCCTTTGCCATGGCAACGGCGTTGTCCAGATTTTCTGTAATGACCGTTCTGCCCAGCAGATTTTCCGCCACAGCACGGTATTTATCATCACAGGAGATAAGGTCGGAGGCGATGCCCACGAAGCCGTGGCACTTCTCCAGTCCCTTTTCCTGAAGGCTCTTGCTCTTAATCACCGAGATGGGCAGGAAGGTTGCTCTTCCGCCGCCGGTGCGCTTTAAGAAGGAGATGGCAGCTTTACCGTCCGCCTCCGTATCCACGATGATATTCTGCATGGCTGCCCCCAGGGCAATCTCAATGGCCACGGTATAGTCGTCATCGGTACGGATAAGCTGGGACACAGGGCCGTGGATATGACGCAGCGCGCCCCGCCGTGATTCCTGCATCACCTGACGGACGGACTTCTGATAGCCCTCAAAATCCTTTTCCATGGCACGGAACACACCGGCCTTGGCCTGCACGGATTCCAGCTGGGTGGTGAGGGTATGCACCTCGGCCGCCAGGTCATCCCGGCGCTTGTTCCGGGAAGCCTGCCGCAGGGCATAGCCTGCGATCATATTGCTTGCCACGGTGACTTCCTCCCGGACCTTCCGCAGCTCTTTGCGGCAGGCTGCCAGGGTGTTTTCCGCCTGCTGCTCCTTTTCTTCGCCGGAGCGGATGTCCCCAAGGAGCTGTTCCCGGCGCAGACTGCTTTCCTGCACCGCTGCTTCCAGCGCCCGGATGTCTGCCTCACGGGAGGCAATATCCGTGGTCAGCTGCATCTCGCTGCCCCGCAGCTGCATGAACTGCAGGGCGATGCCCTGAGCATCGGCAGTCATGGCGGTAAGTTCCTGCTGCAGACCGGTGATGGCCTGTGCCTTTTCCTGCAGCAGCTTCTCAATGCTGTCGATCCGCTGCTGTGCCTGCTCCATCTGGATGGCAATGCCGCTGCTGCGGCTTTCCTGCCCCGCCAGATCCTCGTGGCTGCGGCGGATGTTTTCTTCATTGTTCCTGACCGCACCCTGGAGAATAGCGATCTGTCCATCGATCTGCTGATGTGTCGCTTCCAGCATGCTCACCTGGACGCGGGAATTTTCCACAGCCTCATTCTGGCTGCGCAGCTGACTGCTCAGCTGCTCGGCTGAGGCGTACAGCTTGTCCAGATCCTCATGGGCCTGCTGCAGGACAAAGGATTCGGTCACATAGTCCTCCTCCGCTTTTCTGGCATCGGCGGACAGCTTTTCCAGCCTGTCCATCCACACGGCAACTTCCACGCCCTGGAGCTCTTCCTTCAGTTCCAGATACTTCTTGGCCTTTTCAGACTGGATGCGCAGAGGCTCCAGCTGCAGCTCCAGCTCGGAGACCTTATCACCGATGCGCAGCAGATTATCCTCAGTATGCATGAGCTTGCGCTCTGTTTCCTCTTTGCGGTGGCGGTACTTGGAGATACCGGCAGCCTCCTCAAATACCTCACGGCGGTCCGCGCTCTTCCGGGAGAGGATCTCATCGATCTTACCCTGGCCGATATTGGAGTAACCTTCTCTGCCAAGGCCGGTGTCCATGAACAGCTCATGAATATCCCGCAGACGGGCAGATTGGCGGTTGATGTAGTATTCACTGTCGCCGGAGCGATAGTAGCGGCGGGTAACCATGATCTCATCAGCATCGTATGCCAGCGCCCGGTCGGTGTTATCCAGCGTCAGCGTTGCCTCAGCAAAGCCTACGGCTGCCCGTTTCTGGGTGCCGCCGAAGATCACATCCTCCATTTTGGCGCCACGGAGGGTCTTGGTGCTCTGCTCGCCCATGACCCACAAAATGGCATCGGAAATATTCGATTTGCCGGCGCCGTTAGGGCCGACAATGGCGGTAATATCGTCGCCAAAGCGGATCATGGTCTTATCCGGGAAGGACTTAAAGCCCTGTACTTCCAAAGATTTTAAATACACGTTCCTACCTCAAACAAAAAAGATAAAAATGAATCAGTTTATTATACAGAATAAAATATAAAAAAGCAAGTCCCTGCCTTTTAAAAGGCAGGGACTGTAAGATTTATTTGGTGTATTCCAGACTGATCCAGCCCGTTGCGATCCGACCCCACTGGGTGCCGTTCACAGTCTTGGTTTCCAGGATCTCCACCTTGTCGCCGCTGTACAGGTAGTCAACAACGGAGTAGCCGGTGCCTGCGTCCTTGCGGATCTTCAGGCAGCTTGCCGTCACGGTGCGGATGTCTGCAACGCTTTCCAGACTGCCGTCCAGATCCACATAATCCAGGCTGATCCAACCCTTGCTGATCTTGCCCCAGGTGGTGCTGCCCACGACCTTGGTTTCGGTGATGGTCACCTTTTCACCGTCGGAAACATAGCCCACCACGGAATAGGAGCTGCCGGGACCGCTGCGGATCCGCAGAGAGCCCTCTGCATCCACGGTGCCGGTAACGCCGGAGGCGGTGCTGTTGGAACTGCTGGAGTTATTGGAACTGCTGGAACTATTGGAGCTGCTAGAGCTGCTGCTCTGGCTCACATAGGTCATGCTGATCCAGCCCTTGCTGATCTTGCCCCAGGTGGTGCTGCCAACTTCCTTAGTCTCGGTAACGGTAACGGAAGCGCCCTTCTTCAGGCTGCCCGCCACATCATAGGAGGTGCCGGGGCCTGTACGGATCAACAGGCTGCTTGCGGTAACAGTACCGGTAATGTCCGTATTGGTATCTTCCTTGGGTGTTTCGGTGGGCTTTTCTGCTGTATCCAGCACAACATAGTCCATGCTGATCCAGCCATTTTCAATGCGTCCCCAGGTGGTGGCGCCCACAACCTTCTGCTCCAGGATCTCCACCTTGTTGCCGTTGTACAGCTTGCCAACGCCGGCGTAGCCGGTGCCTGCGCCGCTGCGAACGGTGAGGTAGCTGCTGACCTTGACGGTACCGGTGACAGTTGCGGGTTCCTCAGGCTCTTCTTCCTCAATGGGATTCATGTAGCTTGTGTAGTTCAAACAGATCCAGCCGTCGCCGTAGCAGCCCCACGTGCGGCTGCCCACAACGGCCATCTTGGAAATGCTGTATTCTTCACCCTTATAGGCTGTGCCGATGGTGGTGTAGTTGGTGCCGGGACCCTTGCGCAGGTTCACTTCTCCGGAGGTAACAGTCACTTCCAGGGACACTTCCACTTCCTCATAGGAGGGTTCTTCCTGCTCGGGAGCTTCTTCCTTGGGCGTTTCTTCTACTGTGGTATCCTCTTCCTCCGGATTCTCCACCGTATCGCCGCCGCTCCAGTGTGCGTACAGGGTATCGGTGTGGGTATCCGCGTTCAACGCGGTTACCTGGGTACCACCCTCTGCGCTGGTAAACCAGCCCTCAAAGGTGTAGCCCTCATAAGTGGGGGTCTGCTGGATGCGGTCTGTGGTGTTGATGTCGTAAAGATTGATACGGGAGACCAGACTGCCGCCGTTGGCGTTATACTTGACATATTTATAATTGGAAGGACGGCTGGTGCCGTACTCACCGTTCAGATACAGATTTGCTTCCGCTGCACGGCGGCGGATCAGACCAGTCAGAACCGTACCGCCAGCAGAACAATGGGCGCCAAACCAATACAGGATCTCCGCATCGGTGGAATCGGGGTTAGACATGGTCCGGTGGAAATTGTCGTTTTTATAGACCCAGCCGCTGCCCAGATTGTAGGAGAAGCTGACCAGTGCGTCAAATTCATTCTGTGTCAGTTCAAGGGTGTACTTATCTGCAAAATAATTTACTGCCTTTTCGTAGCTGGCTATGTAGGTCCGCAGAAGCTCCTCTGCCTCTTCCTCAGTGATGCCGTTTGTCTTATACTCTTCTAATTTATCAGAGGGGCAGCGTGTACCGTAACCCACGGTATACTGGTTGACATCCCAATAGGGTTTCTGGCTGAAGCCTTCAAAGGATTTGATCATATCCACGCCTTCCTGACTCATGGTCAATGAGGATTCTGCATGGACTGTAATACCGCAAGCCATTATCAAACTGAACAGGATCGCCATTGTCAAAACAAGGCTTGTTAAGCGTCTCATTTTTTATGTACGCTCCTTTCAACGGGAATTTCTACGCTATTATAGCAGACCTTTTTATCTTTTGCAACCCTTTTTTTATTTTTTATTACAATTTTGTTACCTATTTCTTCTTAGAAATGTTTTGACTTTACCGAATATATACCTATTTTCCTTATAAAATACTAATTTTACACTTTTTTCGTATACCGTTTCTTGTAATCAACGGATTGAAATCATTGCA
Source organism: Faecousia sp. (assembly GCA_045603825.1). Classification (GTDB taxonomy): domain Bacteria; phylum Bacillota; class Clostridia; order Oscillospirales; family Oscillospiraceae; genus Faecousia. Next base: position 12,100 of record JAZUMW010000125.1, read on the forward strand.
TTTTTTTCTGCGCTGTGGTAAGATTCATATATACTTTTCAAAGGAGGGCGGCTATGAAAAACAAAAAAGCGCTTATCGCCATGAGCGGTGGCGTGGACAGCTCCGTGGCCGCCTATCTGATGCTGCAATCCGGCACCAACTGTGTGGGCGGTACCATGCTTTTATGGGACATAGACCCCGCATGCCTGCGGGACGCCCGATCCGTCGCGGAAAAGCTGGGTATCCCCTTTCACGCCTTTGACCGCACCGTTCCTTTCCGGGAGCAGGTTGTGGAGCCCTTTATCCGCTGCTATGAAGATGGTCTGACCCCCAACCCCTGCATGGTGTGCAACCGTTATCTGAAATTCGGTGTCCTGCTGGAGGACGCCCTTTCCTTAGGCTGTGAATGGGTGGTCACCGGCCACTATGCCCGGATCCGTTTTGAGAACGGCAGATACCTTTTATATAAAGCAGCCGATGAAGCCAAGGATCAGTCCTACTTCCTGGCGGGACTTTCCCAGCATCAGCTCTCGCACATCCGCTTCCCTCTGGGAGAACTGACCAAGCAGGAGGTGCGCTCCATTGCCGAGGCACAGGGCTTTATCAACGCCCGGAAAAAGGACAGCCAGGACATCTGCTTTGTGCCCGACGGTGACTATGTTTCCTTTATGAAGCGGTACACCGGAAAAGCCTATCCCGCCGGCGACTATCTGGATCTTGAAGGTAATGTGGTGGGCCGTCACTGTGGTGCAGTGTGTTACACCATGGGACAGCGGAAGGGTCTGAACCTTGCCATGGGCAAGCCGGTGTATGTGTGCGGCAAGGATATGGAAAAGAATACCGTCACCGTAGGTCCCAACGAGGCGCTGTTCACCCATACCCTCACCGCCGGTGACTGCAACTGGATCGCCGTGGATGCTTTGACCGGCCCCATGCGGGTCACCGCCAAGGCCCGTTCCCGTCATGCGGGCGCTCCCGCCACCGTATATCCGGAGGGCGACGGGATCCGGGTCGTCTTTGACGAGCCCCAGAGAGCCATTACTCCCGGTCAGGCCGTTGTTCTGTATGACGGCGACTGTGTGGTGGGCGCAGGTACAATATTATAATAAAAAGGCTGATCGGAAGATCAGCCTTTTATTTTGGTATCGGGGAAGTATTCTTCGGCAAAGTCTACCTTATCCACGCAGAAGGTCTTGCCGTTGAGATATTCCAGGCAGCCTGCGTCGGTGGTAAACCGGAAGGTCAGCTTGTAGGAATACAATGCTTGATAGGTGCGGTCGAATTTCTTATTCAGCTTGCCGTATTTGCCGTCACCCAGCAGAGGATGTCCTGCGTGGGCAAACTGGGCGCGGATCTGGTGGGTACGGCCTGTGATGAGCTCGCACTCTACCAAAGACAGACCTTGTTTGCTGGCTAATACCACATAATTGGTCTGGCAGCTTTTTGCTCCCGGCTGGGGAGTATCGGTGACGAACACCCGGTTTTTCTTGGCGTCCTTGAAAAGATAACCCTTCAGGCTTCCTTTCGGGGGCTTAGGCGTTCCCTCCACGATGGCTAAGTATCGCTTGTCCATCTCCCGGTCCTTGATCTTCTGGTTCAGCACCCGCAGAGATTCGGCATTTTTGGCTGCGATGACGATGCCGCCGGTATTCCGGTCGATGCGGTTGCACAGGGCCGGAGCAAAGGAATTTTCCCCTCTGGGAGTCCACTCCCGCTTCTGGTACAGGTAGGCCTGGATATGGTCGATGAGGGTACGGCCGTACTCCGCTCCATCATGGGGATGGACCGCAAGGCCGGGACGCTTGTCTGCCAAAAGAATATTTTCATCCTCGTAGACGATATGCAGCTTGGGCACCGCCACCGTCAAATAGGCATTGTCCTCCCGGGGGGTATCAAAAAATTCATCATTGATATAAAGCTGCAGCACATCCCCCGCCTGCAGGCGGGTATCCCGCTCGGCACGGGCTCCGTTCAGCTTAATCCGCTTTATGCGGATATATTTCTGCGCCAAAGACGCGGGAAGCAGCGGTTCCGCCTTGCTCAAAAAACGGTCCAGCCGCTGACCGGCATCATTGGCTCCGACGGTCAGTTCTTTCATAGCGGATAAGCAATGTTTTCATTCATGTGGCGGTTCATCTGCTCGGTAAACTCCTGTGCGGGGTTGTAGCCCATTCTCCGCTGACGGCAGTTCATTGCCGCCACCTCCACGATCACCGCCAGGTTACGGCCGGGGGTGATGGGAATGGTGTTGCGGGGGATCTTCACATCCAGGATCTCTTCAAACTGCTCCTCCAGACCCAGGCGATCATAGGCTGTCTGGTTGTCCCAGGGAACGATATTCACTACAAGGTCGATTTCATTCTCGTCCTTAACCGCACCCATACCGAAAAGCTTTGCCACATTGACAATGCCGATGCCCCGCAGCTCCACATAGTTACGGATCAGCTTGGGAGCTTTGCCCACCAACGCGCCAGAAGAGTCTTTGCGGATCTCCACAGCATCGTCAGCAATAAGCCGGTGTCCGCGCTTCAAAAGCTCTACCGCAGCTTCGCTCTTGCCAAGGCCGCTCTCACCGGTCAACAGCAGACCCACACCGTAAACTTCCACAAGGACAGCATGGCGGGTGATCCGGGGTGCCAGCTCATTTTTCAGATAAGCAATCAGGGCGGAAACCATGGTACTGGTGGCCTCCTGGCAGCGGAGCATGGTCACATTATGCTTCCTGGCGATCTCCAGGCAAATGGGATCCACAGGCAGGTTCCTGGCAATGATCAGCGCCGGGAACTTATAGGAGAACAACCGGTCATAGACCGCTTCACGCTCCTGGGGACACATTTTCTGGACATAGCTGTACTCAGCATTGCCTACCACCTGCAGACGCATGGGCTCGAAATGGTCGAAGTAACCCGCAAGCTGCAGGCCGGGACGGGCCACATCCTCCACCGTCAGACGGATCTTATCATAGTCCGTAGCGGCAAAAACGATCTCCAGACCAAACTCCTCCACCATGTTCGGCAGAGGTACACTATGCATATTGAACATAATCGTCACCTCGTTGGGGTGTATTTCAAAGTCATTATAACTGTCCCTTTCCCGAATAGCAACAATATTTTGAAAAAACAAAAAATTTTCCAAAAAAAGACTTGCATTTTGCTTTAAACTCTGCTATCATATCTTAGCGTCCAAGCAAGGGCGTGATTTTAGTGAGCCAACATGCGGATTGGAGGTGCAGTGTATGGCGAAGTGTGATTTTTGC
>JAZUMW010000126.1:0-10321 GCA_045603825.1 Faecousia sp.
GCTGTTATGCTGGTTATCGGCCTGGTCGTTGGTGCTCTGCAGGCATTCTGCATTGCTTACATTAAGGTTCCTCCCTTCATCACCACCCTGGCCGGCCAGCTGATCTTCCGTGGCCTGTCCAACGTGGTCCTGGGTGGCAAGACCTGCTCCGTCAACAACGAAGCCTTCCTGAAGGTCTTCGGCGGCGGCGCTGAGTGCTACATTCCCGACCTGTTCGGCGGCGAAGGTGTGAACTATCTGTGTATTATCGTGGGCCTTCTTGCCTGCGTGCTCTACATTGCTCTGACCCTGCGTACCCGTTTTGTCCGTATGAAGAAGGGCTATTCTGTGGAGGGCTGGCTGCCCGCCATCGCCCGCATGGTGATCCTCAGCGCTGTTGTTATCTTCTTCTTTGTAAAGCTCAGCCAGTACAAGGGCATCCCCACCGCACTGATCTGGGTGGTTCTGGTGGTTGCGGTTTATGCTTACATCACCTCCAAGACCACCGTTGGCCGTTACCTGTACGCCATCGGCGGCAACGAGAAGGCCACCAAGCTCTCCGGTATCGACACCCGTAAGATCTACTTCTTTGCTTACACCAATATGGGCTTCCTGGCAGGCCTGGCAGGTATCATGACCATCGCCCGTATGTGCTCCGCACAGCCCACCTACGGCACCAACTACGAGATGGACGCCATCTCCTCCTGCTTCATCGGCGGCGCCTCCGCTTACGGCGGCATCGGTACTGTTACCGGCGTTATCATCGGTGCGGTTCTGATGGGCGTTATCAACCTGGGCATGTCCATCATGGGCATCGACCAGAACTACCAGAAGGTGGTTAAGGGCGCAGTTCTGCTGGCAGCCGTTATCTTTGACGTTATGTCCAAGAAGAACGATTCCAAGTAATAAGCACACAAATCAAATGATGGTTTCGCCCCTTCGGTGAAACCATCGTTTACAAAGGAGCCATTATATGTATTATATCGGTATCGATCTGGGCACCTCCGCCTGCAAGCTGCTGCTGGTGGACGAGAACGGCCAGATCCTCAATGAAGTGACCAAGGAATATCCTCTGGAATTCCCCAACCCCGGCTGGAGCCAGCAGAAGCCTCAGGACTGGCACAAGGCTGTGATGGAGGGCGTTCCCGAGCTGCTGAAGGGTTTTGACGGCTCTTTGGTCGCCGGTATCGGCGCCGGCGGTCAGATGCACGGTCTGGTGGTACTGGATAAGGATGACAATGTGATCCGTCCCGCCATCCTCTGGAATGACGGCCGTACCGAAAAGCAGGTGGACTACCTCAACGGCGTGATCGGCAAGGAAAAGCTGTCCCAGCTCACCGCCAACATCGCCTTTGCCGGCTTCACCGCTCCCAAGATCCTGTGGATGCAGGAAAACGAGCCTGAAAACTTTGCCCGCATCGCAAAGATCATGCTCCCCAAAGACTACATCAACTACATCCTCACCGGCGTGCACTGCTGCGACTACTCCGACGCTTCCGGCATGCTGCTGCTGGATGTGGAGCACAAGTGCTGGAGCAAGGAAATGCTGGAGATCTGCTCCATTACCGAAGCACAGATGCCCGCTCTGTTTGAAAGCTACCAGGTGGTAGGCACCGTCCTGCCCGAAGTGGCTGCGGCACTGGGCATTCCCGCCTCCGTTAAGGTGGTTGCAGGCGCCGGCGACAACGCCGCGGCAGCTGTGGGCACCGGCGTGGTAGGCAGCGGCGGCTGCAATATCAGCCTGGGCACCTCCGGCACCATCTTCATCTCCGCCGACAAGTTTGGCGTAGACCCCAACAACGCCCTCCATGCCTTCGCCCACGCAGACGGTGGCTGGCATCTCATGGGCTGTATGCTCTCCGCGGCCTCCTGCAACAAGTGGCTGTGTGACGAGATCCTAAAGACCAGGGATTACGCTGCTGAGCAGGTGGACATCACCCCTGACAAGCTGGGCAACAACCGTGTGTACTTCCTGCCCTACCTCATGGGCGAGCGCAGCCCCATCAACGATACCAATGCCCGCGGTACCTTCACCGGCATGACCATGGATACCTCCCGCAGCGATCTGGTGCAGGCGGTTCTGGAAGGCGTAGCTTTCGCCATCCGTGACAGCTTCGAGGTGGCCAAGAGCCTGGGCATCGATATCCCCTCCACCAAGATCTGTGGCGGCGGTGCCAAGAGTCCTCTGTGGCGCACCATTTTCGCCAATGTTCTGGGCATCCCCCTGGAGCTGGTGAAGACCGAGCAGGGCCCTGGCTACGGCGGTGCCATGCTGGCTATGGTGGGCTGCGGCAGATACGCCTCTGTCCAGGCAGCCTCTGACGCTCTGGTGGAAGTGGCCTCCACCGTCCAGCCCGATGCCGACCTCACCGCCCGGTACGAGGCACGGTATCAGAAATTTAAATCCATCTATCCGGCTATGAAGCCTCTATTCCAAGTTTTAAAGGAGAACTAAAGCTATGTCTGAAATTTTTGCAAATGTCCCCGTGATCAAGTACGAGGGCCCCAACAGCACCAATCCCCTGTCCTTTAAGTACTACGATGCCGACAAGGTCATTCTGGGCAAGCCCATGAAGGAGCACCTGCCCTTCGCAATGGCTTGGTGGCACAACCTGTGCGCAGCCGGCACCGATATGTTCGGCCGTGACACCATGGACAAGTCCTTCGGCGCAGACGAAAAGGGTACCATGGCCCATGCCAAGGCTAAGGTTGACGCAGGCTTCGAGTTCATGAAGAAGCTGGGTATCAAGTATTTCTGCTTCCACGATGTGGACATCGTTCCCGAGGCTGACGACATCAACGAGACCAACCGCCGTCTGGACGAGATCACCGACTACATCCTGGAGAAGATGGAAGGCACCGACATCAAGTGCCTGTGGGGTACCGCCAACATGTTCTCCAACCCCCGTTTCATGAACGGCGCAGGCTCCACCAACTCCGCCGATGTTTACTGCTTCGCAGCAGCACAGGTGAAGAAGGCTCTGGAGCTGACCGTGAAGCTGGGCGGCCGTGGTTATGTGTTCTGGGGCGGCCGTGAAGGCTATGAGACTCTGCTGAACACCGATGTGAAGTTCGAGCAGGAGAACATCGCAAACCTGATGAAGATGGCTGTGAAGTACGGCCGCAGCATCGGCTTCACCGGTGACTTCTACATCGAGCCCAAGCCGAAGGAGCCCATGAAGCATCAGTACGACTTCGACGCCGCTACCGCCATCGGCTTCCTGCGTCAGTACGGTCTGGACAAGGACTTCAAGATGAACATTGAAGCCAACCACGCCACTCTGGCAGGCCACACCTTCCAGCACGACCTGCGCATCTCCGCCATCAACGGCATGCTGGGCAGCGTTGACGCCAACCAGGGCGACTACCTGCTGGGCTGGGATACCGACGAGTTCCCCTATGATATCTACATCACCACCATGGCCATGTACGAGATCATCAAGGCCGGCGGCCTCACCGGCGGTCTGAACTTCGACTCCAAGTGCCGTCGTCCCTCCAACACCTACGAGGATATGTTCCACGCTTACATTCTGGGCATGGACGCCTTCGCACTGGGCCTGATCAAGGCTGCAAAGCTCATCGAGGACGGCCGCATCGATGCATTCGTCGAGGAGCGCTACGCTTCCTACAAGACCGGCATCGGCGCTAAGATCCGCTCCGGCGAAGCCACTCTGGAAGAGCTGGCTGCCTACGCTGCTGAGATGGGCGCACCCGCCAACCCCGGCTCCGGCCGTCAGGAATACCTGGAGAGCATTGTCAACCAGGTCATGTTCGGCTAATTCCCATAAAAGCAAGCCACGGTAAGCAATTACCGTGGCTTTCTTTTTGCGCTGTTTAATTCTGCCGGGCCTTATTCAGCCGGTCTGCCTTGCAGAACAGGATGTAGCCTGCAATGAACAGCACCACCAGCACGCTGACGGCCAGGTTGGAGTTTTGCAGCTGCAGGCCGAATACCCGCACCTGCACATCCGCGGTGATCTGATTCACAAAACCCACCAGGGCCATGCCCAGGAAGGATGCGCCCTTGCCGCAGATGTCCATCAGACCGTAGAACTCGCCGCTTTGCTCCGTGGGTACGATCTTTCCCAGATAGGAACGGCTCAGAGCCTGGATAGCGCCCTGGAACATGCCCACCAGCGTCGCCAGCAGCCAGAACTGCCACTGGGCCACCAGGAACACCGCAAACAGCGTAATGCAGGTGTAGCAGATGATGCAGATCTTGATAAGCTTGGCGCTGTCATGGTTGGCAGACAGTTTGCCGAAAATAATGGCACAGGGGAAGGCCACGATCTGGGTCAGCAGCAGCGCCAGCAGCAGGCCGGTGGTGTCCAGGCCCAGGTCGGTGCCGTAGGCGGTGGCCATATCGATGATGGTGTACACGCCGTTGATGAAGAAGAAAAATGCTACCAGGTACACGAACACATGCTTCTGCTCCCGGGCCTTCTGAAAGGTACGGCCCAGCTGGCGGAAGGAATCCAGCAGTGGACGCTGACCCCGTTCCACATAGGCGGTCTGCCGATACCGCCGCAGCAGCGGCAGGGTGAACACTGCCCACCACACCGCGGTGATGATAAACGACAGCACCATGGCAGCAGTCTGGTCAAGGCCAAAGCTACCACCGGCCAGCACCAGCGCCAGACAGAGCACAAAGGGGATCACAGAGCCGATGTAGCCCCAGGCGTAGCCCTGGGTGGATACATTGTCCATGCGTTCATCCGTTGTGACCTCCGGCAGCATGGAATCGTAAAATACCAGACTGCCGCTGAAGCCCACCTTGGCAAGAATGAAAATGCCCAGGAAGATCAGCCAGCTCTTTGCAATGCCCAGAGCTCCGCAGCCCAAAACGCCCAACGCCACGCACAGCAGGAACAGGGGCTTTTTGTAGCCGCTCCGGTCCGACAGCGTGCCGCAGATGGGGCCGATCATCGCCACCAAAATGGTGGCGATGGAGCCTGCGTAGCCCCAGTAGCTTAAGTACATATTCTCGTCCACTCCGGCAGAGGTGGCCAGGGCGTTGAAGTAGATGGGAAGCAGCGTGGATGCCAGAAGCGTAAAGGCGGAGTTGCCCACATCGTAGAGCACCCAGTTCCGTTCCAGACTTGTCAGTTTAAATTTCTCTTTCATAGCTCTCTCTTTCTGTTATAGAATTCCCTATTATTGTATACCACCGGCACGGAAAATGCCACACTTTTTCCGTTTTTCAAAAAAATAATAAGGCTCCCTTGTGTAAAGGGAGCTGTCAGCGCAGCTGACTGAGGGATTGTCGTTGCCCCTTCCATGTCGTTGCCAGGAGCGAATCCGTAACTGCGTGCCACCCTCCGGGCGGCGTACACCGGAAGGGCCACGAGCCTGCCCGCCGCCAGTGGCGGAGTCAAGGGCAGGCGCAGTGTGTGCCGCGGTCGAAAAAATCGAGGATCAGCGTAAGCCCTATGATTTTTTCGGGCACCGCAAACGGACCTCGTTTGCATTTTCAACTGCCTTGCCAAGCTCCGCTTGGCGGTACACCGGAAGGGCCACGAGCCTGCCCGGCGCCGGTGGCGGAGTCAAGGGCAGGCGCAGTGTGTGCCGCGGTCGAAAAAATCGAGGATCAGCGGAAGCCCGATGATTTTTTCGGGCACCGCAAACGGACCTCGTTTGCATTTTCGCCCTTGCGTGAGACGGGCAAAAATTAAGGTAGCAACCAGTTTTTGAACTGGTTGCAGCAATATGCCACCGGCATATTGCGATTGAATCTTTCGAGTCCCTTCCCGGTCAAAAATAAAAGGGAGGCATAAGCCTCCCTTTTATTTTTCGCAAAAGGCTCACTTATTGATACAATGAACACCCCCCTGATGGCTGTTTGAACACCCCCTAGAGGCCATTTGAACACCCCCATAACCGAAAAGTGAACACCCCCTGGGCCGGGTTCATGGATCCTCTCCCAATAATGTTGCAAGCATGAGCCTGCCGCCCAGCCGGAATGCGTATGCAAATATCGCCACTTCAATCAGACCGTACATTTCGTTGATACAGTCGTCATATTTTTCGAGTACCTCTCGCTGTTCATCTGTCAGGGTACTACTGAGGGTCTCCCGGTTGCGCCCCATAAGGTTCAGCAATTCCTTTATAGCCCGGTTATGTTCCTTGCTTTCCTCCTGCGGGTTTATATTCCCATACCAAAAATCTTCAAGTATGTTCATGTCGTACCTCCCTTAAAAACAAAACTGCCGTATCGCTGAGATCACTCCCAGGGATACGGCAGTTCCGCTTGATATTCTTTTGTTTTTGGTTATAGGCATTGCTTGCACCTCCTTGCAGCAACGCACTATACCATCACTCCGGCAATAAGTAAAGATAACAAATTGTGAACTTTAAGGTGTTATTTTGTGCTGAATTCATCGTCATCAGCATTTCTTAGGATATACTTTCGCATCAATGTCTTTTGATTTCTTCTGCATACATTGGAAATAACACTGTTCATTTTTGTGTAGTCTAAATCTAAGTAGTCGCAAACAGAGCGAACACTGTCAAAAGTTCCAATCAGCAAATGTGTTTTTGCATCATACAAATTAATTTCCCGACGGCCTCTTTGAAGCCTATAACACTCAGGACACCCTCTGCCATTAACTCTATTGCTTACTTTTGCTTTCCATTCATGACCATATTCACATATCCACCAAAACTCTTTATTGCTATGTGCGGTAATATGAGTAGGAAGAGCATCTCCGTTTTTGGCATAATTCCATGTATTTGCAACACTAGGAGAAACGGTTTCCAAATCGTTAAAACCTACCAAAACTTTTTTGCCAGCACAAATAGGACACCCTTCACCGCGCACAAATTTTATGATAGACTTAGAAAAACTATGGCCATTTTTACATTTCCAATATACCACTCTTTCGCCGCCACCAAATATCTCAGAGGGTGCTATATCATTTTTTTCATAGTCCCAATATTTCAGCAGCTCCGGGTGTTTGGTCGCTAAATCATTAATTCCTTTTTTTAAGCTAATATGGTGTTTGGCGCAAACACTTCCTTCGGCAATTCTGCTCGGCCATGCCAAATAAGACCTATTACATATTCTGCATTTCCAATAGAAGCGTTGACCTGTACCAAGCGTGACCATTTCTGGCGTTATATTGCCGTTTCTGTCATAATCCCACCGGTCAATTAAATCGGGTCTTATCGCCGCAATGCTATTCTCTTTTCGCAGGGTGACATATTGATTTTTGATAGAAATAGCGTCTCGTTCGCAATCTACATCAACTTGGGACGAGCAACCAAGGGCAGCGATAATTTCTTTGACTAGTGATGTTAAATTTTTATACGATGTTCTTTCGTGAATATAAAAATCGGCATCATTCTTCTCAGAGCCGGTTTTGTATTCTTTTACCACTAGTAGCATGATGCCTAAGGAACGAAAAAATTCTTTTTTTACAGCATCCCGTTCTGATTTTCGCGTATGAGAAAAATAACCGTTATATTCGATGCCAATATTTTGGGATGGAATAAAGATGTCGATTTCGCGGTTATCAAATATATAGCGGTTTATTACATCCGGGAAAATTTGTTTTATATAATAATAAATCGCTTGCTCAGGAAATGAGGTTTGACTTTGTTGTGCACAAATTGGACACCCTTGACGGTTGCTACGTTGCTGAATAGTCATCAGGTAATCGTCATGTCCGAGAGGGCAAATCCAGTAGACTTTTTTCTTCGAGTGTAGTGTAACTTCCGTTGGCTGGAGTATATTTTTGGGGCTCCATTCTGCTGCCAGTTCAGGGGATTGAGATTGCAAATCATTGTAACCAACAAGCACTTTTTGACTAGCGCAATAGGGACAAGCAGATCCCCTTTTTGTACGGTTAGCTACAGTAGCCTCATACTCGCCGTTGCATGCATTACACTTCCACCAAACTTTTTTGTTACTGGCATAGGTAACGGTAGTTGGTGTCAAAGTACCATTTCTATCATAATTCCAATCCTTAGCTACTTCAGGATAAAAAGTTTCAAGATCATTATATCCTATCATCACTTTTTTGCCAGCACAGTACGAGCATCCAAAACCGTTGGCCCTATTTTTTATTTGTGATTCATAACTGTGCCCTTGGGGGCATTTCCACCATACCCTTGTGTGACAACCTTGGGTTAGCATATGGGGGTCGAGGCGCAAATCATTATTTTTCTCCCAGTCCCATTCCGCCATAAGTTGAGCATTATCGCTCACATATTGTTTTCCTTTCTTTTCTGCCATAATGCTCACCTCCCATTTTTTATAATTATACCATAAATACCGGGATTTGCAACAAATTGACCAAATCATACAGATTATGTTTTTATTTTGCTTATACCAAGTGATCCAGTTTGGGTTAACGGCAAGCAGATTGCAAAAAACGCGAAAACATGATAAAATAATCAAAAATCTGCAACAGCAAAATAGAGGTACTAAAATGGGAAATGCTCCGATTAACGAAGTAATAAACCGAGCTTTTAGAGATACCGTGGAAAACTGGAAAACAGAAGGGTTATCTGACGAGGTAATTATCGAAAAAATTAATAAGATTAATTTTGAAGATGTAATGCTGTCTATGGCTGACACAGCATCTTCAGATTACGCTGGCTTTTTTCGTGAGAAAATGTACGAGATAGAGTTGGAGGAGCGCGCTAAAAAACAGGAGTTTTTGGCGCACCAAGAACAACTGTGGGGAAAATGCTTTGCGGCATCACAAACTATGTATACAATTGCAGTTGAAGCAGCAGAAAATATAACTAAATTCATAGACGAAAACGCAAGTAACGAAGAAAAAGAAGCAAGAAAGATTATGTTTTTAGCACTACAGCATATTCACGGCCGTGCTTGCCAAATGTTTTTGGAAATTCTCACTTTACTCAGAAACGGTTTTGGTGACTGTGCTTATGCACGGTGGAGATCGTTGTATGAACTTAACTGCACTGCATATTTTATTAAGTCCCAAGGGGAACAAATAGCTAAGCAATATTTTGAACAATCACAAAATGACAATCCTGAAAAAGGCACTTATGACTGGACAGCGGGTTCGACCAACAAAAACGGCGATACTATCAAAATCAAATCGTTTGCTGCAATTGAAAAATACTGTGAAATGGGAGAAATTTGGTATAAACAGTATAAACTAGCATGTCTTGTCACTCATGGGTCACCGGAAGGAACATTCAAGCGCATGTCTACATATAAAACCCAAAACATCATTCCGATCGGCCACTCGGATTATGGTATCGCCGTACCAGCAGAGCATTCAGCGATATCGCTGCATTTAATTTCCACTTTATTCTTTACACTTTTCCCTTATGTTGATGGGATTGCATATGTGAAAACTTTAGGAAAATGGGTTGAAGTTATACAAGATATGTACTACTCAACTGAAAATGAAATGTTCCCCAAAGCTCTGCAGTAGCAAAAATATTGTCCATAATGGAGAATTATTAAAAAGGACTTCCAATTTCGTGATTTTATGGTAATACCATAGCTAACGAAAAAGGAGGTCCTTTTTATGAAGGTTACTATGCGACCGGCAACAAAGTTGCCGAAAATTATCATACACCGTAAAGTGGCCGCTTACTGTCGGGTCAGCACCCAGCAAGAGATACAGCATCACAGTTTGGAAGCACAGCGCGAGTATTATGAGAAGCGGATCACTAGCAATCCCGGTTGGAAATTCGTAGGAATATACGCAGACGAAGCATCTGGACGGAATAACCGGAAAATGCGGGATTTTCAAAGGATGATGGATGATTGCCGCGCCGGTAAAATTGACTTAATCCTCGCAAAGTCTATCAGCCGCCTGGGCCGGAATACCCTCCAATTTTTGCAGGCTTGTGACGAACTGAAGCAGCTAAATGTAGATGTGTATTTCGAAGTGGAAAAGCTATATCTTCATAACCCCAAGGCCGTCAGGCTCTTGACGATTTATGCCAGTGTATATCAAAACGAAAGTGAAGTAAAAAGTTTCAATACCCGCTGGGGCATTCGTACCCGGTTTGCCAACGGATCCTCTGGTAAAGCAAATACCCCCTGTTACGGATACCGGCGCAACAACGCTGGGAAGTTGGAGGTGGAACCAACTGAAGCCGCCGTTGTGCAAATGATTTATGATTTCCGTCAACAAGGTATGTCATTGCGGGAAATCGTAACGGAATTAAAAAAACTCGCCATTCCGTCTCCCAAAGGAAAGTCTGTATGGGGCGTTGAAACAGTCCGCAGAATTCTGCAGAACGAAAAATATAAAGGACACGTACTGTTACAGAAAACATACGTGTCCAACTTTTTTACCGGTAAACGCACTAACAACGGTGGCGAATTACCCAAATATTTGATTGAAGGGCA
>JAZUMW010000127.1:0-19037 GCA_045603825.1 Faecousia sp.
CTATTTTGTCGCCATCTCTGACGGCAACAATATCACCCGCTCCAAGCCCGACCCCGAGGTGTTCGTCAAGGCGGCGCAGATGCTGTGCGTACCTTGTCAGCAGTGCCTTGTGGTGGAGGACGCCGTATCCGGCGCCCAGGCAGGCAAAAGCGGCGGTATGCAGGTAGCCTGCGTCGGTGATGCTGCCATGGAAAAGGCCGGTGACTTCAACCTGACTTCCTTCAGCCAGCTTCTGGAGGTCGCAAAGTAAGAAAGGAACAAGACTATGGCGCGAAATGAACGCTTTTTAGAAATTGCAAAAAGTCTGGAGCCTGCCCTCTTTACGACCCGGGCAGGGGTACAGAGCACCTTGGATGGCGCCGATTACCGCAGCCGCAAGCTCAGCAAGGGCGATGTGGTCACGCTGGACTTCGGCAATCACATGGTGGGCAAGGTAACATTGAAGTTTGGTTTTACCGGCTCTCACCCCGATGCCCCCGCATGGATCCGGCTGAAATTTGCCGAGCGGCTGTGCGAGCTCTCCGAAAATGCCGAGAATTACCACGGCTGGATCAGCATGGGCTGGATCCAGCAGGAGCAGCTGCACATCGATGTGCTGCCGGCAGTTTTGGAGCTGCCCCGGCGGTATGCCTTCCGCTACCTGCAGATCGAGGTGCTGGATGTAAGCACCAAGTATCAGCTGACCGTGGAAGATGCCTTCTGCATGGAGGCCACCTCTGCCGATGAAAGCAAGCTGACTCCCTACACCCCGGCAGATGCCCGTCTGGCACAGCTGGATGCTGTGGGCTGCCGCACCCTGCGCAGCTGCATGCAGTCTGTATTTGAGGACGGCCCCAAGCGGGACCGCCGTCTGTGGATCGGTGACCTGCGGATGCAGGCGCTGGCCAATTATGAAACCTATCACAATGACGAACTGGTAAAGCGCTGTCTGTATCTGTTCGCCGGCACGACCCAGGAGGGTGGCCGGGTAGGCGCGTGTCTGTTCCTGGAGCCTGAGATCGAAGTGGACGACACCACCATGTTCGACTATTCCATGTTCTTCCTGCCCACGCTGCTGGACTACTATAAGGCCACCGGCGATATGGACACGTTGACAGAACTGGCTCCCACCGGCTGGGATCAGATCGCGGTGCTGCAGAAGTTTTTTGATCAGACCGGCCTTGTCCGGGACTCCGATGTGCTGGGCTGGTGCTTTGCCGATTGGAATCTGGGTCTGAACAAGCAGGCCTCTGCCCAGGGCAGCTATCTGTACTGCATGAAGGCAGCCATCGAGATCGCCCGGATTTTGGGACAGAACGACCGGGCTGCCGCCCTTGCTGCCGACTACGCAGCAAAAAAAGAGGCGGCCGAGCAGCTTTGGAACGGCGAATTTTATGTTAGCGGCGATGGCAGGCAGATCTCCTGGGCAAGCCAGGTGTGGATGACCCTGGGCGGCGCTGCCCATGGCGGTGCTGCGCTGCTGGAGCGGCTGGAGGGCTGCGAAGAAGCCGAGAAAATGGTCACCCCCTACATGTATCACAACTATGTGGACGCCCTGCTGACCGTTGGACAGAAGGACAAGGCACTGCAGGTGCTGAGCACCTACTGGGGCGGCATGCTGGATCTGGGTACCGATACCTTCTGGGAACTGTACAATCCCGAAAACCCCAATGAATCCCCTTACGGCGGCACCATCGTCAACAGCTACTGCCATGCGTGGAGCTGCGCGCCGGCCTATTTCCTGCGCAAATTCTTTTGATCAAGGAGGATACTGCCATGACCGAACGGGAAAACATGAAACTTACCTGGGAGCATAAGCAGCCTGCGTGGGTGCCTATGATCAACACCGCGTCTCAGATGCTGATCGTTCCGGAGATCAACGATCGTCCTCTGTTTCAGAACGGCACAGATTGGTTCGGTCTGCAGTGGGAGGTCAATCCCGCCCATCCGGAGCTGATGAGCTTTGTGACGCCCGGCCAGCCCCGATTCGACGACATCACCGAATGGAAGGAACATATCCGTTTCCCCAGCTGCAAGGATCTGCCCTGGGAGATGATCGCCGGACGCACCAAGGGTATGTGGAGCCGTTCTGAGGAGATCATGGGCTATACCGTATCCAACATGGGCGCATTTGAGCGGATCAATTCCACCATGGGCTATGAGAACGGTCTGATGGCCATGTATGAGGATGAAGAGGCGTATGCCGAGTATGTGCAGGCTTATGCCGACTACCGCATCGAGCAGATGGAATACATCAAGCGTTACATGAATGCGGACTTTGTGATGATGCACGACGACTGGGGCAACCAGTCCAACATGTTCCTTTCCCCGGATATGTGGCGCAAGTTCTACAAGGAGCCGGAACGCCGCATGGCAGCAAGAGCCCATGAGCTGGGCATGTACTACATGCACCACTCCTGCGGCTACATCACGCCTATTGTGGCAGATCTGGTGGAAATTGGTGTGGACAGCTGGCACTCCGTCCAGCCGGTCAACGATCTGAAGGGTCTGAAGGAGGACTACGGCGATAAGCTGGTCTTTGCCGGCGCTGTGGATCCTCAGGTCACGGACAGACCCGGCGCCACGGAAGAGGATATCCGCGCAGAAGTACGCCGGGTGATCGACACCCTGGGCAAGGGCGGCGGTCTGATGGCCTCCTCCGCGGTAATGTTCTCCACCGTGCAGGGCGTGGATGCCATCATCGACGATGAGGGCAAAAAGTACGGCCGGTACGATACACTGCAGTTTGCATAAAAATAAGGCATGTTGCTTTGAAAGCAACACTCCTTTTCTTTATAGGTATCAATGGGTCAGCAGCAACATGGCCACGAACAGAGCGGCTTCCTTATGTTTGTTGCCTGCATGATTGCACGGATTTTTTGGTTTTCCACATAAACCGACCATACTTTTTAAAATTCACGCACCAAACAGAAACCCGGAAGCCCCTGCAGGAACTCCCGGGCAGTTAGATGCATTAAGCCTTGTTGTGCTTACGCAGCTCAGAGCCGCCGTCCCGGTTAAAATGCTCCTTGATAAGACGCAGTACCACAGGCGTCAGCAGGAAGATGGCGATCAGGTTGGGAACGCCCCAGATAAAGCCGTTCAGGGCGTCGTTGATTTTTGTGATGATTTCTACCATTTTTCCTCCAAAAGTACAAGTGATCTCTCCGGCAGACCCGTGTCATACTGCCGAATTTTAAAAGAATGGAACTATTATACTCCATGGGAAAAGAAAAAGCCAGCCCAAAAACAACAAAAACAGGGCATAGAAAGGCAGACCTTACCGGAAGGGAGCGGGAGAAAGTCAATGCCGAGGTGGTTTTTGGCAAAAGCGATGTTGATAGTCGATAAAGCTTAGGGTATAATGAGAGGCAATACAATCGACTACGTGAAAAGGAGGATATGCACGGTGAAGAAAGTTGTATTGTTAGGCGACTCGATCCGCTTGATCGGTTACGGAAAACGCGTGGAAGAGCTGCTGGCAGACCAATGTGAAGTATGGCAGCCGGAGGATAACTGCCGGTTTGCAAAATATACCCTGCGGATGCTCTTTGACGAAAAGGAGAATATTCAGGGAGCAGATGTGATCCACTGGAACAATGGCCTTTGGGACGCCTGCGATATTTTTGGCGATGGCCCCTTTACGCCGCTGGAGGAGTATGTGGAAACCATGCTGCGGATTGTCCGGCTGCTGCAGACATATGGAAAAAAGGTGATTTTTGCCACCACCACACCGGCCCACCCGGACTATCCCTATCATACATTGGAGCGCATTCAGAAATACAATGCAGCCATCGTTCCTCTTCTGCGCCAGCAGGGCGTGGAAGTCAATGATTTGTTTTCCGTTATGGTGGATCACAGAAACGACGGCATTTGCGAGGACCTGCTGCACTTAAACGCCGTGGGTATCGAGCTGTGCGCCGCGCAGACGGCACGGGTGATCAAAGAAGCTCTGGGAGAGAATGTATGACTAAGAAATTCGGTTACACCCCCAAAGACGCGGTAACGGCGTTGGCCTTTGAAGGGCATTATGTATGGGATTGTGCCGTGATCAAGGCAGAGGGAAAATATCATATGTTTTCCTCCGGCTGGGACAGCAGACTGGGCTTTGGGTGGAACTGGCTGTTTAACAGCCAGGTGATCCGCAGTGTGTCGGATACGCCTGAGGGTCCTTACCGGTTTGCCAATGTGGTCCTTCCCCGGCGGGGCAGGGAATACTTTGACGGCATGAGCACCCACAACACCTGCATTCAGGCCTATAAGGGCAAGTACTATCTGTACTATATGGGAACGACCTATGGGGATGCGGCACCCGGCGTGGGGGATGTGATCTCCGACGCAAGAGGCCAGGAGGTCTGGAACCGGAAACGGATCGGACTTGCGGTGGCCGACAGCATCGAAGGTCCCTTTATCCGGCAGGATACGCCCCTTTTAGAGCCCCGGGATTGCTCCCATTGGGATTGTACCATCACAACAAATCCCACGGTGGCGATCCTGCCTGACGGAAAAACCTATATGATCTATAAATCCCGTAAGGGTGTGGGACACCCCCTGCAGCTGGGAATCGCGGTGGCGGAACAGCCCGAAGGCCCCTTCACCAGATTAACAGAAGACCCGGTTCTGCAGTTTGCAGATGAAAACCTCCATGTGGAGGATCCGTTCCTTTGGTACGATGAACTGAAAAAGAAGTTCTGCCTGATCGCAAAGGATGATTGTAAAAACGGATCTTCCGGCATCACCGGGGAATGGGGCGGCGGCTTCTACGCAGAAAGTGACGATTGCATCCACTTTGCAATAGCGGAAGCGCCCAGGGTCTATTCCCGGACAGTTACCTGGAAGGACGGACATACCTCCAAGCAGGGAAATCTGGAAAGACCCAGCCTGCTGTTTGATGCCGATGGGACACCTACCCACCTGTTCTGCGCCAGCGGCAATGGCAGTGTGCCTTACGGTTTTCAGGAGAACACCTTTATCTTGTGTATGAAATTGGAAAAGGATTGACGGTATGGTTGAACGCATGAACGCAGATACAGTGATAAAAGAATATCTGCTGCCCGTGGCGGTCAAAGCAAAGGAAAAGGTTTCACAGTGGGAAAACCTGCTGTTGGAAAAACCTGCCTGCGTTTCTTTTCAGAATGACCGCTGCTGCGCTTTTACGCAAAAAGGCGCGTATGTGGTGCTGGACTTCGGCAAGGAGCTGTGCGGCAGCGTACGCCTGATCGCAGGCGGCATGGAAGGGGCAGCCCGGTTCCGGATCACCCTTGGAGAGTCTTTAACGGAAGCCTGCTCGGTCATCGGACAGAAAAACGCCACCAATGACCACTCTCCCCGGGATTTCCAGGTGGAAGTTCCCGGTTTGTCGGATCTGACCTTTGGACAGAGCGGATTCCGCTTCGCAAGGCTGGAACTGCTGACGGAAGAGGCGGTGCATATCCGCAATGTTTTCGCCGTGAGCACCTTGCCTTACTTTGAAAAAGAGGGCCGGATCAAAACAAATGACGCATTGCTCAACCGCATTATGGACACCGCGGCATATACCCTGAAGCTGAATCTGCAAAACGGGTATATTTGGGACGGTATCAAGCGGGACAGGCTGGTCTGGAGCGGTGATCTGCATCAGGAGATCGTGCTTGCCTCTTATCTGTATGGGGACGTGGCGAACATCCGCAACTGCCTCACCATTTTGAAGGAGACACCGCCGGACCGGTGGATCAACGGGATCCCTACCTATTCTGCCTGGTGGGTCATCAATTTGTGCGATTATTGCCGCTTGTCGGGAGACCGGGAGTACTTTGCGGAAAACCGCGGGTATGCCCTGGCGGTCATTGAAAATTTCAACCGCTGCATTGACGATAATGGCGAAATGGACTTTTCCGCTGCCTCCTATTTCATGCCCTATTTCCTGGATTGGCCCACACTGGATACTCCCGATGCCAAGATCGGCACAGCGGCGGTGTTGGTGTACATGGCGAAAAAATATCTGGAAATCGAGGAGAATGGGGCCTGCAGCCGGATCGTTTCGATGCTGACGCCGTATTTGAACATGGATTGCGGCTTTAAGCAGACAAGAGCGTTCCAGATCCTGGCGGGCAGAGACCCGGCCGGAGAAGCAGAATTTTTGGAAAAGGACGGCGCTGCGGGATTTTCCACCTTTATGGCCTACTACATTCTCAAGGCAGACGCCATGGCCGGCGGAAAGAAGATGCTTTCCCTGATCGAAGAGTATTACGGCGGCATGCTGTCCCGGGGAGCTACCAGCTTTTGGGAGGACTTTGACATTGCCTGGCTGGAAGGCAGCGGCAGGATCGATGAATTCCCTGAAGAAGGACAAAAGGATATCCACGGAGATTTTGGCGCTTTCTGCTATGAAGGCTTCCGCCATTCCCTCTGTCACGGATGGTCGTCCGGTGTGCTGGCGTTCATTATTGAGCATATTATAGGACTGACGCTGGATTGGGACGGCGCGTACCGCATTGCTCCCTGTACAGAGGATTTGGAAACCATCGAAGCAAAGCTTCCGTTCCGCTCCGGCTGGCTGAACATTCATGCTGCAGGCGGCACGGCTACCGCAGAAATCGAATAAAAAAGCCGCGGCAAGTTTGGGCGGCGCACCATAGTGAAAAATCGTCTGAAAAGACGTGCTTTGGGACAATACTGCAGCAAAAATACTCGCAATCCACCAAGGATTCCTGCGTTTTTTGCTTTGTCTTGCCACCAAACCCCATTCTTTTCAGATGCGTTGCAGTTTTGAAGCAGCAACTTTTTCAATTAACAAATAAGAAAATTGCCGGAATACTTTGTGTATTCCGGGAATTTTTTATGAAGTTAAGTGGGAAAGGGGCGATTCAAAACCGGTTTCTCACTATGGCGCGCCGCCCTTCGGAGGGGGCAATGTTTTATTCTGCCAGCAGGGACTGGCCTGCGGCGATCAGTTCCTCCAGAGTAGGGATATGACATACCGAGATAATATAGCTCTGATCCTCCAGAGCGTATCCGTACAGGTATGCTTCATTGGTTTCCGGGTCATAGTAAGCGAGTCCGGTAATCTGTGCCAACTCGGTCCAGCTTTCCGTATCGATACAGCAGCCCTCGTCATTGAGAGTGCCGTCTTCCCAGATATACAGCCGCCCGTTAACGGTATCCTCCTGCATGCACAGCTTGCCGCTGGAGTATCCCTCTGCAGCCCGGCTGTACAGCACCTCGCCGGAAGCCGTGTCGTGCAGATAGATCCCCCCATCCGTAGTAAGGACAGCGATGAACCGGTCATCCTTCGCTAAGATCTGCCTTACTGCGTTTCCGGGCAGCTGCAGGTGAAATGCATGCACAGCCTGTCCGGAAACAAAGTCATACACCGTCACAAGGTTTTCTGTATCGCACAGGGTCAGCCGCAGCGCCGTTTCATCCACATCCATCAGGCAATCCGCTGTAATGTGCAGATTCTCGCCAAAGCGGTACCATGTATCCGTTGCGATATGGTAGGCAGCTAAGGAATCGATGTATTCATCCGCCTGGTCGGTGAAATTGCCCACGACGATACAGCCGTTTTCCCCCGCCACCAGCAGCCGCCGGCAAATCGTCCCCGAGGTGAGATTTTCCACGCACAGATCCTCCGGTATAACCGTAGTGCCGCCCTCCACGCCGTCAAACCACCAGCTAAGGGCGTCCTTACTCATGGCTGCTGTCAGCAGCCGGCCATCGGCCGACTGTACCGCGGAGCTGTAAATATACTTTTCGTAAATATAGGTGGTCTGGGTCTCCTCCACGGTACCGATCTCCAGGGATTCTCTTTCGCACAATGTGGTGACCGTGCCCGTTTGGAGATCGTGGAACTTCAGGCTGCCAAAATCCGCTGTGGAAATGTATCCGGAGCCGTCCGGCAGGAAGGCAAAGTATTCCGGGGAGGTATAGCTGCCCTCCGGCTGAACGGTCTTCACCACAGCGTGGGTGTCCAGATCCACCATGCGATAGGTATACGCGGTCTGACCCTCCACCGTCTGGGAAAATCTTCCCAATACAAGCATCCGTGTGCCGACGCTTACCATATCTCCGTCCACCAGAAGCTGATCGGCGTCCAGAATTTCTGTTTTTTCTGGGTGCAGGATCTCCTCAAAGGCAACCGCCTTTTTGATCACCAGCCGGTTGTCATAGCCCTCCGGGATACCGCAGACATAGCCGCAGCCCTCTTCCCGGGTTCCCACGCCCATATATGTAATATAACCGTCCTCTACACTCACCCGGAACAGGCCTTCACTTACCTGCTTTACATCCGTCAGCGATCCCACGGAGCAGTTATTGATGATCAGATCCTCCGTCAAATGGATGCCGTTTTCGTTGACCCATACCAGGGAACACAGTCCGTCTTCCAGGACGATGCTGACAAAGTGGTCTCCCATTTTTTCAAAGGCCATGGCCCGGCTGTCCAGCTGTCTGGAAAACTCAACCTTGCCCGTTGCGGGATCCATGGTATAGATGCGGTTTCCCCGGCACAGGTACAGCGTGCTGCCTCTTTGTACCGTACGCACCTTGTCGGAGGAAAGGAAAGCAAAAGCTTCCTCTTCCGGGGTGGCTGCAGTCCACAGGCGCTTGCCCGTTGCCACATCGATCTTGTCGATCCGGGCAGCTATGCTTCCTGTAAGTGTCTCCCGGATACCCAGAAGGGCGGTGTCGCTGTCTGTAAAGCACATCTGCCAGCTGTTGTCGTAGTATTCTTCATCCGTCAGCTTTATACTGCACAAGTCCCGGCAGGTACCCGCTGTCCGGTCCAGCAGGATGTAATGCAGGATCCGCTGATCGTCGTCGGTCCGCTCCTGATAATTGGTGGCAAACAAGTTGCCGTCCGAGGAAAATACGCCGTTGGGGCACTCCAGGTCATAGGACTCGGAGAAATACCAGTAGGGCATATCGTTTTCCACATTGGATAAATAATCCCCGCTGCCAAGCTCAATGGTTTGCAGCACCTCACCCGTCTGGGCAGACAGGAAGCTGTACCGGTATG
Organism: Faecousia sp.; assembly: GCA_045603825.1. GTDB lineage: Bacteria > Bacillota > Clostridia > Oscillospirales > Oscillospiraceae > Faecousia. Next base: position 8,975 of record JAZUMW010000127.1, read on the forward strand.
TATATCCACCGTCGATTCCGTTATAGTCGATGATCAGAAGGGCCAGGGCAGTCTCATCCGGAGACAGGTACATTCTTGTTCCGTCGTCCCATTCCTTCTGCCATACCACTGTACCGCTTTCGCAGTCCAGCGCGGTCAAGGTTTCTCCAAAGAACACCAGCGCCGTGTTGTTTTCCCCGCAGGACAGTATCTCGCCGTTGGTCACATAGCTTCCGGTTCCCGCCTGGGCAGTCCACAGAACGCTTCCGTCAGCGGCAGCGTAGCAGGTTGTCAGACCGTATGTATCCAGGGTGATGACCTTAGAGGTGTCGTGGCTGACGGCATATGCTTTAATGGGGGTTTTCTGCTCCAGTACCGTTTCAAATATCTTATACTCTGTCCGGTTGCTGTTGTAGACCTCCAGCGCACCGATCAGGCCCTGCTCCGCCAAAGCGTAGTAGGGGCGGTCCTCCTCTGTGCTGGGCAGTGCCGCCAGGAAATTGGCAACGGCGGTCTGTGTATCTCCCTCCGCCAAGGCGGTCATGCCCTTTTCGGTGAGCAGTTCCGATTCCCGCAGCTGGACGGCTTTCTTCTGCTGGTCCAGCTCAAAATTCTTTTCCTCCAGCTCCTGGTTCTTCCCCGCCAGTTCCAGATTTTTATCCTCCAGAGTCAGGTTCATGCCTGCCAGTTCTTCGTTCTTCTGATCGATCTGGTGATTTTTTACCAGCGTCACCGCAGCAAAGCTTGTCACCACCGCCAGGATCACCGCCATGATTGCGGACAGCTGCCGGCGTTTCCGCCGCTGTTCCCGCATCACCAGCGCATCATAAGGGCAGCCGATCAGGGCGGCATAGAGCCGGGTGATCTCCCGCTTCAGCTTTTTCTTCATGGCGCTGATGCTGTCCGCCCGGACATCCACCGCCAGAGGCTCCACTTCCGTAAGGCTGCCGTCTGGCTCCCGTCTCTGGGTCAGCGCCTGGGGGAACACATCCACCGGCTCACCGGAGGCCAGCACCGCAAAGGCATTCTCGTGGGGGTGATGGGACAGGAAGTAGGAGATCTCTCTGCCCACCCAGGGAGACTGGGCTGTATTTTTGGAGCAGATCACGATGAGATATTTGGAGTTGTCCAGCGCCCTGCAGATGTCATCGGACAGATTGCTGGAAATGGGCAGCTCCTCCTGGTCGCGGAAAACGATACCCAGCTTTTTCTCCCCTTTTCGCATTGACCGGGGGATAACATATTGCTCAACCAAGGTATGCACCTGTTTCGCTACTGCCGAATCCAGCTCCGCGTGGCGGTAGCTGATGAAGGCAACATATTTTCGTTCCATACTTACCTCCGGAAACACAAAATTCCCCTTTTTTCCTGCTTTTATAGTATCAGCCGCCAAAAAAAATGTCAAGGAGGCGCGCCCCCTTGCAAACAGGCCTCGTTTCTGTTACAATGAACAAAATGCTAGGAAAGGCTGTTGGCCATGGATCCTGTTATTCAAGAAAAAGAAGTCCGGCTGGAAGCGCTGATGCCCATTATGCAGGAGCATCTGGCTGCCGGAAAAACCGTCCGCTTCGGTCCTAAGGGCACCAGCATGCTGCCCATGCTGCGGCAGGGCATTGACACGGTGGAGATCTCCCCCGTGCCGGCAGTGCTGAAAAAATACGATCTGCCCCTGTACCGGCGGGCAAGCGGTCAGTTTGTGCTGCACCGGATCGTGGCTGTAGGTGACACCTACACCTGTATCGGCGACAACCAGTTTCTCCTGGAATCCGGCGTGCAGCACAGCCAGATACTGGCGCTGGTCACCGCCTTCTACCGGGGTGACAAGCGCATTCCCGTGGGTGCCTGGCATTACCGGCTGTACTGCAGGCTGTGGCATTGGTCCCGGCCGCTGCGCCATTTCTGGCGCCGGGGTATCGCCTGGCTGAAGCACCGCTTAAAATAAAGAATCGCGGCAAGGGTCATGCCCTTGCCGCTTATTTTTTCAGATGGCTTCAAAGGAGAATTTCAGCTCGGTCTTCACGGTTTCAAAGGGTGCCAGCACCGGCAGCGTGCCGTTTGCGCGCTCTGCGGAACGGCCCTTGATGTAGCAGTTGGTGGGCTCCAGGCCGCAGGCATAGTCACCGCTGGCCATGCTGCGCCACTGCACCAGAATAGGCAGCGTCTCGCTCCAGCACAGGGTCATTTTTGCGCCCAGCTCTTCGTTGACGATGGATACCTTCCGCTCCATGTCCTCATGGAAGTAGCAGCGCTCCTCCTGGCAGGGTACGGGAGCATCGAAGGTGTGCTCGCTTCCCAGGATCTCTGCGGCAAAGGGGGTTCTGGGTGTGGTCTTGCGCTCCTGGGGGAACTGGATATGAGCCTTTTCGGAAACCAGAGGATAGCCGAAATTGCAGTGGTACAGCAGGGTGTACTCCTCCGGATTGGGGTTCAGGTTGGTCACAGCATCGGAAAGGGTGACCTGTGCGCCGAATACCGGGATGCGGATGGTGCGGATCAGCTCCAGTGCCTCACCGAACAGAGCAGTCTCACGGATGCGGCCACGGATGACAATGGTGTCGTCCTCCACATACGCCGCGATCTGGTCGGCAGCCAGGCCATGGTACCGTCCGTGCAGGGGGTGGTACTCGCTGCCGTCCCGGTTGGGATCGCCGGCAGAGCGCAGGCCGCAGGTGTATACCATGCCGCCGGAGAAGGTCTTCAGGAACTCGTCTTCATAAGGGATAAATTTTGCGGGGGTGTCATAGCCATTTTTGCAGATCCAGGTCATGTTGATGCCCTTGTAGCGCACCTGACCGATGTCCATGCCGCTGTCCGGCAGAATGTCCACCTGCAGACCTCCTGCTGTGCAGACCTCGATGATTTCCGTGCCTTTGGCCTTGCCTTCGCTGAGGGTCACCCGGCGCAGTGTGTAAGCCTGTTGGGGATTACACAGGTAGCCGCTTTTTTGCAGTTTATCCATATGTATCTTCCTTTCATTATGTTGTATATCTGCATTCTATCATACCTTTTCCAAAATTTCCATAGCCTGCATATTTTTTATGGATTTGGCAAACAATACCTGCGAACACCAAATACAGGAGGTTTATATATGTTCCGTGTTCGTTTTGTTTGCCTTGTGCTGGCGCTGTGCTGCGTGCTGTGCTGCAGTACCGTGCTGGCTGCGGAGGTGGAGAGCGACGCCACCTACTGCTTTACTTCCCAGGATTTTTCCTCTTCCGAAGAAGCCCTTGCGGGCATTTGTATCACCGACCTGCCGGAGGACGCCGGTACCGTACTGCTGGGCACCCGGGTAGTGCAGCCCGGCGACATTCTCACCGCCCAGCAGCTTTCCCAGATGACCTTTACGCCCCTTTCCACGGAAACGGACGCCCAGGCGGTAATGTCCTACCTGCCCATTTACAGCGACCGTGTGGAGCGGTCCGCCACTATGACCATTGCCATCCGGGGCAAGGAGAACCAGGCACCTGTGGCCCAGGACAGCGCCTTGGAGACCTATAAAAATCTGCCCAACGACGGCAAGCTGAAGGTCTCTGACCCAGAAGGCGAATCCATGACCTATACCCTTGTCCGCACTCCCCGCCGGGGCGAGGTGGTGCTCCATGAGGACGGCAGCTTCACCTATACCCCCAAGAAGAACAAGGTAGGCGTGGACTCCTTCACCTACACCGCCGCGGATCCCGCCGGGAATGTATCCCGGGAGGCCACCGTCACCGTACAGATCCTGAAGCCCACCGATGCCCGGCAGTATACCGACACTCTGGGCATGGACTGCCGCTTTGAAGCGGAATGGCTGCGGAATACCGGCCTGTTTGTGGGGGAGAATGTCAGCGGCGAAAGCTGTTTCCAGCCGGACAAGGCTGTCTCCCGGGGGGAATTCCTGGCGATGATGGTACAGCTTCTGGACATTCCCACCCAGCAGACGGATGCCGTGTCTGTTCCCGGGGATACCCCCGACTGGCTGAAGCCCTATCTGGCCGCGGCACAGCGCTCCGGTCTGCTGGATCAGCTGCCCTCCACCGAAAGCGGCATTTTTGAACCGGATGCGCCCATCACCGGCGGTGAAGCCGCTGTGATGCTGCAGAACGCGCTGGATCTGTCTATCACCCAGCACGCGCTGGAATCCTCTGTCTTCGCGGACAGTGAAATGCCCGAATGGGCAGCAGCCGCTGTTACGGTGATGGCAGACAACGGTCTTTCCCTGCCTTTCAGCGACACGCTGACCCGGGGCGAGGTTTCCTGTATCCTCTATCAGGTAAGCCTTCTTGCTCCCGATGCCCCCGGCACAGCTGTGATCCGCATGCAAAACTAAAAAATCTCCCCTCTGCCGAGGGGAGATTTTTGCGTTATACCTTAATATCCGATCTCCGTAAGGATCGCTTCCAGCACACGGCTGTTTGCCACAGAGAAATCCCGGCTGACATGGGGCTTTTCGCCTTCCAGGATACAGCGGCCAAGCTGTTCCACTTCCAGGGCGTAGTTATCCGGGGTCTTTACCGTTTTTACCGTCACACCGGTATCGGTCTGCAGGGTATAGGACAGCTCACCGTGCTGATTGAACTGTACGGGCGTCTTGATGCAGCCAACTGTTCCGTGGATCTCCAGCCGGTCAATACGGCGGCTCTTATTTTTTGCCAGCACCATACCGCTGGTGAGGGTCGCCCGCTTTCCTCCGGGGAAGGTGAGGATCGCGGTGGTCAGATGGTCCACCTTTTCCGGGGAGAAGGACGCAATGGCCTGCACCTTTTCCGGTTCCTGACCCATCATCCACAGCACCATAGAGGTGCAGTAGCAGCCCAGATCATAGGTGCAGCCGCCGAAGGTCTCCTTCCGCATGCGGATATTGCTGACATCATAATAAGAGGTGATAAACTCCGACTCCATATACAGCACATCGCCGATGACGCCGCTGTCCACATCTTCCTTGATGGCCTTGATGAAGGGGCTGTGGAGGTAGGCATAGGCTTCCATCAGGAGCACCCCGTTCTTTTCCGCGGCATCGTGCATTTCTTCGATCTCCCGGGTGGTGGGTGCCAGAGGCTTTTCACATAAAACATGCTTTTTCGCGTTCAGTGCCTTGATGGTCCATTCACAGTGCAGGGAGTTGGGCAGAGGAATGTACACCGCTTCCACATTGGGGTCTGCCAGCAGCGCCTCATAGCTGTCGTAGGCCTTTTCAAAGCCGAATTTTTCCCGGTAAGCCAGGGCCTTTACCATGCTTCTGCCCGCAACGGCGTACAGATTGCAGTTTGCCGCCTGCTGCATGCCGGGGATGGTGTGACCCTTTGCGATACCTGCCGTGCCCAGCACGCCCCAATTAACCTTTTTCATCATTGTGCCTCCTTCGGTTTTTCTTTCATTATAAAGAAAACCCGGAGAGATTGCAAGTCTCTCCGGGTTCTTCCTGCTCTGATTTTAATTTGTCAGCCAGCGATCAAAACGGTACAGGCCGTATAAAACACTTGCTCCCACCAGAATCGCAAACACAACGTTCATAAAACGACCTCCTAACATTCTCAAAAGCTTCTTTACTTTCAGAATTTCTTCTGGTATAATTATTATACTGTTTTACACCGCTTTTGAAAGATTAAAGCCGCCAGTATGTATAACGATCTCGCCAAATTGTGTTTTTTTATGAAAGGATGTTGTTTCTGTGAAGCTGCAGATCCGGAGCAATCAAATGGAGGAAGTGGAGGGTCTGCACAACGCATACCCCTATGCCTTTCATCATGTCTCCTTACAAAACACCGAAGTCCCATGGCATTGGCATGAAGCGTTGGAGTTTAATCTGGTGTTGGAGGGTGCCGTAAAGGTATCTACCGCAGGTCAAGTCCAGACCTTTTACAAGGGTGAAGGCTTTTTTGTAAACAGCAATGTGCTTGCCGCTATGGAAAACGCGGAAAACTGTGTTTTGGATTCTCACTTGTTTCATCCGGTGTTTTTAAGCGGACATTTTAAAAGTGTATTTGAAACCAAGTATTTGAATCCCGTGACGCAAAACCGCAATTTGGATTTGGTCTGTCTGCGGGGCGAAACAACCTCGCAAAAGCAGATTCTTTCCAAACTTCGGCAGTTGGGCCGGCTGCAGGATATGCCGGATACGGAATTTCAGACGAGAAATCTTCTGAGTGAGATCTGGCTCGCGTTACTGGAGGAGATTCAAAACACCGATACCCGCAGCTTCCATGGGCCGCAAAAGAATCAGGACCGGATCTTAACCATGATGACCTTTATCCACGAAAACTTCGCTGAAAAGCTGACCTTGGAGGATATAGCCGCCTCTGCAGCCGTCAGTACGAGGGAATGTCTGCGCTGCTTCCGCAGCGCCATCCAACAGTCACCCATGGACTATCTGATTGAATACCGTGTCCGTGCTTCCAAAAAGCTACTGGAAACCACCACGCTTTCCATTACCCAGATCGCTCTGCGCTGCGGCTTCAACAGCAATTCCTATTTCACAAAACTCTTCCACCGTATCTGTGGCAAAACACCCAACGCCTACCGGCAGGAACTGCGGTCGTTAACTGTCTCGATCTTTGAATAACGCACAAAAAAGCGTGCTGTCAGCAAGACAGCACGCTTTTTGTCAGCTTACCTTAATAACGATTCGGGGGATCCGTGCCAAAAGCAGGGCCACCACAGCGGTGAGAACCATTTCCGGGATCATGTACATGCCGTTATATACCAGGCTGTACACAAACCCCAGCATTCCGGGACTCAGGGCGTCCACCAGTCCGGCACCCCAGCCTGGGAAGCCATCCTGGGTGAAGAACCACTCGGCCCAGCCCGCAAACAGGATGTAACCGGAAGCTACATGGGCTGCATAACGGGCGCCCAGGGCAACCAGGCTGCCGCACATCAGGCTTACACCCTTGTTCTCAATCTTATTACGGAAGCAGCCGCCCAGACCCAGAACGGTGAATGCCACCAGATAGTCCAGCAGGCACATAATAAAGGCGTTCAGCATCATCACGCCGTCACCGAAGTAGCCGGGCTGAAAGGCTGCCGCCACCGTCTTTGCGCCGATGGCCATTTCTAGCAAGGCATACGCCACACCTGCCACCAGACCCCATTTCACGCCGTGGCGGTAGGAGATCAGCACCACCGGCAGCATGCTCACCAGGGTGATCTGCCCGCCGAAGGGCATTTCGGGAATGAACATCTTGGACACCAGCTCCAGAACGATGGCAACCGCCAGGAGCATGGCGCTTTCCGTGATCCTTTTTGTTTTGTTTGTCATTTTGGAATACCTCCTGTTGTATTGTGTCCTTTTTGTTTCGCCTGCGGCAAAACAAAAAGGAATCGCATTGCAAACCCGTCCAGGTGCAATGCGATACCAGGTATCCCATATATGCATCTTTCCCTCCGACGGTACTGGCCGTATCAGGTTCACGGGTCAGGACTACCAAGTCCAATCTCAGCCGGATGCATCCGGCTCCCCGAAGATTGATTTGTTTTGCGATCTGTGTTTATTATAAAGGATTCCGCGGAGATGTCAAGCCATTTTCACTTCCAGCTTTTTACCGCCCAGGATGTGGAAATGCAGGTGATGCACCGTCTGACCGGCATCCTCACCACAGTTGCTGACCACCCGGTAGCCATTCTCCAGACCCTCGGCAGCGGCGATCTTGGGGATAACGGTAAAAATGTGGGCAACAAGGCCGCTGTTTTCTTCCATCACATCGTTCACAGAACCCAGATGTGCCTTGGGGATCACCAGAATATGGGTGGGTGTCTGGGGCGCAATATCCCGGAAGGCCAGGATCTTATCGTCCTCGTAAACCTTTGTGGAGGGGATCTCCCCTGCAGCGATCTTACAAAACAGGCAATCAGACATTATCTTTTCCTCCTAATCATAATCCAAATATATGCAGTCCCACGGCGCTGGCAAAGGCCATGATGCAGCCGGCCAGGATCACGCCCAGGGTCACAGATATCACAGTGGCTTTGAATCCCATATCCAGAAAGCTGGCCGCCAGGGTTCCGGTCCATGCTCCGGTTCCCGGAATGGGAATGCCCACAAACAGCAACAGCGCGATCGCCAGACCGTACCGGCCGGTTTTAGCCACCAGCTTTTGCCCCGCTTTTTCTCCCTTCACCAGGAAAAAGCCGCAAACCTTGCCAATCCCCTTTTTATCCGCGCCCCAAACAAGGAATTTCCGAGCAAAGAAATAAATGAACGGCACCGGGAGCATATTGCCGATGGCGCAGATCACGATGGCGGGGATATATCCGATCCCCAGCGTGATGGCAAAGGGTACTGCCAGCCGCAGCTCCACCAGAGGCACCATAGATATTAAAAATACTGCCAAATACTTCAGCATATAATAACTCCAAAAGATTTTTTCTTATTTTAACATATTGCCCCATTGGACGCAATTCAAAACCCGGCAAAAAACATTAAGTTTTTATTGTTTTATCCTCTTTCGGCAGCCGGCGCAGAATATAAAGCTGTAAAGGGATGGCACAGGCCACCGTCAGCACATCTGCTGCCGCCTGAGTCATCTGGATGCCCAGCTTGCCGAAGGACAGGGACAGGATCCACACCAGGGGGATATAGAAAATACCCTGCCGCGCCATGGCCAAAAAGGTTGCCGGCGCAGTTTTTCCCGTAACCTGCTGGAACATATTGCTCATAACGATCCAGCTTTGGAAGGGGAAACTGATGCATTGGAACCGCAGCGCCGCTGTGGCAAAGGTAATAACATCCGGGTCATCCCGGAACAGCGTTACCAGCTCGGGGGCAAAAATATAGGCCAGAATGCTCACCAGCAGCAAAAACACAAAGGAGCCCTTTACGCAGAACCAGAAGCCCTTCCGCACCCGGCTGTACAGACCCGCGCCGTAATTGAAGCCGCAGAAGGGCTGGAATCCCTGACCGAAGCCGATCATTGCCGAAGCGCCGAACATCATGATCCGCTGCACAACGCCCATAGCCGCGATCACCGCGTCGCCGAAGGGGCCCGCGGCGTGGTTCAGGCAGATGGTGGCAAGAGAAGCCAGACTCTGCCGCGCCAGAGAGGGCAGACCGCCTTTGAGGATCTGAAGCAGATAGAACCCGTTAAGCTTCAGATTCTTTATATGGATGTGGATATTACCGCCCTTACTGCAGCCAATCAGCAGCAGAACAAAGCTGACGAACTGGCTGATGATGGTGGCCCAGCCTGCGCCCGCCACACCCAGACGGAAGGTAAAGATCATCAGCGGGTCCAGGGCGATATTCAGCACCGCGCCGGCGGTGATGCCCACCATGGAATACACGGCGCTGCCCTGAAAACGCAGCTGATTGTTCAGCACCAAAGACGCGGTCATCCAGGGCGCGCCCAGCAGGATCACCTGCAGGTAGTCCTTGGTATAGGGTAGGATCGTGTCCGTGGAACCCAGCAGGTACGCCAGCGGCTCCAGAAAAACTTGCCCCAGCACACAGATCAGCACACCTGCGCCCAGCGCGGAAAAGAAGCCGTTGGCCGCCATGGTGGATGCCTCTTCATAGTGCTTCTTGCCCAGCATACGGGAGATATAGTTGCCGCTGCCCTGACCGAAGAAGAATCCCACCGCCTGAATAATGGCCATCATGGAGAATACCACACCCACCGCGCCGGTGGCGGCATTGCTTTTGAGCATACCCACGAAGAAGGTATCGGCCATATTGTAAAAGGATGTGACCAGCATACTGATGATACACGGCACCGCCAGACGGCAGATGGTTCTGCCGATGGGTCTTTGGGTCATCTGGATATATTTTTCTTCCTGCGTAACCAAAGAAAGCATCTCCCTTTTTTCTTATCTAAATACCAGTATACCGCCAAAAAAGCGAAAAGCAACAAAAAAACGCGGACAGATACACTGTCCCAAAAATTTTTACGCAGCGGTTCTGACGATCACATAGCCGTCCACCAGATTGGCAGTTTCCAGAACGCCCTCGATGGAGATCTCGCGGTCCATCAGGTCGGTCAGGATCACGCAGCCGTCCTTGCAGCGGATCTGCATCACATTTTTCATAACGACGGCGCTTTCCGTCATCTCATTCTTATAAACCGTAGAAAGACACATAATTTACACCTCACTGCAGGCTTGCCAGCACCAT
>JAZUMW010000128.1:0-15279 GCA_045603825.1 Faecousia sp.
CATCAACCCCCTGACCAAGTTCGCAGGCCAGGTTTACGTCCTGTCCAAGGAAGAAGGCGGCCGTCATACTCCCTTCTTCAACAACTACCGTCCCCAGTTCTACTTCCGTACTACCGACGTCACCGGCATCATCAACCTGCCCGACGGCGTTGTTATGTGCATGCCTGGCGACAACGTTGTTATGAACGTCGAGCTGATTACCCCCATCGCTATCGAGAAGGGCCTGCGTTTCGCTATCCGTGAAGGCGGCCGTACCGTCGGTTCCGGTGTTGTTACCGAGATCTTCGAGTAATTCACATCTCTAAGTAGCGTAACTGCTAACACTCATGAGATCCCCCAGCCGTTTGGCTGGGGGATTTTTTGCGCCGTGCCGCCGCTGTCAATGCCACATAGCCTCTTCTAATCGTTACGCATCCTGATTGTGCCCGGTATCGTTAATGTGCTTTATTGCCAGGACAGTATTCGTGTTGTCTTGGCGATTTTTTCATGTGCAACCTGCATAAAAAGAGAAGTTACAGGGGATATACATTTGTGTAAATAATTATAAACGAATTGTAACTTTTATTTAGAACAATCGTTCTAAATATGAAAATTCCATAATTTTTTAGTATTTTTTTGATTTTTTCTGAAGAAAAATATTGATTTTTGAAAATCAATCCGTTATACTGTCAGTACATGGAGCAAAATGGTAGCAAAGTGGAGTAAAATGGAGTGGAGGTGAGCGTTTATGATCGGAAAGTACCCTGCCAAACTGGACGAGAAAAACCGTCTTTTTGTGCCTGCAAAGCTGCGTGCTGAGCTGGGCGATGATTTCTATATCACCCTTGGTGTCAACTGCGGTCATCGCTGCCTTACCGTTTATACTGCCGAAGACTGGAAGACCTTGAGTGAAAACTATAACGCGCTGCCGATTTCCCAGCGGGGTGCAGCCACAAGCCTGATCTTCATGAATGCCACCGAGTGTAACCCTGACAAGCAGTTCCGTGTTGGCATTACCCAGTTTCTTCTGAAATACGCCGGTATTGATCGTGATATTATGATCGTTGGCCGTGCCGGCCAGGCTGAGATCTGGGATGCAAAGGAATTTGCTGCCTTTGAAGAGGAGAATCTTACTCCTGAAAAGCTGCTTGCTTCTCTGGAGGCAATCGGTCTATGACAGAATTTTATCATGTATCCGTTTTGCTGCAGGAATGCCTGGACGGACTGAATATCAAACCGGATGGCATCTATGTGGACGGCACCCTGGGCGGTGCCGGCCATTCTTCCCAGATCGCAAAGCGTCTTACCACAGGCCGGCTCATTGGTATTGACCGCGACAAGGTTGCCTTAAAGGCGGCAGGGGAACGGCTGGAGCCTTACAAGGACAATGTTACCCTGGTCCATTCCAACTTCTGTGAAATGGCACAGGTGTTGAAAGATCTGGAAATTCCCGGTGTTGACGGCATCCTTCTGGATCTGGGTGTATCCTCACCCCAGCTGGACGAGGTCAGCAGAGGCTTTTCCTATATGGCAGATGCGCCGCTGGATATGCGCATGAACGCTGAAGATGCCCTGAGTGCTTATACCGTGGTCAACACCTGGTCACAGGAGGAACTAAAAAAGATCCTCTACACCTATGGCGAAGAGCGTTACGCTCCGCAAATCGCGTCTACAATCTGCCGCCGCCGTGAAGAAAAACCCATTGAAACCACTCTGGAGCTGGTGGAAATCATCCGCTCTGCCATGCCTGCCGCGGCGCTGCGGGAGAAGCAGCACCCCGCAAAACGCAGCTTCCAGGCCATCCGCATTGCTGTCAATGACGAACTGGGCAGCGTAGAGCGGGTTCTGGAGGACGCCATGGATTTACTGAATCCCGGCGGACGCCTGGCAATCATCACCTTCCATTCCCTGGAAGACCGCATCGTGAAAACCGCAATGGCAGAGGCAGCCAAGGGCTGCACCTGCCCGCCCAATTTCCCGGTTTGCGTTTGCGGCAAAAAACCGAAAGTGAAGCTCATCAGCCGTAAGCCCATTGTGGCAGGGGAGGAAGAGCTGGAAATCAATCCGCGCTCCCGCAGCGCAAAACTCCGGGTCTGCGAAAAAATCTAAAGAAAGGGGAACAGCATTATGGCACAGCATCCCAGCGTGCAGTATGTTCGCTATTATACTGACGGAACTGCAGCCCGGAAGCTGGAGTATGCGGTTCCCAATCACCAGAAAACAGCAAGCCTTCCCAAAGTGAAAAAGGCCAAGGCAAGAAAGATCTATGTGGATCCGGTGGCAGTGCTTGGTGTAGTTGTGGCATTGTGTATGCTGATTGTCATGGCGGTGGGCGTTGGCCAGCTGCAGCAAGCAAGGGAAGAGTCCGCAATGATGGAACTGTATGTGGATCAGCTCACCCGGGAAAACCGGGAGCTTACCGTCCAGTATGCCGAATCCTACGACCTCGACATGGTGGAACAGACAGCCCTGGCATTGGGCATGGTTCCCAGCGATCAGGTTCCCACCACACAGATCAAGGTTACGGTACCCCAGATGGTGGAAGAACCCACGGTGTGGGAGACCATCAGCACATTCTTGACAGGCTTGTTTGCATAAAGTGCATCCCGACCAATAAACTGAAATAGCAGCTGCAGTGGGCGGCGAGGGATTCCCTTGCTGCCCATTTAAAGCATAGCGGGGAAGGTTGGGATAAAATGGCGAAAAGACCAAAAAAGAAGGAGTATCTACGTCTTCGGGGTGACAGCGGTCAGCACCGTAGGATCCTCTTGACAGCAGGCGTATTGGGTATGCTGGCTTTTGTGCCGGTGTCCTTTCGCCTGTTCAACCTGATGGTCACCAATTACGATTATTATGCAGACCTGGCGTTGCGTAATCAGACCAGGACCACCCAGGTCACAGCAGACCGGGGTACGATCTACGACCGGAATATGAATATTCTGGCCTGCAGTCAGAGTGTGGAAAACATCTACCTCGACCCCCACGAACTGAAACAGTCCAAGGCGGATATGGAGCACATCAGTCAGTCCCTGGGAGCAATTTTAGATTTGGATCCCGGGTGGATCATAGAGCAGTCCAGGGACATTTCCATGCGATACAAGCAGATTGCCGCCCGGGTGGACGCGGAGACAGCGGCGCAGGTGCGCGGTTACATCAATGAAAACAACATTTCCGGTATCCATATAGAGCCAAGCTCACAGAGATACTATCCCTACGGCACACTGGCTTCCCAGGTTATCGGCTTTACCAATGCGTCCAACACCGGCTCTGAAGGGATCGAGGCAGCCTACAACAGCTTTTTAGAGGGGTCTGCCGGGAGAGTCATCACAACCAAGGGCAACAACGAAATGGATATGCCCTTCTCCTACGAAAACTACATCGCCTCCACCCAGGGGTGCAGCGTGATCCTTACTCTGGATGCTACGGTGCAGACCTGCCTTGAAAAGCAGATGGAGGCGGCAATTGCCCGGTACGATGTGCAGAACGGCGCTTTCGGTATGGTCATGAATGTGAATACCGGCGAGATCCTGGCTATGGCCACCATGGGTGGCTACAACCCCAACAATTATCTGGAAATCGGCGATACGGAAACGGCCACCCAACTGGAGCAGATGCGCCTTGCATATCTGCTGGAGCCGGAGGGCAGTGAAGCTTATGTTGCCGGAAAAGAGGCCTACGAAACCGCCCTGCGGGAGGCACAGCTGAAGCAGTGGCGCAACCGCTGTATTTCCGACGGCTACGAGCCAGGTTCCACTTTTAAGGTGCTGACCATGGCGGCAGCCCTGGACTGTGGTGCCATCACCTTGGACACCGCTTTTCATTGTTCCGGTACAGAGCAGATACCCGGCCGTTCCCAGCGCCTGCATTGTTGGCGTTCCACTGGGCACGGCCCGGAGCAGACACCCCAGGCACTGCAGAATTCCTGCAATATCGCTTTTGCCCATATTGCCCTTAAATTAGGTGGCGAAAGGTTCTATGAATATATTGAAAAGTTTGGTATACTGGAGAAGACAGGTGTTGACCTGTCCGGTGAGAGCAAGGGCGTGTTTTTTGACGAGGCCATCATCACCGACACAGACAAATGGGGAACAGCGTCCCTGACTTCCGCATCCTTCGGACAGACCTTTAAGCTGACCCCTCTGCAGCTTGTCCGGGGGATCGCCGCTGTGGTCAACGGCGGGTATCTGATGGAGCCCTACATCGTTTCTGAGGTGGTGGATGCCCAGGGAAACACCGTCCTGCAGCAGGAACCCACCGTGCTACGGCAGGTCATCAGCCAGGAAACCTCTGATACTATGTGCGCGCTGATCCGTTCTGTTGTTGAGGAAGGAACTGCCAAAAATGCCAGCGTTTACGGTTATGATATTGGAGGAAAGACCGGAACCAGCGAAAAAATTGATGTTTTTGACGAGAATGGCCAGCCTGTCCTGGATAAAATCGTATCATTTGTGGGTATTGCGCCCATGGACGATCCGGAGTATATTGTATTGGTGGCGCTGGACACCCCTTCCCGGAGCACCGGCATCTACATTTCCGGCGGTGTGATGGCTGCTCCGACAGTGGGGGCGGTGCTGGAGGATATTCTGCCGTATCTGAATGTGGAGCAGTCTTTTCCCGAGGACGATCCTGCCGGTCAGATCCTGGTGATGGAGGACTTCACCGGTCTGACAGCGGAGGAGGCACAGGCTGTATTAAAGCAGCAGGGCCTGACGGCGTTGATGGAAGGGGAAGAGCCCACGGTTACCGCTCAGATCCCGGCGGTGGGACAGACGCTGCCCGGTGGCAGTGAAGTGATCTTGTACTTCGGGGACGACCCGGAGATCACCATGGCGGAGGTGCCGGACTTTACCGGCATGAACCGTCAGCAGGCCAGCGACGCCGCGGGAAAAGCCGGGCTGTATATTCTGGTAAAGGGCAACGACAGCCTCAGCAAGACTGTGGTGGTCACTGCCCAGTCAGCAGCGAAGGAAACACAAGTTCCCGTGGGAACAACCATAGAATTGGAATTTACCGATACCGGGGCAGCGGATTAGCGCTGCCCGGCATCACAAAGGAGTTAATTATGAAAGTGAAAGAATTGCTGTGTGGGCTGAATGTTTTGAAAGCTACCGCTGACCTTGAAATGGAGATCACATCTGTGGCTTACGATTCCCGGAAGGTGACCCCCGGCAGCCTGTTTGTGGCTGTCACCGGCTTTGCCACCGACGGCAACAAGTATATCCCCATGGCGCTGCAGAAGGGCGCCGTGGCCGTCGTCACTGCCAAAGAACCTGAAGAGGATATTCCCTATGTGCTGGTGGAGTCTGACCGTCTGGCGCTGGCTGTCATCGGCAGCAATTACTTCGGTAACCCCGGCAAGGCTATGAAGCTCATCGGTGTGACCGGCACCAACGGCAAGACCTCCTCCACGCTGCTGTTGAAGCATGTGCTGGAGCAGGTATTGGACGCTAAGGTGGGACTTATGGGCACCATGGAAAACATGATCGGACATGAAAGCATCCCCACAGAGCGCACCACGCCCGAGAGCTTCGAGCTGCAGGCGCTGCTGGCACAAATGCGGGACGCAGGCTGTACCCATGCCATCATGGAGGTTTCCTCCCATGCCATCGCTTTGGAACGGGTGGGCGGTCTGCACTATACCGTGGCGGCCTTTACCAATCTTACTGAGGACCACCTGGATTTCCACAAGACCATGGAAAACTACTGCGATACCAAGGCAGAGTTGTTCAATCGCTGCGATAAGGCAGTTGCCAACTGCGATGACGCGTGGTTTGACCGTCTGTGCGGCAATGCATCCTGCGACTTACTGACGGTTTCCGTTAAGGGTAAGGCGGGCCTGTACGCAGAAAATGCCCAGCTTCTCTCTGACGGCATTCGCTTCACCGCCGTATACGGTGAAGAGCGGGTAGAGGTAAAGCTGCCTATTCCCGGCAAGTTTACGGTCTATAACGCTTTGACGGTGCTGGGCATGGCACTGCAGTTGGGTATTTCCCTTGCCGATGCTGCTGGCGCGCTGGCAACAGCCCGGGGCGTCAAGGGCAGAGTGGAGGTAGTGCCTACGCCCGGTAAGGACTATACTGTGCTGATCGATTATGCCCATACCCCCGACGGCCTGGAGAATGTCCTGTCCTCCGTCAAGGGCTACTGCAAGGGAAGACTCATCGCTGTCTTTGGCTGCGGTGGTGACCGGGACCCCATTAAGCGTCCCATCATGGGCAAGATCGGTACCGACATCGCCGATATTGCCATCATCACCTCCGATAATCCCCGCACTGAGGAACCCGCTGCCATTATCCGTGACATTGTAAACGGCGTGGACAGCGCAAAAAATAACTACGAGGTCATAGAAAATCGTATTGAAGCTATTCATCATGCTATGGACATTGCGAAAAAGCATGATATAATTGTACTGGCTGGAAAAGGCCATGAAACATACCAGGAAGTGTGCGGCGTGAAGCATCACATGGATGAACGGGAGATCGTTGCCGCGCACCTGGAGGAAACGAGGGAGTAAGTTATGGGCAGGATCACCCTGCAGCAGGCCGCCCAATGGTGCGGTGGCCGCATTGACCCCAAATATAAAGACATTACATTTCTGGGCGCCAACAATGACTCCCGGAAAATAGAGAAGGACCAGCTTTTTGTGGTGCTGCAAGGCGCCCGGGACGGCCATGATTTCATACCCGCAGCCCTGGAAAAAGGTGCAGCTGCTGTGCTGTGTACCCGCTGCGAGGGGGATTATCCTGCCATCGTGGTGGAGGACACCCGCGTTGCTCTGGGCCGGATCGCCCGTGGAGAACGGGAGCGGATCGGCATGAAGGTGGTTGGTGTTACCGGTTCTGTGGGTAAAAGCACCACCAAGGAAATGATCGCCGCGGTGCTGGAGACCACCTACCGGGTGAGCAAGACCCCCGCCAACCATAACAATGACATCGGCATGCCCATGGCGATTCTTGCTATGGATGAGAATACCCAGGTGGCGGTTCTGGAAATGGGCATGAACCACTTCCGTGAGATTGCTTACCTCTCCGGTATCGCAAAGCCGGATCTGGCAGTGATTATCAATGTCGGAACCATGCACATCGAGCATTTGGGCTCTGTGGAGGGCATTCTGAAAGCCAAGATGGAGATCCTGGAGGGCATGCCGGAGCAGGGAAAAATCTTCCTTAACGGCGATAACACCCTTCTGTGGGGTGAACACGAAGTCCTTGCAGACCGCGCGGTCTACTTTGGTGTGTCCAACGGACAGTGTCGTGTGCAGGGCAAGGATGTTCTGGAGGGCGACGGTATTCTGGGCTTCTGGGTGCGGTGCGATGAAAAGGCGTTCCCGGTGGAACTGTCGCTGGAGGGACAGCATTTTGTCCATGACGCCCTGGCAGCCTTGGCAGTGGGTCTGGAGCTGGGCGTGTCCACAGACAATATCCGTATGAGTCTGCAGCAGTTCCGGAACATGGCCGGACGGCAGGAGATTTTTGAAAAGAACGGTTATACCATCATCAAGGACTGCTACAACGCAGGTCCCGAGTCCATGGCAGCAGCCCTGGCAGTACTGGGAAACCGGCCCGGACGCCATGTGGCGGTGTTGGGCGATATGTTGGAGCTGGGGGTTTGCACTCAGGCGGAGCATTACAAGATCGGCCGCATTGCTGCTGAGCGGGCGGATATTTTGCTGGCCTACGGCGAAAACAGTGTGCGTGTGCTTAACGGAGCGCTCACCGGCGGCATGTCCAAGAACCGGGCCAGAGCCTTTACCGACCGGGACCGTCTGGTTTCCATTTTGAAGCAGACCGCAAAACCCGGTGATGTGATCCTGTTCAAGGGCAGCCGTGGCATGCGTATGGAACTGATTTTGGAACGGTTCCTGGAAGAAGAAAAATAATTCGGAGGAAGACCCCATGACCAGAATTCTGATTACAGCGGTTGTGTCCCTGGTGCTTACTGCTGCCATCGGCTACTTTTTGCTGCCGATTCTGCGGGCACTGAAGGCAGGACAGTCCATCCGTGAGGAAGGCCCTATCTGGCACAACTATAAGGCCGGCACTCCCATGATGGGCGGCTTGATGTTCATATTTGCCGCAATTTTGTGCCTGGTGGGTAATTTGTTCACAATTACCGATTATACTGTTTTTTATGTGCTGATCCTGGCATTGTGCTTTGGATTCATTGGTTTTTTGGATGACTTTTTCAAAATGAAGTATAAGCGCAACCTGGGCCTGACTTCTTTGCAGAAGGCACTGCTGCAGATGGCGGTTTCTGCCGTGTATCTGTACCTGCTGTACAAGCAGGGGGTCATGACCAGCGCACTGTACATCCCCTTTGCCGATGTAAGCATCCAGGTTCATCCCCTTGTGTACATTTTTATTGCCATGTTTATCATGGTGGGCTGCGTCAATGCGGTGAATCTTACCGACGGCGTGGACGGCCTCAGTAGCACAGTGACCGTTCCCGTACTGATCTTCTTCACAGCCGCTGCGTTTCTGAAGGGCAAGCTGGATCTGGCGCTGCTGCCCGCCTGCCTTGTGGGTGGCCTGATCGCCTATCTGTTCTACAACTGGCATCCTGCCAAGGTGTTCATGGGCGATACCGGTTCTCTGTTCCTGGGAGGAATTGTCTGCGCTCTGGCCTTTGCCCTGGATATGCCTTTGATTCTGGTCCTAGTGGGTATTGTATACATCGTGGAGACCCTGTCTGTTATTTTGCAGGTCGCTTACTTCAAGCTGACCCACGGCAGGCGTCTGTTTAAAATGTCTCCCATCCACCATCATTTTGAGATGTGCGGTTGGAAGGAAGAGAAGATCGTCATCGTATTCGCACTGGTTTCTGCCGTTATGTGCGTTGTGGCCTGGTTTGGTATTTGCTGATCTGAACTGAAAGGAGATCTTATGGCACTGCAGAGAAATCTGTATGCCAAAGAGAACCGCCGCCTTCGGGCGGGTGAAAGTGTTGATATTCCGTTTTTGCTGATCCTTATGGTATTGCTGACAGTCGGCCTTACCATGCTGTATTCTGCCAGCTCTGCCCAAAGCCAGTACGATACCGGCTATACCCAGTCCACCCGCTACCTGCAAAAGCAAGGGATCTGCGCGGTGATCGGCCTTGCGGCAATGGCGGTGCTCAGCCGCATTTCGCCGGACTTTTGGTACCGTACCGCATGGCCGTTATACGGCGCCAGTATTTTGCTTTTGCTGTCGGTACTGCTGTTCGGAGAATCGGTGAACGGAGCCCGGCGATGGATCAACATCGGAGGACTGCAGTTCCAACCCTCTGAAATTGCGAAATTCACGCTGATCCTGCTGTTTGCCCGGCTGACAAAGGGATTTGGAGGCAATGCCAAAAAATTCCGTTACGGGGTGCTGGGGTTTGGCGGTGCGCTGCTGGGAATACTGATACCGCTGGCACTGGAAAAACATCTTTCCGCCATTATGCTTATGGGTATGGTGGCGGTGGTGATGATGTTTGTGGCGGGCACCCATCCCAAATGGCTTCTGGCCGGTGCGGGAGCGGCAGCAGTATTTTTGGTGGTGTACATCAGCATTATGGGCTATGCCGGAGACCGTGTCACCGCATGGCTTCACCCGGAGCAGGACCCGGCAGATACCGGCTATCAGATCCTGCAGTCGCTGTATGCCATCGGTTCCGGCGGACTGTTCGGTCTGGGCCTCGGCAAAAGCAGGCAGAAATACCTGTATTTGCCCTTTCAATACAACGATTATATATTTGCAATCATTTGTGAGGAGCTGGGCCTTGTAGGGGCGCTGCTCATCATTACACTATTTGCTGCCCTGGTCTTACGGGGCTATTGGATCGCCCTGCGGGCGCCGGACCGGTTTTCCACGGTGCTGGCTGCCGGGCTGATTACCCTGATCGCAGTCCAGACGATACTGAATCTGGGCGTTGTGACAAATCTATTGCCATCCACCGGTATCGCGCTGCCGTTCTTTTCCTATGGAGGAACGGCACTGGCAGTGAATCTGGGGGAGATGGGGATCGTGCTCAGTGTTTCCAGATACAGAAACCGGGCATCAAGACAGGAGGAAACGGTATGAATGTGATCTTTGCCTGCGGTGGAACAGGAGGACATATCAATCCAGCCATTGCGGTCGCCAATATTTGGAAAGAGCGCTATCCCGAAAGCAAGATCCTGTTCGTAGGCGGTAAAAACGGACTGGAGGAAAAGCTGATTCCTCAGGCCGGCTTTGAACTGGTTAGCCTGCCGGCAGACGGTTTCTACAGAAGCATGCGTCCCAAGGCAATACTCAAAAACATCAAGACCCTGGCCGTTAATATAGGTTCCGTGCAGACCTGCAAAAAGTTGATCCGGGAGTTTAAGCCTGCTGTGATCATCGGTACCGGCGGCTATGCCTGCTTCCCTCCACTGATCGCAGGCGTACTGATGAAGATCCCCACCTGCGTCCATGAGAGCAATGCCATCCCCGGCCTTGTTACAAAGCTGGCTTCCCGCTGGGTGGATAAGGTGCTGGTTTGCTTTGCAGAAAGCAAAAAGTATTATAAAGACCCCAGCAAGGTGGAAGTTGTGGGCATGCCGGTGCGCCGGGAGTTTATTTACACCAAAAAGGAAGATGCCCGCAGAGAGCTGGGGCTGGATGACCGTCCGGTGGTGGTATCTGCCTTTGGCAGCCAGGGTGCTGAGACCATGAACTGGGCAATCGGTAAGCTCTTTGGCATGGAAAAAGAAGTGGGCTTCCCCTTCCAGCATATCCACGCTGTGGGCGTGTACGGCTGGCGTTGGATGGATCGCTACAGTCGCGAACAAGGTCTGGTACCGGAGGAGGACACCTCCGTCCGAATGGTGGAGTATATTTACAATATGCCTACTGTTATGGCGGCTGCAGATATTGTTATCAGCCGTGCAGGTGCTTCCAGCTGTAATGAGATCGCAGCTTCCGGCACACCCTGCATTTTGATTCCGTCCCCTAATGTGACCAATGACCATCAGCGGCTGAATGCCCAGGCTATGGTGGACCGGGGCGCTGCTGTGATGATCCTGGAAAAGGATTGCACTGCCAAGGTACTGATGGATACCATTCAGAGCCTGCTGAATGATCCTCAGCGGTGCAGCGATATGACCAAATCCCTGCAGAATTGGGTGATCCCGGATTGCGCAGAACGGGTGTGTGCCATCATGGAAAAGATGGCAAGAAACAAGGAGTAACATATGAATACCAAAGAAACAATGCCCACCGGAAAGACCGGCAGCAGCCAAGGCAGACCGGTACGCAGGAACAGACGCTCCAATCCGGACATCGTCTATACCCCTGCCCAGCATTTTGATAAATACCGTTTCCTGCTGCGGCTGCTTACTGTGGTGGCGGTGGTACTGGCGCTGACCTTGGGCATGGCCATCTTCTTCAAGGTGGAAGTTATTACCGTGTCTGGCATGGAAAAATACAGCGCATGGGACATCCGCGAAGCCTCCGGTATAGAGGAAGGGGAGAACTTAATCTCGCTGAACAAGGCAAAGGCCGGCGGAAAGATCACCGCCCAGCTTCCTTATGTGGATACCGTAAAAATCAGAATAAAATTACCGGATACGGTAAATATTGAGATTACGGAGCTTTCGGTGGTGTATGCCGTTGAGGATACCGAAGGCGGCTGGTGGCTGATGGATGCGTATGGCTCTGTGGTGGAGCAAATCAACGGTACAGTTGCAGAATCCTACACCCGGATCCTGGGTGTGAAAATCACCGTACCGGTGGTGGGTCAACGCGCAACAGCAGCGGAGCCGGAGGGGGAGACACAGGAGACCACCTCTGAGGATGAGACTGTTTCCAATGAATCGGAGCTGGATCAGATCGTTTTGAAGGAGGAACCGGTCACGGTTTTTGCTTCTGAGCAGCTGAACATTGCCCTGTCCATCGTCCGCGAGCTGGAAGCAAACGGTGTGATCGGCAGCATTACTGTTGTGGATGTGACCGACACCTTTGACCTGCAAATGCGGTATGAAGACCGCTACCAGGTATTTCTGGGAGACAACAGCCGTCTGAGCTACAAGATCAGCGCCATGAAAAAAGCTATCTCACAGATGACCGATTACCAGCGGGGCAAATTAGATGTGAGTTTTACCCTGTGGCCGGACCAGGTGGGATACAGTGCCTTTGAAACGGATGAATGAATTATCCCCGGATGCTTTCACAAAATCATTCAAAAAAAGTAAAAACTTTGACAAAAAAATAAGAATTTCTATTGACCAATTCCAAATTTGGGAGTAGAATATAAAAGTAAAACTGTAATAATTGCCAGAGTAGGTCATTCGCTTTGGCGAAGATACATAGGAGGAGAGCATATGTCTGAAATGTTCCAGGAACGCGTTGTAAAAATTAAGGTGATCGGCATTGGCGGCGCTGGCAACAATGTTATTAACCGTATGATCGAAGGCGGCGTTGAAGGCGTTGAATTCGTCGTCATCAATACTGACAAGCAGGATCTGAACAAGTCCATCTGCAAGAACAAGGTGCAGACCGGTGAAAAGCTTACCAACGGCATGGGCGCAGGCTCCAAGGCTGAGATCGGCCAGAAGTCCGCTGAGGAGTCCAGAGCTCAGATCGCAAAGATCCTGGAAGGTACTGACATGGTCTTCATCACCGCCGGTATGGGCGGCGGTACCGGCACCGGCGCAGCTCCCATCGTGGCAGATCTGGCACACGAGGCCGGCATTCTGACCGTTGGCGTCGTGACCAAGCCTTTCAAGTTCGAGGGTGCAAACCGTATGCGTCAGGCTGAGGCAGGTATTGCTGCTCTGGCCGGTAAGGTCGACTCTCTGATCATCATTCCTAACGACCGTCTGAAGTATGTCACCGACCAGAAGATCACCTTCGCAAACGCATTCGGCATCGCTGACGATGTTCTGAAGCAGGCTGTGACTTCCATCTCCGAGCTGGTTGGCTACTCCGAGCGTGTCATCATCAACCTGGACTTCGCTGACGTTTCCGCTGTTATGAAGGACGCAGGCCGCGCACACATGGGCGTTGGCACCGCTGCTGGTCGTGAGAAGGCTGAGCAGGCTGCTCTGGCCGCTGTTGCAAGCCCCCTGCTGGAGACTTCCATCAACGGCGCTACCGGCGTTCTGGTGAATGTTACCGGTTCTTCCGAGCTGACTCTGGATGATGTGGAGACTGCTGCAAGCATCGTGCAGGAAGCTGCTAATCCCGATGCCAACATTATCTTTGGTGCCACCTATACTGATGGCTTCGAGGATGAGATGCGTGTCACCGTTATCGCTACTGGCTTCGAGCAGAAGGCACAGGAAGAAGAACCTAAGGCTGCCGCTGCTGGCGCTGCCAAGTCCGGCGATGTTTCTGACATTGACGAGATCTTCAGCATTTTCAACCGCTAAGTAAAACAATAGGGCATCCCGGGCAATGCCCGGGATGTTTTTTGCTTGAGAGGAGGAATACTGTGGAAGCATATCATGAACTGGCGGTCAGCTATGACCGGCTGACCAACGATGTGGATTATGAAGCTACGGTAGAATTCTATAATCAAATATTGGAGCGGGAAGGCTTGACACCCCGGACAGCGGTGGATCTGGCCTGCGGTACAGGCTCTGTGGCTCTCCTTCTGGCGCGCAGCGGCATGGATGTGATCGGTGTGGACATGTCTGCGGAAATGCTTTGTGTGGCTGCGCAGAAGGCGCAGACGCTTGAGAATCCTCCTTTCTTTGTGTGTCAGCAGCTGCAGCAGCTTTCTTTGCCCAGAGGCGTGGATCTGGCTGTGTGCGCTCTGGACAGTCTGGACTATATTACAGACCCTGCGGACTGTAGGGAGGCTATTTATCGCATTTACCGGGTACTGAATCCCGGCGGCTGCTTTATTTTCGATGTGAACACACCCCAAAAGCTCCGGGCTATGGACGGCCAGGTGTTCCTGGATGAGGACGAGGAAGTTTACTGCGTCTGGCGTGGTGAATTTGATGCGCAGACCAATATCTGTACCTACGCCATGGACTTATTCCAACGCCGGGGAAATGTGTGGAGCCGCAGCTATGAAGAACACTGTGAGTACGCATACAGCCAGGAACAGCTGATCAGCTACCTGAAGGATGCCGGTTTTACAAGCATTGAAGCTTACGCAGACCGGAAGTTTGAAAGACCCGGCGACCATGAACAGCGTATCTATCTGAAAGCGAGAAAGGGTAAGATCAAATGAGTGATTATTTAGTGCGGGGTATGACCATGGACGGATTTGTCAAGGTCGTGGCCATCCGTTCTACGGAAATGGTGGCACGGGGTGCCCAGATTCATAAAACCACCCCAAACGCAACGGCAGCTTTTGGCCGTGTGCTGACTGCTGCCTCCATGATGGGCAATATGCAGAAGGTGGAAAACGGTTCTATGACCCTTCAGATCAAGGGTGACGGTCCTATCGGATCCATCGTCTGCGTCAGCGACCCCCAGGGCAATGTCCGTGGTTATGTATATGAGCCCAATGTTCCCCTGGTGGAGCAGTTTCCCGGGAAGCTGGATGTAGGCGCAACCGTGGGCAGAAACGGTATGCTGACAGTGATCCGTGACCTGCAGATGAAGGAGCCTTATGTGGGTTCCATTCAGCTTGTAACCGGCGAGATCGGCGATGATGTCACCGCCTACTTTGCACAAAGCGAGCAGATCCCAACCGCCTGCGCCTTGGGCGTTCTGGTGGACCGAGACATGAGCGTGAAGGTAGCCGGCGGCTATTTGATCCAGCTGCTACCCGGTGCTCCCGATGAGATCATCGACACTCTGGAGCGAGGTATCCAGCGTGCCGGTGCGGTCACAGCCATGCTGGATCAAGGCATGACTCCGGAAGACATCCTGGGCGCCGTGTGCGGCGATCTGGGCGTTGTTTTTATGGAGACCACAGAAGTATCCTACAAATGCTATTGCGACCGCGAGCGGGTCACAGCAGCTCTTATCAGCATCGGCAAAAAGGAACTGACCCAGATCATGGAAACAGGGGAGACCTTCCCTGTGGAGTGTCAGTTCTGCGATGAAAAGTATCTGTTCACGCCGGAGGACATTGCTAAGATTTTGCGGGAACTGTAAAGGAATAGCTGAACAATTTCACCCGGCTTTTACCGGGTGAAATTCCGTGAAAATTGTGTCAAAAAAATCGCAAAAAGCTCTTGACAAAAGCGCCCTGTATGTGTATAATGAACCACGTCGCTGAGGTGTTCAGCACTTCGGCAGACCAGAGGGGAGCATAGCTCAGCTGGGAGAGCACATGCCTTACAAGCATGGGGTCACAGGTTCGAGCCCTGTTGTTCCCACCAATTTGGCCCGGTGGTGCAGTCGGTTAGCACGC
>JAZUMW010000129.1:0-11317 GCA_045603825.1 Faecousia sp.
ATGCCCTGAAAAACCCGCCCCCAAAGTGGTGCCGGAGGTTTTGATACAGTTAATCATCCTGAAGGGGTGTGAAGTTCACGATGATGCTGTGATCTGTCAGACATGTGACCTGGTCGAGCTCATTGACCTTGGTGTTGAATACATTTACCATGATCAAAGTGGGATTTTCTGCCAGCCATTCCAAAGAACTGATCTCTGTATTATAGTCCATAAACACATTATTCAAAGCCCGCAGATCCTTCAGCGGCTTCAGAGTTTCAATGAGATTGCTGGAGCCGTCGATGGTAACAAGGGCGCAATCTACGGGGAATGCCGGAATTTCTGTGACCTGGTTGTATGCAAAATTCAAGGTGACCAGATTTGTCAGAGTATTCAGCATGGAAATGTCTGTAAAGCTGTTATAGGAAATATCCAGCTCTGTAAGGGAAGCGCAGGCCGCAAGGGGAGTTGCGTCGGATATGGCATTGGCGGAAACAGTCAAGCTGGACAGAGAAGCAAGATGCTCCACGTTGTAAAGGTCTGTTAAAAGGTTGGTGCTGGCGTTCAGCATTGTCAGTTGTGTTAGATTGAAAATGGGGGACAGTGTGGTCAGAGAATTATAGGATACATCCAAGACCTGCAGACCGGTCAGCGCGGAAACAGGGGTCAGGTCTGTCAGCGCGTTCTGCTTCAGATAAAGCTCTTGCAGATTCTTCATGCCGGTTAGAGGCTCAAGGTTTCGGATGGTGTTGCTGCCAAGATCCAGATAATTCAGCGCGGTCAGATTTTCCAGAGCGCTGATGGTGACGATATTGCAGCCGTTTAAAGTCAGCCGGTTCAAATCTGCCAGATCACCGATATACTCCATTTCATCTGTGGTAATGGGGGTATCGGTAATGCTTAGGGAGGTCAGATGGGCGAAGGAGGTCAGCACACTCAACTGTCCGGAAGGAACGCCGGAAATGGTCAGCTCCTCCAGGAAGAGCATATATTTCAGATCCGCCAGAGACTGGGCATTCTCAGGCACCACAAAGGAGGTGATGCTCCAAAGGTCGTTGGACATCAGCGCGGTATCCTCTGGCACACCAAGAATCTCCCGGACTGCTGCCTCCACGGCAGGATCCTTAAATTGGACTTCCTCAATAACACCGCCAACGGTATAACCGAAAATGGACAGGGGGCTGACCAGACCGTTGTCGGCTACGGTAACGGCGTAGATCGTGTTCTCACCGTCATGCAGCGCGATGGAGGAGGAGAAAGGCATATCATAAATAGAGGGATACTCAGCGATGGGATTAACATACAGCGTACCGCCTTTTCCTGTGACGGTTACGGAAATATACTGATTGTAAAAACCGGGGGCAGGGGAAGCAACCGGAGCGGCGGGACGCATGGCATCCAGAACAGCCTTGGTCTCCTGATTGGTGATGCCGTTCAGTAGCTTGACGGCATCCAGGATTTTGTCCTGCTCAATATAGGTTTTGCACAGAGCGATATACAGCTCCGCACCGCCGCCGTCTTCAATGGCTTTGGAAAGGGTGTTTTCCGCCTGGGTGTAATTGCCGTCAGCCTTGTGCTGCTGCGCAAGTTCAATGGCGATCTGGTCGTTGTTCTTTGCCAGATCGTAAGCGCGGTCATAGAACCAGGAAGAAAGGGTAACGTTGCCACGGTTGTCACAGTATCTTGCGCTGTAAAGCAAAATATCCCGTGTAAAATCCCGATCATATGTAAATAAATACCAACCCAGGCAGAATATGATCGCCAAGGCTAAAAGAATGGGTATAAAAACCTTAAAAAAACTTTTCATTACGAACTCCGTTTCGATAGATTACAGCATAATAATATCAGGTAAATTATACTTCTACGGCACTTGTATGTCAAGTGTCGCAGGGTGTACTTTCAAAATTTGGTTACAAAAAATAACAAAATACACATGAAAGCACTGGTAGAATGGAAACGGGGTGATCAGATGAGAGGAAAGGAATGGCTTCTTGCGGTGCTGCTGGCGGTGGCAGTTCCCTGGAGTGTATACCGCACAGCAGAGCTGCTGCAGCCGGAAAAAGAAACAACAGTTCCAACGGAACCCACAACTGGGGAGCACAGAGCCACAATCAAAGTGAAACTGACGGGGGAAGTCAGAGAAATGGAACTAGAGCAGTATCTGACCGGAGTGCTGTTGGGAGAGGTCCCTGCGGACTTTGAAGAAGAAGCACTGAAGGCGCAGGCGGTCGTGGCTCGTACGTACACTGTCAAAAATCATAAGCACGAGGGCTTTGATGTCTGTACCGACGCTGCCTGCTGTCAGGCATACTGCGCAGAGGAGGACTATCTTGCCGCGGGGCACGAAACCCGGGATCTTGAGAAGATCCGCGAGGCAGTCCAATCTACGGAAGATATGGTACTGCTGTACAATGAGGAACTTATTGACGCCACATATTTTTCTTGCTCCGGTGGCAGGACGGAGGATGCTCTGGCGGTATGGGGAAATGATGTTCCTTATTTACAGGCGGTGGACAGCCCGGGTGAAGAAGGGGCTGCGCATTATATTGACACCGTTATATTTTCTGAGGAGGAGTTTTTGACCCTTTTAGGTATGGAGGAGGCGCAGATCGACATAATTCAAATTGAAGATGTGACATATACAGACGGTGGCGGTGTGGACAGTATCCGCATTAATGGCGAAGCGTACGACGGCACGGCTGTGCGAAAACTGCTGAATCTGCGTTCCACTGCCTTTGTGATCACAGCGGTGGGCGAAACCGTGACGGTAACCACAAAAGGCTACGGCCACCGGGTGGGAATGAGTCAGTACGGCGCCGATGCCATGGCTTCCACGGGGTGCAGCTTTGAGGAGATCCTTGCGCATTATTATCCGGGTACAGAGCTGAGAAAATACACAGCAATCTAAATTGACAAAGCGGGGAAACTTTAGTAAAATAGGGGAAATGAGGAAAGAAGGTGAGCTGTGTGCCAATACAGATTCCCAATGACCTGCCTGCAACCGGTATTTTGCAACAGGAAAATATATTTGTCATGAGCGAAAAACGGGCAATCACCCAGGATATTCGCCCCTTGGAGATCGTGCTACTGAATCTGATGCCCACGAAAATCGCCACAGAGACCCAGCTTTCCCGCCTTTTGGGCAATACGCCCCTTCAGGTGCGCTTGGAGCTGATGCACACCTCCTCCCACAGAGCAAAGAATGTATCACAGGAGCACCTGCTGACATTCTATAAGACCTTTGACGAGCTGAAACACCGGAAGTTTGACGGCATGGTCATTACAGGCGCACCGGTGGAGAACATGGCCTTTGAGGAAGTGGACTACTGGCCCGAGTTGTGTGAGATCATGGAGTGGAGCAAGACCAATGTCCATTCCACCTTCCATATTTGCTGGGGCGCACAGGCCGGCCTTTACTATCATTACGGTGTACAGAAGCACCTACTGCCGGAAAAGTTGTTTGGTGTTTTTGAGCACCGTGCGGACTATAAGCGCTCTATCCTGCTCCGCGGCTTTGACGATTTGTTCTTTGCGCCCCATTCCCGGCATACCACGGTTTTGCGCGAGGACATTGAAAAGGTTCCCGAATTGCGGATCCTGGCATCCTCTCCCAAGGCCGGTGTCTATGCTGTGACCACCAAGGAAGGCAGACAGATTTTTGTTACCGGGCATTCCGAATACGATCCGGATACGCTGCAGCGGGAGTACCTGCGGGATAAGAACCTGGGACTGCCCATTCATGTTCCTGAGAATTACTTCCCCAATGACGACGATTCCCAGGAACCGGAGGTGCGTTGGAGAGGCCATGCGAATTTGTTATTCTCCAACTGGCTCAATTATTTTGTCTACCAGACAACACCCTACGACATCATGTCCATTGGACAGGAATAATATTGAAAATAGTATAGTTTTTCGGTTAAGGATTGCATTTTTTTACAGAGTATGCTATAAATAGCTTATACTGATTGGGAGGGAACTGCTATGGCAGAACGGCGAAACAGATACAGACAACTGGAGCAGTATTTGACATTGGCGCTCATCGCGGATGTTGGACTGTTTATCCTTTATATGATTTTTGCGGGTTCCGGTATCGTATGGCTGAAGGTGTTTATGGCTGTGCTGTGTCTGTTGATCTCTGGGGGCTGCATGGTGGTGCTGTTTATGACCCAGGAGGCGCTGCGCCCCCGGAGCATTTGGATGACAGTTGCAGCAGGCGCTGTGGCGCTGGTGGTGCTGTTTTCCCTGATCCTGAACTTCCCCAGTCCCAATCCCCGCAAGCTGCCTACCCCCGGTCCTGTGGAGAATACCGCGGCAGTAATGGTGCTGGAAGATAATATTTGATATTCAAGGCCGGCTTTTCAGTTGGCCTTAAAAAATTATCTTAATGCTTGCAGGATAGGAAAAATAATGGTATAATTACCATAACTATATGCATTTGAAAGTGGAAGAGCATTTTATGGGAGAACCACAATACCGTTTGGAAGGTATCGTCCGAACCCGCAGCGAGATTATGGAGGATTTTGAAGGCCCTCTGGATGTGATCTTTCTGCTGCTGAGCAAAAACAAAATAGAGATTCAGGATGTTTCCATCACGGCGATTCTGGAGCAGTATCTTGCCTATCTGGATGAAATGATGCGTCTGGACATGGAGATCGCCAGTGAGTTTATTACGATGGCCTCCCACCTAATGCTGATCAAAACCAAGATGCTTTTATCCGCCGCGGAAGCAGCAGAGGCACAGAGCGAACTGGATCTGCTGCGTCAGTCGCTGATCGAGCGTCAGCGCAGGGAAGCCATTGAGCAGATCCGCCTTGCCATTACGGTGCTGGAACCCCGGAATGATGTGGGCCGCTGTGTCTTTACCAAGGAGCCGGAGCCTCTCCGCCGTGACAGTACTTACCGTTACAAGCACGAACCGGAGGACATGCTGCGGGCTTTGGATGAGATCGCCGAGCGGAGCCGGCGGCGTCTGCCACCGCCTACGGTGAATTTCAAAGGCATCGTGGGCAGAGAGCCTTATCCGGTCAGCCGGAAGGCCAAAGAGGTTGTCCGTTCTCTGGTGCTTCGGGGCATTCAGCGGTTGAAGAACCTGTTCAAGGGCAACCGCAGCCGCACAGAGATCGTTGCCACATTCCTGGCGATCCTTGATCTGTGCAAGACCAATTCTGTGTGTTTGGAAGACGATATTTCCGGAGAAAACCCCAATGTCCGTCTTTTACAGGAACCGGAAACCTATCATGAGGAGATGACTTAATGGAACAAATTGAATTACAGCGGGCCATTGAAGCCATCCTGTTCGCTGCCGGTGAACCTGTGGAAGTATCCCGCCTGGCCATGACGCTGGAAGTGGATGTAGCTGATGTGGAAGCTGCTGTCAGCGCTCTGGCAGACGAGTTTGCCTTTAACCGTCGGGGTATCCGTATCCTGCGTCTGGAGGACAAGTACCAGATGGTATCCTCCGGCGAAATGGCGGAGTATATCACCAAATGTCTGGAGACCCGGAAACCGCCCAAGCTTTCCGGCTCTCAGCTAGAGACCCTTACCATCGTGGCATATTACCAGCCCGCAACCAAAGCAATGGTGGAGCAGATCCGCGGCGTGGACAGCACCTATTCCATAACGGCGCTGTTGAACAAAAAGCTCATCGAGGATGCCGGAAGACTGAATGTTCCCGGCCGTCCTATCCTGTATCGCACCACACCGGATTTCCTCCGCACCTTTGGACTTGCTTCTCTGGAAGAACTGCCCTCTATAGAGAAGGTGAACCTGGGTGAGCCTGCGATTCCCGAAGAGGAGCAGCAGATGACCATGGAGGAGGGATAAACCATGGGCTGGCTTATCGCGGCCGGTGTGCTGTTTCTGCTGGCGATCCTGCCCATCGGTGTAAGCGTTATCTACAACACCTATGGTCCGTTGGTACGGCTGATCGCTGGTCCTGTAAAGATCACAGTTTATCCTTCTAAAAAAGAGAAAAAGAAAAAGGAAAAACCCAAGGCAGAGAAAAAAGAGCCGGCTCCTTCCGCCGGTGTCAGAAGCAAGGAAAAGAAGGGCGGCAGCTTTAAGGATTTCCTTCCCCTGGTGGATCTCGTCCTGGATTTTCTGGGTAAATTCCGAAGAAAGCTTCGGGTAAACCGGCTGGAAATGAAGCTTGTTATGGCAGCCGACGATCCCTGCGACCTGGCGGTCAATTACGGCAAGGCGTGGGCGGCCCTGGGGAATCTGATGCCCCAGCTGGAACGGCTGTTTGTGATCAAAAAACGCAATTTGGAAGTCGAATGTGACTTCACGGCAGAAAAAACCTTGATATTTGCCCGTCTTGATCTGACTATAACCATTGGCAGACTTCTGTCATTGGGAGTGGTTCACGGGATCCGGATCCTGCGGCAATATCTGAAAATAATGAAAACAAGAAAAGGCGGTGCAAAACCATGAGCCAGAAACTTCCCAATATGCTGGACAGCACGATTGCAAAGATCCGTGAAATGGTGGATGTAAATTCCGTTGTGGGTGATCCCATCACCACACCCGACGGCGTTACCATTATTCCCATCTCCAAGGTCAGTGTTGGCTTTGGCGGTGGCGGTTCTGATTTCGTCTCCAAGAATGTAAACCACCAGGAAAATCCCTTTGGCGGCGGTGTAGGCGCCGGTGTGAAGGTAACTCCTGTAGCGTTTCTGATCGTCAAGGAGGGCAGTGTCCGCATGCTGCCTGTGGCGGCTCCTGCCAACACCACCGCAGACCGTATTGTGGAAATGGTTCCCGATACGCTGGATAAGATCGCTGCTTTCATCGACTCCAGAATGGAGAAGAAAGCGGAATAATTCCCATTTCCCGGGAAACACTATCCCTGGGTGATGGATGTGAAAAAAAGAATTGCCGGGATGGCAGCTGCTTTGCTGGCTGCCGTCCTGTTTTTTCCCTGCAGGGCGCAGGCTATCTCTGCCCAAAGCGCCATTTTGATGGATGCGCAGACGGGCAGAGTGCTTTATGAAAAGCAGGCAGATGCGCAGAGTTTGATCGCCAGCACCACCAAGATCATGACAGCGCTGGTGGTTTGCGAGCAGTGTAATGTTCTGGATCGGATGGCGATCCCTAAGGAAGCCGTGGGCATCGAGGGCTCCTCCATGTACCTGCAGGAAGGGGAGATTCTCACCGTACAGGAGCTGCTCTACGGCCTTATGCTCCGCAGCGGCAATGATGCGGCTGTGGCTCTGGCTATTTATTGCGGTGGAACGGTGGAGGGCTTTGCCCAGCTGATGAACGATAAGGCACACCGCCTGGGTATGGACAGCAGCCATTTTGTGAATCCTCACGGACTGGATGCTCCGGGCCACTATTCTACTGCCCGGGATATGGCGGTTCTTGCGGCCTATGCCATGGAAAACCCCATTTTTGCCCGGACAGTATCCACAAAATCCGTGACGGTGGGGAGCCGCAGTCTGACAAATCACAACAAATTGCTCTGGCAGGTGGAGGGTGCTGACGGTATAAAAACCGGCTATACCAAAGCGGCGGGACGGATACTTGTTTCCAGCGCTGTCCGCCAGGGCAGACGGTTGGTGGCGGTGACCATTAACGCCCCTAGTGACTGGCAGGATCACAAGTTCCTTTTGGAGGAGGGGTTTTCCAGGTAC
Source organism: Faecousia sp. (assembly GCA_045603825.1). GTDB lineage: Bacteria > Bacillota > Clostridia > Oscillospirales > Oscillospiraceae > Faecousia. Next base: position 7,614 of record JAZUMW010000129.1, read on the forward strand.
AGTGTCCGGCAGGTGGTGATAAAAGGTGAGACTCTTGCCACTGTGGAGATTGCCGGAGGAGAAGCGGGCACAGTAACACTCCTTGCGGGGGAGAATTTTTCCTATGCGCTGGCAGAACAGGAACAGCCGGAGATCGTCATTTCCGGTCCGGGATTTGTTTATGCGCCGGTGGTACAGGGACAGCCGGCGGGCTATGCCTATATATGCCTTCAGGGGAGGGTAGTAGGTAAGATCCCGTTGCTTTACGGCTTAACAGTAGAACAGGAGAAGGCGCCGGAGCCTTCTTTTTGGCAGAAATTATTTGGAGGAAGGGAATTATGAAAGAGCGCTTGCAGAAAATTCTGTCTGCCCGGGGCGTTGCCTCCCGGCGCAAAGCAGAGGAAATGATTCTTGCCGGCAGAGTATCCTGCAACGGACAGATTTGTAATCTGGGCGACAGCGCCGATCCCGATACCGATTGCATCCTTGTGGACGGGAAACCGCTCCCGTCCCGGGAGGGGTTTGTGTACATACTGCTCCATAAGCCCAGGGGCTATGTAACGACTCTGTCCGATGAAAAGGGCAGAAAAAATGCCGCCCAGCTGGTGGCGGACTGCGGTGTGCGGGTGTATCCTGTGGGACGCCTGGATATGGACTCAGAGGGATTACTGCTTTTTACAAATGATGGGGAGTTCGCCAATCTTTTGATGCACCCGAAGCACGAGATCAATAAAACTTACCGGGTAACGGTGACCGGGTATACGGAAGAAGGCTTGCAGCGGCTGAAGCAGCCGGTGACCCTGGACGGCTATACCATCTGCCCGCCCCAGGTGCTGCTGCAGCGTCAGCCCGGAGACAAGGCACAGCTGCTGGTGACCATACATGAAGGCAGAAACCGGCAGGTTCGCAGAATGTGCGCCATGGCAGGCATGAATGTGGAGCGCCTTGTCCGCGTAGCAGAGGGCAGTCTGGAACTGGGAGAGCTGCCTTCAGGTAGATGGCGCTACCTCACCGAGGCTGAGGTTGTGGCTCTTAAGAAATAATTTTGCAATTTTACCTCCCGACACTTGCAAAAAGTTCAGGTTTTTGATACCATGAAGGCAGAATGTTTTTAGGGGGAGGAAATTATGAACGAGGATATTTTAAAGCTTCTGGAGACCCTTGGCCCCACTTTTTCCAAAGGCCAGCGGAAAATCGCCGCATATATTACGGAATCATATGACAAGGCGGCTTTTATGACTGCCAACCGTCTGGGCAAGGCCGTGGGCGTTTCTGAATCCACGGTGGTTCGCTTTGCGGTGGAGCTTGGCTATGACGGCTATCCCAGCATGCAGAAAGCCATGCAGGAGATGGTTTTGAACCGGCTGACATCCGTACAGCGCATCGGTGTGGCCAATGACCGGATCGGTGATCAGGATGTGCTGTCCACCGTTCTGCAGGCAGATGCGGAAAAGCTGCGGCAGACCAACGAGACGGTAAGCCGGGAGGCTTTTCGTAACGCGGTGGAAGCGATTTTGAAGGCACGGCGTATTTATATTATCGGTGTGCGTTCTGCCTCGGTGCTGGTCAATTTCCTGGGATATTATCTGAATTATATGTTTGACAACATTCACACCGTTACTGCTTCTGGTGAAAGTGAGATGTTTGAAAAACTGGTGAATGTGAATCAGGAGGATGTTGTAATTGCATTCAGCTTCCCCCGGTATTCCGCATCCACCGTGAAGGGTGTTCAGTACTGCCGCAGCATTGGTGCCCGGATCGTGGGCATCACCAACAGTAATTTGTCGCCTTTGGGACAGAATAGTGACTGGGTTCTGGTAGCCAAGAGTGATATGGTTTCCCTGGTGGATACACTGGTGGCACCGCTGAGTGTTGTCAATGCGCTGATCGTTGCCCTGGCCTCCGGACGGGAACAGGAGCTTTCCAAAACCTTTGATACATTGGAGCGGGTCTGGGAAGAATATAATGTTTATGAAAAGCAGGTTGAAAATTCATGACCTATGATGTGATTGTTATTGGTGGTGGCCCGGCGGGGATGTTTGCCGCCATAACAGCTGCAAAACAGGGAGGCAGGGTGCTGCTTCTGGAAGCCAATGACCGGTTGGGGAAAAAACTGCTCATTACCGGAAAGGGTCGCTGCAATGTGACCAACAACTGCCCCGGTGAAGAGGTCCTTCGCAACATTCCCCGAAACGGAAGGTTTTTGTATAGCGCCATGGATGCCTGTCCGCCGGACAAGGTGATGGAATTTTTTGAAAAAAGCGGCTGCCCGCTGAAAACGGAACGGGGAAACCGGGTCTTTCCCGTGAGCGACAAATCGGTTTCCGTGCTGGACTGCCTCCGGCGGGAGCTGCAGAACGCCCATGTGCAGGTCAGAACCGGCCGTGTCCGTGAGATCCTCACAAAGGATGCTGCGGTGTCTGGCGTCAGAACAGATAAGGAAACCATCAGCGCAAAGGCAGTGATTCTCGCAACCGGCGGCATATCCTATCCGGCCACCGGCTCCACCGGTGACGGTTATGCCATGGCTCAGGCGCTGGGACATACGGTGATCCCTGCCCAGGGGTCGTTGGTTCCCTTGGAAACTGCAGGTCATGACTGCCATGATATGCAGGGCTTGAGCCTTAGAAATGTGGCAGTAAAACTATTGAATGCCAAAGGCAAGGTTCTGTATAAGGACTTTGGTGAACTGCTGTTTACCCATTTTGGCGTTTCCGGTCCCACGGTACTCAGCGCCAGCGCCCACCTGAATGGGGAGGGTTGTAAACTGGTCATTGACCTGAAACCGGCTCTTGACGAGGGAAAGCTGAATGACCGGATTCTCCGGGATCTGGAGATGTACCGCAACCGTACCATGGAAAATGCGCTGACAGATCTGCTGCCCCGTTCCATGATCCCGGTGGTACTGCGCCGATTGGAGATCCCCGGTGAACTGCAGGCCAATTCCCTCAAAAAGGAACAGCGCAGAGCCCTGGTGGAGCTGTTGAAAGGCTTTTCTGTTGAGATTACCGGCAAGCGCCCCGTTGCTGAGGCAATCATCACCTCCGGCGGCATCAAGGTTTCGGAGATTGATCCAAAAACCATGGAATCGAAACTGGTTTCCGGACTGCATTTTGCCGGTGAGATCATTGACTGCGATGCCTATACCGGTGGCTTTAACCTGCAGATCGCCTGGGCCACGGCCTATGCCGCGGGTACGGGTGTAAAAAACTTTGATTGACAAAAGCACCGGCATATACTAAAATACATAAGGTATCGAAACACTACGATATGGAGGTAAAAGAGAATGTACGAGAAACTTGTTTCTTATGCTGTACAGCAGCTGGAGATTGAGCCCGGCAAGATTACTCCCGAAAGCACCTTTGAAAGCCTGGGCATCGACTCTTTGGATGTGGTCGAAATGCTGATGGATCTGGAAAATGATCTGGGTATTGAACTGGAAGTTGACGACCAGAACATTTCCACCTTCCAGGAACTGGCTGATTTTATCGAGTCCAAGATCAACTAATAGCATATTAACCTTGTTATAGCGGACCGGCTTATAACAAGGTCGCACTAGTCGGGGAGTTAGCGGTGCCCTGTTGCCTGCAATCCGCTATAGCGGGGATGAATCCCCACACCCGGGTGAGTTTGAGTGCCGTCCGGCCTGTGTAAGCGGTGTTGAAGGAACGGTCCTGCGCAACGGAATCCCGTGAACCATGTCAGGTGGGGAACCAAGCAGCATT
>JAZUMW010000130.1:0-1670 GCA_045603825.1 Faecousia sp.
CGGATTCTATGGTGAGCCTGCCCATCGTGGAGCCTTATATCGAAGGCAATGCCGCCTGCGGTACCATCGACGTGCTGGACGTCCGCTTCGGCAGCCTCTGGACGAATATTCCCCGCACTCTGTTCCTGGAAACCGGCATTAAGTACGGCGACCGCGTCAGCATTACCATAGAGAATGACACCCGCTGCGTTTACCGGAATATCATCCTATTCGGCAAGAGCTTTGCTGATGTCTATGTGGGTGAAGCACTGGCCTATGTGAACAGCCTGGACTGTGTGGCGGTTGCCATCAACCAGGGTTCCTTTGCCCGGGCTTATAATGTTGGCACCGGCAACTCCTGGCGGATCCGAATTGAACCCTTTAAGGGATTCTTCTAATGTATTTTTGGCGTTTGCCTGAAATATAAAGATTATGGAGGTAGAAACAATGAAGAAGTTTTCCGTAAAATCCATCGTGGCCATCGGCATTGGCGCTGCTCTGTTCTTTGTTCTGGGCCGTTTCGTTGCCATTCCCAGCCCTGTTCCCAATGTGAACATTTCCACCCAGTACGGCCTGCTGGCATTCATGGCCATCGTTTATGGCCCTGTGGCCGGTGCACTGATCGGCTTTATCGGCCATGCCCTCATCGACTTCAGCTTCGGTTGGGGCGTTTGGTGGAGCTGGGTCATCGCTTCTGCCGTATTCGGTCTGCTGGTTGGTTTTGCAGCCAAGCTGCTGAAGATGGACGAGGCAGAAATGGGCAAGAAGGGCCTGATCAAGTTCAACATCGGCCAGATCGTATCCCACGTCATCTGCTGGGGCGCTGTGGCACCTGTGCTGGACATTCTGATCTACAATGAGCCTCTGGACAAGCTGTTCGCCCAGGGTTTGATGTCCGCAGTCGGTAACGCTGTCACCACTGCCATCGTGGGCAGCCTTCTGTGTGTTGCTTACGCAGCCACTAAGACCAAGGCCGGTAGCCTGACCAAGGAGTAATGATACACATTTTGAAGGGCAGGCCCTGTGCCTGCCTTTCTTCATAGGAGGAAGATCCATTGGAAAACGAGGCGATTATTTCCTTTGAGGATTTTGGCTTCCAATATACTGCCCAGGCGGAGCCGACCCTCTATGATATCAATTTGCAGATCCGCAAGGGCGAAAAGGTCCTGATCGCTGGCCCTTCCGGCTGCGGAAAATCCACCCTGGCCCATTGCATCAACGGTCTGGTGCCCAATTCTTATCCCGGCAAGGCTACCGGTAAGCTGACCATTGGCGGTCAGGATGCTCTGAAGCTGGGGTTGTTCGGTCTTTCCAAGATCGTGGGTACGGTCTTGCAGGACTCTGACGGTCAGTTCATCGGTCTGACGGTTGCAGAGGATATTGCCTTCTCTCTGGAAAATGACTGCATCCCCACGGAAGAAATGCACCGGGAAGTGGAACGGATCGCAGAGCTGGTGGATGTAAAGCGGGTTTTGAAGCATGCGCCCCACGAAATTTCCGGCGGTCAGAAGCAGCGTGTTGGTCTTGGCGGCGTTATGGTGGGGCAGGTAGATGTGCTGCTGTTTGACGAGCCTCTTGCCAATCTGGACCCGGCTACCGGCAAGCAGGCCATCGTGCTCATCGATGAGATCCAGAAGCGCACCGGCTGCGCCGTCATCATTATCGAACACCGTGTGGAAGACGTTCTGTAC
>JAZUMW010000131.1:0-36970 GCA_045603825.1 Faecousia sp.
GCCAGAACATCGTTGACACCGCCGGGAGCGCAATCCAGATTGGTATGGGCGTTGATGCAGGGAATACCGTGTTCAATCAGAAACAGCACATTCCGTCCCTGAGCAGTCTGATCGGTTATAAAGCCGGGCTGCCAAATGAGGGCGTGGTGTGTGACCAGCAGGTCAGCACCGATATCAACAGCTTCCTTGCAGACATGCATAAAGGGATCCAAGGCAACCAACACCGTCTTTACTTCCTTGTCCATGCGGCCGCAATTCAGGCCCACATTATCCCAGCTCTCTTTCATATGCGGGGGTGCGACCGTATTGATAAAATCAAAAATAGCTTTAACAGTTGTCATGGTGTTCCTCCTTGAGCCAGGGGTGTTCCCCGGCCAGTTCGTTCAGCTCTTCCAATGCCCGCAGGATATAAGGCTCGCTTTGGTACTTAGCGGCTCTGTTCAAACTGAAGAGAATACGTTGAAAGTATTCCGGCAGTTCCGCTGCCGGGTTTTCCATAAGGGCAGGGGGGAAGTAGTGTTCGCCCGGCGTCAGCTTGGGGTAGTCCGGCTGATACCATACTTCCATCACTGTGTACAAAAACCGCCCATCCCGGAGAACCGTCTCCTCTGCGATATGCCAACCCTGCTCCGACAGATATTGCCGCAGCATAGGTGTTTTGGACTGGCATTGTAATACCAGCCGATACCGTTTATCCTTCAGCCATGGCGCAGCCTCCAAAATGGATACCATGGTATCCGCACCCATACCGGCGCAGACCATCACATCGAAATCCCGGGGGATATTCTGTACACCGTTGGAAAGGAAAAAGGTCATTTTTCCCCGGACACCGTATTTTTCCGCATTGATCACAGCACTCTGCAGCGGACCTTCGTTTATATCGGATGCGATGACACTCCGGGCGACACCGGAGAGAAGCAGGTGGATTCCCAGGTACCCGTGGTCGCAGCCGATATCCGCCACCCGGTCACCGGGGGATATGAAATTACAGCAGACCTGCAGCCGCCGGGATAAGGGAAGGTGCATAAGTGTTCCTCCATAGAAACCAGGGGCGGATGGATATCCGCCCCTGGTTTTTACTTCTGCTCTGCCTGAGAAGCTTCGTATGCTTCCAGGAAGTGATTCAGCTGTGCCAGGAAGGGCTCGCAGTCCACGCCGTGTACCATGCAGGCTTCCTCAACAGTTTCACCCCGGGAAGAGGGGCAGCCCAGACAATGCATGCCGATGGCAAAGAACAGGGGAGCGGCCTGGGGAGCAATGTCCAGAACATCGCCGATGATGGTGGTTTTTTCAATTTTAACAGCCATAATATGACCTCCTGTTAATATTCTTGGCCTATTATAACCGCCAATACGGAAAAAAACAAGGGGTAAGTGCAGGAAATTCCAATATGCTACTGAATACTTCTAAAAGCGCCCGTAACAGAAGCAGTTACGGATGCTTTACAGTTTATTCAAATGTGCCGTACAGCTTGGCAGCTTCGATCATAGCCCGCATGTTTTCGGGCTTGGTATTGGGACCCATAGCGCAGCCGGAGCTGAGGATCAGACCCTTACCGCCGGTAGTCTCAATAATGTTCTTGGCCTTGGCAAGAACCTGCTCGGGAGTACCCAGAACCAGAGGATCGCTGGGGTCGATGTTGCCCATGATGGTCACATTGTCGGGCAGAAGCTGGCGTGCCTTGCCCATATCCACCTGCCAGTCCACCTCCAGCAGTCTTGCGCCGTTGGTGGCCATATCTGCCATAATCAGATTCGTGTCGCCACAAATGTGGACAGAGTAGGGCTTGTCCTCAGTTTGGACGGCGTTGACTACCTGAATTTCATAAGGCAGGGCAAACTGCCGGTACATGGCGGGGGAGATCAGATTGGGGCCGGCGTAGGAATCGCCCATACTGGTGCAGTGGGTCAGATCCCGCATAGCCTTGGCGAAACGGATATGTGCCTCGGTGGCCCACTGAAGGGCGTGATGCACCACTTCTTCGTCCTCAAGGATCAGATCCATCATAAACTCCTGGGGGCCCCGCAGCAGTGTCAGCAGGTCAAAGGGACCCTGGTCGGCACGACCCAGCACGAAAACATGATCGCCGACCTTTTCCATCAGCCGCTGCGCGGTCTCCATCCACATGCACAGTCGGGGAGACTTCTCGGGCTCGGGCAGAACCAGATCGTCAACCTGCCGCAGATCGGTCAGAAGGGGCGTATGCTCATCTACTGCCGCAACGGCGTCGTCACGGTAGATGACCTTGGCACCGCATGCTTCCGCAAGGGAGGCATCGTCAAAGTCGATGACACAGCCGTCGTAGCCGTACTTTTCCTGGCAAAACGCATGGGCTTCTGCCATGAGGCGGGGGTTGCGGTTGATCTGTCCGATGTTGTAGCCGTATTCCTGGGCGCTGAACATGAAGCACTGGGGAATGACAGGCACACGGTCAGGCTGGCGTCCCTGAAGGACGGCCTGTACTCTTTCAAGATGGGTCACTTTCGTTTCCTCCTTTAATCGTTATAAGGAAAGAGCATCTGCTCCATATAGTACTCGTTGAAGACGGGATTACCTCCCAAATTATAGTGCTGCGCAGAATCTGCGATCTTACGGACAACGGCAAGACTGCCTTCGTCCAGAAGGAGCTGACAGGCACCTGCCAGAGCGGCGTTGCCGATGACCTGTACCTTTTGTTCCAGTTCCCGGGGGATCAGACCGATGGCAGCGGCGCTGGCGATGTTCAAATGACTGCCGAAACCACCGGCGAGGTAAAGGACCTCAATGTCATCGCATATGGTTTTGGAACCCTCCAGAAGGGTTTGGATACCTGCCGCGATGGCGGCCTTTGCCAGCTGCAGCGCCCGTATATCCTTTTGCAGGAGCGTAACACCGGGCGCCAGTTCAACATCCTCATCAAGAGCGCCGGTCTCGTCCATGATCTCCTCCTGTAGGAGCATTGCCACGGCATCGATCAGACCGCTGCCGCAGATGCCCACGGCTTCTTTTTCACCGATGGTATGGCAGCGGAGCGTGCCGTGTTCCGCAAAGACTTTGTCGATGGCGCCGGGGATGCTGCTGCAGCCGCAGCTGATCAGCGCGCCTTCAAAGGCAGGTCCCGCGGCAGTGGAGGTGACATAAAGCACACCGTCCTTCCACAGGGCGATCTCACCGTTGGTGCCGATGTCGCACAGAAGCGCGATCTTGTGGCGGCACATGTCGCTGGCCAGTACGGCACAGGAGATGTCCGCACCCACAAAAGCGTTCATGCAGGGGGGGAGGTAGGCAGGGATGCCCAGAACAGTGGTGTGACAGTCGAAAAGTGTGTCGGCATGGAAGGGTGCCCGGGAAAGGGAAGCGGGGTCTCTGCCGGTGAGCAGATACAGCATGGTGGTATTGCCGGTGAGGACCATTACATCCGCAGAACTGCCCGCCTGCTTTAAAAGCAGGGAAAGCGCATCGGTAATTTGCGTCTGCAGGACGGAGAGCTTTCCTTCCATGGCGGCACCGATACGGCTCATCACATCGGCCGCGATAGCGGTCTGTGGGTTGAGCATGGCAGCCTGTCCCAGAATGTGACCGGTAGCTAAATCATAGCGCCGCAGCACCACAGTGGTACTACCAATATCCACAGCGGCACCGATGCCGGTGCGGCCGGGGGTGAGAGAAAGGGTTACTGCAGACTCGGTCTGGATCTGCTCCAGAGATATGCTATTGGGCAGAAAGACCTGGGCGTCACCCAATATTTGCGCCTGGCAGGCAAGCCGGCAGCCGGCAGCCTCCTCGGCTGCGTTTGGCTGGGAGATTTCACCGGACAGGGTCACAGCGCATTTGCCGCATTTACCCAGACCGCCGCAGGGCCGCAGACCGGGAAATCCTGCCTGCTCCAGTACCGTATGTAAGGGCTGAGGGGCAGTAAAGGAGATTTCCTTGCAGCTGCCCTTTGACCAGATAGATAAAATTGCCATATCAATAATCCTTTGTTTATGGATTCCAACTATGAATCAAGGTTTGTATATTTTCACGGGGTACATCCGGACCGATCTCGCTTTGACCGATCAGACCGCCGTTGCGGTACAATTTATTTTTCATTTCTTCCGCACAACGGCGAACATCCTCCGGCGTGCCGGTGGGTAAGGTATCCTGACGGCTGATCTCACCCCAGAAGGTGATCCGTCCGGCATAAGGGGTGACATTATCCAGTCCCATGCACCAAAGCTGGGAATTAAGGGCATCCACGCCCAACTGGATCAGATCCTCGTAAATATCCAGAATGTAGCCGTCCGAATGGAAGAACACGTATTTTCCGGCGGCCTTGATACGATCAAAGAGTTCTTTATAACAGGGCTTGAAGAGCTTGCGCCAGTGGGCGGGGGAGATCAGCAGTGCCCGCTGGGAGCCCCAGTCATCACCGAAGACAATGGCATCCACATCCATCTGAAGCCATTTGTCCAGATAGGCATGGAAATATTCCATCACAAGGTCCCGTAGCGCATAAAATTCCGGAGCATCCAGGGCAATGTCACAGTAAAGGTTTTCCGTGCCTCTGAGAAACTGCATCCGCTCGAACAGGCTGATCCAGCCACCGTTGATAAAGAGATCCTTTCGCCGTAATTCTTTGATCTGTGCCTCCAGCTGGGGGCGATTGTGCTCAAAACCGTTTTGGAACAGTTCGATGGGGGGCACATAGGATGGCACCAGATCATCATCGTCCAATGCGGGCCCTTTTACTTCGCCAACCATGCCGGGCTGCAGCACCAGCCATTGACTGCCCCATTCATCCACATAGGTACCCTTTTCGTAGGTACGGGGATCAGCGGACATATCCAGAAAGCTTACAACGGAGGCGATGTCCTGAGGAACAGGGGACAGCTGCTCGTCCAGATCCGGATACCGCAGATAGGTGGCAGGCAGAGTCCAGAAATGGACCGGCAGACGATCAGGCTTTTCAAAACGCAGGGTGCGGATGATTCTTTCACGACTGGTCATGGCTTTGCTCCTTTACAGTTCGCCAAACAAAATAATGCCAAAATAGGTAACGGTGTTTTCACCGTTGATGTATTTGAGATTGGTTGCTAAGGAGGTGCGGTAAACATCGATACCGTAGCCTTCCAGAGAGGAAAGTGCCTCTCCGGGATGCCGGCAGGGGAGTCCGTCTTCCTTGGCGCACCGCATGCACAGATGGCAGCCGCCGCCGGTCAGATGCAGATGGCCGGGAAGCTGTCCCTCCAGCTGTTTCCGGATGCGCTGAGAGCATATGTTGTGGGCGTAGCCGGCGGCCATCATGCCTTCAAAATCGAAGCTGTCCTCCAGTTTACCCACGGTCTGGTAAAGCACAGCGTGAGGATACCGGTGCACCTGTTCCATCAGATCCTCCACATCACCGATGTCCGGAGGACACATATAGCATCTGCCGAACTTGCCGCAGGCGTTGCCCTCGCAGATCCGGCGGAATACCGGGTCTGTGACCAGGGCGCTGCCGGGCAGATATGCTGCCCCGTCGGCACCGCAGGAAATGGCCAGATCTATGAGCTTTTTATCCATGAAACAGTCCTCCGTAGGATTATTTGGTGCAGGAAGCCTCGAATTCCGCAATGATCGCCGCAAGGGCGGCAGACAGGGCACCGTCCAGAGGCACGCTGTTGCCCGCAGCCAGAATATCCTTTACCATTTCACCCGCCAGCTTGTCCACGGTGGGAGCGCCTTTTTCCATCCAGGCGTCATACCGGGTATTGATGGAAATGGTGGGATTCCAGAATTCGTCGGTATAAAGGTTCTCCAGAGTCAGATCCTCCATAAGGAAGTTTCCTCCGGGACCCACCTCCATAATGCTTTCTGCGGCAAGGGAATCTTCTGTGATGCAAATACCCTTCATAAGCCGCTTGATGATACGGTTTACCTCATTGTCCAGAATCAGCTGCTCAAGAGCGGTGGTCAGACCGCAGGCGAACATACCGGAATTCATCACGATGTCGTTACCGGAGTTCATGGCGGTAAAGTTGTTAATCACAGATTCCCATCCCTGGTGCTGATCCATGGCATTGCTGTCGGAATTGGTAGCGGTGGTATGGGAGGGCATGTTGTAGAACCGGGCCATCTGGCAGCCGGCAATGGTAAGCAACGCAGACTCGGGCCGTCCAATGAGCGCGGCGGAGTAGCGCATATCGTATGTAGTCCAGGAGCTGCCGTAGATCACCGGTGTTCCCGGTGCGGCAAGCTGGGAGATCACAACACCGCTGAGCAGCTCAATGTTATGCTCTGTCAGCAGACCTGCCACAGAGTAGGGAGAGCTGACACCGCTCATAGGCTCGGGCAGAATGTTCAGGGGTACCCGATCCCGGGCACAGGCCAGCACACCCGCAGCCACGCTGGAATCCCAGAACAGAGGACTGGAGGGGGAGAGCTGGATGATGGCATTGGGCCTGGAGCCGATATCCTCGGTGCCTGCCACGGCCTTCATCATCCGGATCAGACTTTCTACAACCTCACAGCTTTCCGTAGAAAGAAACAGCGGCTTGGTGGTGGTTTCAAAGAGTGCCTTTGTTGCATGCAGCAGCGTACTGGCTGCGTTTACATCCTGCGGATTCAGCGGCACACCCACCATATCGATGCTCTCGCACCACTGGGATATGATGCCAAATTCCTCCACATCCCGCAGTATTGCATACCGCCGCTGGGGAGAGGTGGAGTCCATGCAGAATACAGCATTGTGACCGGAGGCACAGCAGGGCGTGCCGTTGCCGATACGCAGGACCTTGTTGCCCTGCCGGTCATAAAGATCAAATTCCCGGGGGACGGAAGCGATGCACTTCTCCACCAGAGCGGAGGGGATTTTGCAGATACCGCTTTCCCGGTCCACATCAGCACCGGCGTTTTCCAAAAGATCCTGCACAGGTCCATAGGTGATCTTCAGACCGCAGTTTTCCATAACCTTCAAGGAGACGGCATGCACCTTGCGGATCTCCTCCGGGGACAAAACTTCAAATTTGGAAAGGATCATAGAAACCTCCGTGTAGTATGTCGGTTTAATTCTTCAGTGCGTCGAAAAATGCCTGGATGTTTTCCCACCGGGCATGGAAAGGAATGTCACAGCCGGATGAAACCACATAATTTTTGTAGCCACCGCATTTTGACAGCAGTTCTGCGACTGCGGCAGTCATGCTTTCGGGTGTGCCCTGAACAAACTGGGCAGCAGGATCCACATTACCCATGCAAAGCACATCTGCGGGGGTGTTTTCCATCACAAAGGCCATGTCCACGGCGTTGCCGAAGTGGTAGGCAGTTGCGCCAATGGTAAAGATGCCGGAGAGCATACTGGAAACCGAGTTACCGCAGTTGTGATAAATCACGGCGAAATCTTCCGCTTGCAGCGCATCTACGATACGCTTGACATAGGGATGGGAGAATTCTGCCGCCATATCCGGGCTGAGAATACCGGCCAGAGGCTCGGCGATCACAATGCCGTCGGCACCGGCCTGCTTCATGGCGCCGGCGTAGCGAATCAGGTATTCTGTGACTTTATTCAGCACCTCGTGGACAGCCTCAGGCTCGTCAAAGCAGATGTACATAATTTCCGTCACATCCATAAGACGGCCGGCCAGGGAATAAGGACCGATCATACCCGCCAGAACAGGCTTGTGGGCGATCCGCTCTTTGGCAAGACGAATGCCTTCCACGCACACAGTGGCGCGGCCTGCATCCAGGGTGGGAACAGCCAATTTTTCAGCCTCCTCCATATCGGAAACCAGCTGACCCACAACGGCAGGAACTTCGTCGGTGAAGTAGCATACCTGGGCACCGAAAGCCTCTGCCTCCACGGAAAGGTCCATGAGGCTCACAGCCGCAACGGTGTCGGTCTCCTGAGCCACCAGAGCCATGGCTTTGGCCTGCAGCTCAGAATTCTTGACCAGTTCTTCCACAGTTACACCCAGCTTCTGGGCGGCAGGGAAGGAGAGAATGGGGAGCGCCCGGCGGGAATCTGGACAGGAAGCATCCCACAGAAGCTTGCTTACATTCATAGTGCTTCCTCTTTAGTTGGTGCAGAACTGCAGTGCAGTCTCAGCAGCGGTGGTGGCATCGGGCGTGTAGGCGTCGGCACCGATCTTCTGTGCGAAGCCGGTGGTCAGAGGAGCGCCGCCAACCATGATCTTAACCTTGTCACGGATACCGGCAGCATCTGCGGCCTTAACAACATCTTCCATCACATTCATGGTGGTGGTCAGCAGAGCGGAGATGCAGATGAGCTGGCAGTTTTCGTTGATGGCGGTGTCGATGAAGGTCTGGGGGGCAACATTGGTGCCCAGGTCGATGACCTCAAAGCCCTTGCTTTCCATCATCATTTTTACCAGGTTCTTGCCGATGTCGTGCAGGTCACCCTGGATGGTGCCGATGCATGCCTTGCCGGCGGACTTCATGTCCTCACCCACCAGCAGGGGCTTCAGGACGGCGGTACCGTGGCTCATGGCACGGGCAGCCACAAGAACTTCGGGAACGTAAACCTCATTCTTCTTGAACTTTTCGCCGATGATGTCCATTCCGTGGAGCAGACCGTTATCCAGAATGTCCTGAGGAGAATAACCCTGGTCAATGGCCTGCTGAACAAGTATCTTGACATCCTTGGCCTTGCCGGCCTGCAGCTGCTTGGAAATTTCCTGTAAAATCATGATAATTCCTCCTATTGTTTTTTGATTCTGAATATAGTATAGTAATAATATGGGAAAAAGTATTGTCAATAATTACGATTTGTTGTTAATAATTACGAGGTAGAAAAATGCATACAGAATTATTTTCCAGAGTTCCAAAGGAACGGCTCAAAGCAGTTCTGGAGAACCTGCATGATTTCACTCAACTGACGATCCATCTCATCGACAGTACCGGCGCGCACCTGATGACCTTTGGCGAAAGTCCGCGGTACTGCAGACTGCTGCAAAGGAACCTGTTCCCGGGAAAAGGCTGCCTTGCGGTGTGCCTGCAGGCAGGACAGCAGGCAAAAAAGTTAGGCCAGCCCTATATTTTTTCCTGCCATGCAGACTTGAACCACATTGCGTTTCCGCTGCTGCATCAAGGGGAACTTCTGGGCTGTATCATATTGGGGCCTTTTCTAATGGACAAACCGGACAGCACCCTCATCGCCAATCTGACGGAAAAGCACAAGCTTACCCCGGTCCTTTCTTTGGAGCTTTACGACGAGCTTCCCGGCCTTCCAGTCATTGCGCCTACACGGGTCAATCAGCTGAGCCGGCTGTTGGAGCATCTGTTGTCGCCGCTTATGCCAGCGGAGCGTGCGCTGCTGCTGCAAAGCCAGGAGAAGCTGTATCAGCAGTCCAGAATTAATGAGGCCATCCAGCGCTATAAAGAACAGAAGGCAGACATCTCTCAGGACTTTTTCCATGAGAAGGAGGATCAGCTTCTGGCGAAGGTGCGTACCGGCAGTGTGCAGGAGGCCAAAGCGCTTCTGAATGAACTGCTGGGCTATGTGCTGTTCAGCGAGGGCGCCAAGCTGGAAATGGTCCACCTGCGGGCTATGGAACTGACTACACTGTTATCCCGTGTGGCCATTGACGGCGGCGGCGAAGCAGAGCGCATATATGCGCTGAACAGCCAGTTTCTGACCCGGATCAACCATCAGCAGAGCGTAGAGGATCTGTGCTACCTGCTGCAGGATGTGGTGGTCAGCTTTATGGATGCCATGTTTATCCGCAAGGATGGCGGCAATCCCCATGTACGCAAGGCGCTGCAGTACATCGGCGCCAACTATATGCAGGACCTGACCCTGGCCAGCGTGGCGGAGGAAGTGGGCATATCCCCCAATCATTTTTCCACCCTGTTCCACAAGGTCGTGGGTACAGGCTTCCGGGAATATGTGAATCAGGTTCGGGTGGAGGAAAGCAAACGGCTGTTGCTGCACTCGGATTATTCCCTGGCGGACATCGCGGCGGCTATGGGGTTCTCCGATCAAAGCAATTTCAGTAAGGTGTTTAAACGCATTACCGGTATTTCACCGGGAAAGTACAGAGGGTGATCCTATGAAACAACTGACAAACAGCGTGTATTTATGGAAGGGCAGCGTTACCGGGGGTATCCTGGTTCGGGATGGCCATGGTCTTCTGTTGGACTGTCCGGAATTTCCCTGGGATGTGGATGCTGCCGGGGAGCTGCAAAAAATCGGTATTCACACCGTGGATGGGACATTGCTGACCCAGCACCGCCGTGCCCATGCCGGCGGTATTACCCGCTGGCAGGGAGACTGCCCGCCGGTCTGGGCTACTGCGCCGGAGGCAAAGCTGCTGGAGAACGCCGGTAAGGTGTGGACGACCAGCCACGGAAAATACCATCGGTATGAATGCATCCCGGACCGCTTCTCACCCTTTGAAAGCATTCAGGCAGACCGGATCTTACAGGACGGGGAAGTGATCTGCTGGCACGGACTGAAGATCACTCCCGTGGTCTTTGGCGCGCTGTCCCACGGCGACTGCGCCTATGTGGTGGAAGCTGACGCAGAGGTGCTGGTATTTTGCGGTGCCTTGGCCATGGCAGGCGGCAGGATTCCGGAACTGTGCAGTTTTCAGAAGGCGCTGCCCGACATGATGGGGTATCACGGCTATCTGGCAGGTCTGGTGGATTGGTGCCGGGGTATGGAAAAACTGAAAAAGGCAAATCCCCATAAGCTGGTCCCCGCTTATGGGCCGGTGGAAAATGATCCTATTGCCTGCCTGACACTGCTGGAACAGCGGCTGCGGGAATATGCCAAGGCTTATGTGGACATCAGCGCAGTGCGCTATTACTTCCCGGCAGAGTTCCATGCGGGCTTTGAAGTGCCTATGGGACTGACACAGCCACCGGTATCCGCACCTCTGGGACAGCATCCTGCTTGGCTGAGCCGGATCGGGGAGACCACCTCTTATCTGCTTAAAGCACCCTCCGGCAGAGCGATTCTCATCGATGCCGGTGACCGGGAAGCGGTGGAGGCGGTGCTGAAAATGACAGCAGAGGGAGAGATCTCCCATCTGGATGCCTGCTGGATCACCCATGCCCATGACGATCATCTGAATTCTGTTTGGATGCTGGTCCATGAGTTTGACTGCCCGCTTTTGTCTACTGCGTCTGTTGCGGAGGTTTGCGGCCAGCCTGCGGCATGGTTCCTGCCTGCGCTGCCGGACTGTAATGTAAAATTTGAGGTCGTTCCGGATGCTCACACCTGGGAATGGGAGGGCTTTGCGCTGACCGCGCTGCACCTGCCGGGACAGTGCATTGCCCATGCCGGACTTCTGGTGCAGAAGGATACAGACAAGGTGCTTCTGTGCGGCGACAGCTTTGCGCCCACGGGTCTGGATGACTACTGTGCGGAAAACCGGAATCTCACCGGCGTCCATCGGGGCTATGGCTTGTGTGTGGAGCTGCTGCGTAAATACGGCATTAGCCAGCTGGTCAATCAGCATCAAACAGAACCCTTTATTTATGACGGGGCGTATTTGACATTTTTGGAGCAGGGCATGGCTCGGCGGGAGGAACTTCTGGCGAAGCTGCTGCCCGGGGATATTGGTTTCGGCATTGACCGTCAATGGCTGCGGGCATGGCCCATGGAACAGACGGTGACACAGGGAGCGCCGTTGCGATTAAGCGTCCAGATCACCGGTCATGGCTGTCATGAAGTGCGGATAAGCCCCAGATTACCCTGGTCCGGGGAGACCCAACTTTCTGCCACAGTACATACTCTGGGACTGACCTCCGGAAGTACCCAGGTGGAAGGGGAGACCATGTCCGGGGATATTTGGAGCCATTTTGATATTTCCGCTCCGGAAAAAGGTACCTGGCTGATCCCCTTTGACTGCTGGCTGGACGGAATCTATCTGGGCAGCTTCGCAAACTGTAGTGTTCATGTGATTTAATTCCAAAAAACAGTATGGACGGCGGAGAAAAGCCATGCTACAATAACAATGTTATAATAAATTGAATTTATAATTTCCTATTAGAAAGGAGCCCATTATGAAAGCAGTATACTTAAAGGCCCCCAATCAGTTTGAGGTGCGGGATGTGGAGCTGCGTGCTCCCAATGCAGATGAAGTCATCGTCAAGGTAAAAGCTTGCGGCTTCTGCGGACATGATAAGATCCTGGCAGCCTATGCAGGTGAAGAGTGGCAGCCCTTTGGCCATGAGTTTGCCGGCGTTGTGGAAGAGGTAGGCAGCGGTGTCACCCATCTGAAGGTGGGCGATCGCGTGGTGATCGAGACCTCTACCTTTGATCCTCTGGATCCTGTGGTGCTGAACGGCCGTCCCGACTGGGATACCGACGGCCCCAGCTATATGGACATGGCCCATACCGCCATGGGCTTCTCCGAAAGAACCGTGGTGCCTGCCATTTTGTGTATACCCTTTGACAAGCTCACCGATGAGGAAGCCTGCTTCCTGGAACCCATGGGCGTGGCAGCAGATCTGATCCTCACCGCAGACATCAAGCTGGGTAATGACATTCTGCTGATGGGTGCCGGCGCCATCGGCCTGATGGCTTTACAGATGGCAAAGGCCTCCGGTGCCCGGAAGATCTATGTGGCAGAGCACAAGAAGAACAAGAAAAAAGCAGAACTGGCACTGCAGATGGGCGCGGACGAGATTATTTATACCGATGAGACCGATCTGACCGCCTATCCCTTCCCCAGAGGCGGCGTGGACAGAGTGCTGGTCACTACACCGCCCAGAACCATCGATATGGCCACCAAGGTGTGTAATGTAGGCGGTATCGTGGCCTTTTTGGGTATCAGCTACGGTCCTGCTGCCATCGTCAGCTTTGATTCCAATGTGGTACATCTGCGAAAGCTGCAGATCCGGGGATCCAATGCCATTCCTGCTCTGTACTTCCCTCACTGCATCGATCTGATGAACGCAGGCATCGTGGATGTGAAGCCGCTGATCTCTCACCGCTTCCGTCTGGAGGATGCCCCTGCCGGTATCCATGCCTTCCTGAACGAGAGCGCCACGGCTGTCAAGGCAGTCATGATCACGGATTGACCTATGCAAAAAATCAACAGTCAGGACATGCGGCGGCATAATGTCCAACTGATTATCAATACCATCCGGCAGCTGGGGCCCATTTCCCGGACGGAGCTTCGGGACAGGGTGGGCCTTACAGCGGCCACAGTCATCAATATCACCAACGACCTGCTGGAGCGCAACATCGTTGTCCAGGAGGGTCTGGCCACAGGCTCTTCAAAGGGACGTAAGGCCTTGATGCTGAATGTGAATCCCACCGCATTTTATATTTTGGGAGCCAGCCTGACAACCCGTTGTCTGCGGGTGGGACTGGCGGACTTCCAGGGAAATATCGTGGATTCTGCGGATGTTCCCATCCACAATACCGTCACCCCGGAACAGGTGGTGGAGCTCATTGCCGAGGAAAGCAGAGCCTTAGTGCAGCGCCGTAATGTACCCCTTGATAAACTGGTGGGCATGGGCGTGGCAGCCCCCGGTCCTCTGGACGCGGACTCTGGGTTGATAACTGTGCCGCCGGATCTTCCCAACTGGCGCAATGTTCCTTTGCAGGAAATGTTGGAGGAACGGCTGCAGATTTCGGTGCGTGTGGCGAACGAATCTAATGCGGCGGCGCTGGCGGAATATGACGCGGGGGATGATAAGGAATTTGTGTTTTTTATCGGCCTGTTTCATATGGGCGTTGGTGGCGGTCTGGTGCTGAACGGAAATCCTCTGTTGGGATTCCACGGAAGCGCCGGTGAGGTAGGCCATATTGTGGTGCAGCCCGGGGGCAGAAAATGCGGCTGCGGCAGCCAGGGCTGTCTGGAGGCGATGATCTCTGAGGAGGCGCTTCTGGAGGCAGCAGCACAGGCCGGCGCGGGGAACATCACCCTGGAGGAGCTTTTTGCCAGAAGCCGGGATGGGGATCCGGTATGTTACGGCGTTGTTTTAAAAGCGGCGGAGTATCTGAACATGGCTATTTGTGATGTTGTGCACATGGTCAGCCCCTCCAGGATCGTCCTGGGCGGCCCCCTGGCGGATATGTCACCGCAGCTGGCAGAACTGGCCTTTCAGATGGTGCACAGCCGCAGCTATCCCCATAATTACAGCGATATACACCTGCAGCTGAGCAGCTTCGGTGCTCAGGTATTTCTCCACGGTGCGGTCTGTACGGCGGTAAGAGAATTGATGCAGCAGCGCCTGGAAGATTTGGTATAATTACAAATGGACCGCTCCTCTGAAGCATACTATCCAGAGGGGCGGTTATTTTCCTTGGACTGAAAAAAGGAAGAGGAAATGTAAATCATACATAATTGGACATAATGCACAGAATAGATGTTCGAAAATTGTTGAAAAAACAGAAAACGAAAAGCTTTCTCCAAAAGCTGCTGTGGGATGCTTTACAAATTTTGTTCTAAATGTTAGAATGTCCCCGTGAGCCCGAAAGGGAATTTATAGGCTTCTATTTTTAAATTCATTTTAAAAATAAGACAGAACAATTCCTTACATTATGGTACTAACGGCGATCGCTGTTTGTATAAAAAATTCAAGAAAGTAGGAAAAATTATGAAGAAGTTAATCGCACTGCTGCTGGCTCTGGTTATGGTCATCGGTCTGGTTGCTTGTGGCGGCAACGGCGCTCCCGCTGCTGACGCTCCCGCTGCTGACGCTCCTGCTGCTGACGCTCCCGCTGCCGATGCTCCCGCTGCTGACGACTCTGCTGAAGAGATCGTTGTTGCTGGTATCGTGTTCCAGGACGACCAGTTCATGAACATGCTGACCCAGGGCTACGTTGACGCTGCTAACGACGCAGGTGTCAAGATCCTGACCGACAACACCAACAATGACCAGGCTAAGGAAACTGAGCTGATCAACACTTACCTGGCACAGGGCGTCAATGGCCTGGCCATCGCTCCCCTGAACACCGACGCTTCCGTCGCTGCACTGCGTGCTGCTGACGAACAGGGCATGAAGGTCGCTCTGACCAACATCGACCTGTCCAACGCTGAGTTCATCGTTGCAGGCTATACCTCCGACGACTACACCAACTGCCAGCTGGTCGGCGCAGAAGCTGCTGAGATCATTCTGGCTAAGCACGGCACCGAGACCGTCAACATCGCTATCGTTCAGTTCAAGTCCCTGCTGCCCGACAACTCCGGCAACCGCGTTAAGGGCTACTTGGATGCACTGGATGCTGCTGGCGTCAACTACAACATCGTTGCCGACCAGGATGCATGGCTGCAGGACACCGCTCTGGAGACCGCTTCCGCTATCCTGACTGCTCATCCCGAGACCGACATCATCATCACCGTTAACGACGGCGGCACCATCGGCTCCACCATGGCTGTCCAGAACGCAGGCCTGTCCGAGCAGGTCATGGTCTTCGGCCACGACGGTTCCGACCAGATCTCCAGCATGATTCTGGACGACGCTTGCCCCCTGCAGGCTGTCGTTGCTCAGGATCCCTACGGCCAGGGCTACAAGGCAATGTCCGCTCTGATCGCTGCAATCCAGGGTGCTGACTACTCTGCAACTCAGGGTAAGTGCGAGTACCTGGACGGCATCGTTCTGTCCTGCCGCGACAAGGATCATGTCAACTCCTGGCGTGTTGACAACGGTTTTGAAGAGATCAACTAATTAAATCAAACCGTTTTCCGTTTTAAAAACACATAACGTTTTATAAAACGAAGAGAGGGGGGATCCCTGTTGGGGTCCCCCCTTTTGAAAGCTTAAGTGTGTGAAGTTTTCACAGAGCATGATGAAAGGTTGAGAGTCTAATGAGCGTTTTGCGTACCTCTCACATCTCCAAGCAGTATCCGGGCTGTTTGGCGCTGGATGATGTGTCCGTCTCTTTTGAGAGCGGTAAGGTGAACGCCCTGCTCGGCAAGAACGGCTCCGGTAAGTCCACTTTGGTCAAGTGCTTCTCCGGCGCCATCAAGCCCACAAAGGGTGAATTCTTCCTGGATGATGAAAAACTCAGCTTCAGTTCCACAACTGAGGCAAACAACAAAGGTTTCGCAACTGTTTACCAGGAAATGTCCCTGGTTCCCAGTCTGACTGTTGCGGAAAATATTTTCCTAGGTCGTATGCCTAAGAAGAACGGCATGATCGACTGGAAAAAGGCAAATCACATGGCCGCAGAGCTGCTGGATAAGATGGGCGTCAAGATCAATCCCAAGGAGATCGTTTCCCGTCTGAGTATGTGGCAGTGTCAGGTGGTTGAGATCACCAAGGCTATGAGCTACAATCCCAAGGTACTGATGCTGGACGAGCCTACCTCCTCTCTGGCATCCAATGAAGTTGAATGTCTGTTTAATGTTATCCGCGAGCTGAAAAAACAGGATATCATCATTATATATATTTCCCATAAGCTCCATGAGATTCCCCAGATCACCGATACCATCACGGTTCTGCGTGATGGTCAGCTGATCGGCACCGTGAATACCCATGAGATCAACAACCAGGGCATCATTGACATGATGTTTGGTGAGACCAAGATCCGCCGTCGTCCTGCCGATATCGTGGCATCCGACGAGGTGGTCATGGAAGTCAGAAACCTGTCCCGCAAGGGCAAGTTCTCCAATGTCAGCTTTGACTTACATAAGGGCGAGGTTCTGGGCATCGCCGGCATGCTGGGCGCAGGCCGTACCGAGCTTTTGAAGTCTATCTTCGGCGCTGACCCCAAGGACAGCGGTGAAGTGATCGTCAAGGGCACCAAGGCAAAGCGTCGCAGCACTCCCATCTCCATGAAGAAGATGGGCCTGGGCCTGACTCCTGAAGACCGGAAGCTGGAGGGCCTGATTCTGATCCACTCCATCCGGGACAATCTGTGCTACGCCAGCATGGACAAGACCGCTCACGGCTGGCTGGAAGACAAGAAGCTCCGTGTGCAGGTTTCCAACAAGCAGGTGGAAGATCTGGAGATCAAGATCCCCGACATCAATGCCCGTGTCAGCAGCCTTTCCGGCGGTAACCAGCAGAAGGTGGTCGTTGGTAACTGGCTGAATACCCAGCCTGTTATCATGATGTACGACGAGCCTTCCCGCGGTATCGATGTGAACGCCAAGCAGCAGATCTTTGAGATCATGTGGGAGCAGTCCCGTCACGGTGTTTCCTCCGTGTTTGTTTCCTCTGAGCTGGAAGAGCTGTTGGAGGTCTGCCACCGTATCCTCATTATGCGGGACGGTAAAATCACCGGCGAAGTTCGGCCGGAGGACATCAATATCAATCAGTTGTATGCACTCAGTATGGGAGATGACTTAGTATGAATAAGAACAAATTAAAGAATCTGCTGCTGGATCATATTATTGAGATCCTGCTGGTTATCCTGGTTGTTGTTATGAGTCTGGTAAGTGAGAACTTCCTGACCGTCAACAACATCATGAACATTTTCCGCAACCAGGCTCTGAAGGGCGTTATCGCCTTCGGTATGACCATGGTCATTATTTCCGGACAGATCGACCTGTCCCTGGGCTCCACTGTTGCACTGGCCGGCGTCATCGTCGCCCGCTGCTGCCGTGACCTGCCCGATGTTATGGGCGTAGGCGTCAACCTCGCCTGCGTGATCGGTATTGTTCTGGCTGTTATCGTGGCTATCATCATGGGTGTCATCCACGCTACCGCACAGCACAAGTTCACCATGCCCGCATTTATCGTTACCCTGGCTTCCATGAACCTGCTGTATGGTCTGGCCGGTATGATCTGCGAAGGCTTCCCCATTGCAAATGTGTTCCCCAAGTGGTTCCTGAATATTGGTATCGGTAAGATCGGCGTTGTGCCCGTTCCCGCTATCATTCTGATCGCGGTGTTCCTGATCGCCCACTTCATCATGACCTATACCACTACCGGCCGTTCCGTCTATGCAGTAGGCGGCAACCCCGAATCTGCCCGTCTGTCCGGTGTTAACGTTTTTAAGACCAAGATCATCGTTTTCTCTGCTGTTCAGGTTATGAGCGTGCTGGCTGCATTCATGCACTCCGCACAGGTGGCATCCGGCTCTTACAGCTTCGGCAAGGGCTGGGAAACTGATGTCATCTCCTCCGTCGTTATCGGCGGCACCAGCATGGCCGGCGGTATCGGTAAGCCCTGGGGCACTCTGATGGGCGTTCTGTTCATGGGCGTTGTTGTCAATGCTATGACCATTTTGAATGTTGACATCTATGCACAGTATGTGGTTCGTGGCTGCATCATGTTCTTCGCAGTGCTGATGGCTACCTTCCAGGCTAAGGCTAAGGCATAAGGAGGAACTACCATGAAGCGTTCTGAAATCAACAAGGCTCTGAAGGCACTGGAAGCAATGTGCCAGGAATACCGTTTCTCTCTGCCCCCCTTCTGCCATTTCACTCCTGAGCAGTGGCAGAACATCGGTCACGAGTACGACGAAGTCCGTGACTGCATGCTGGGCTGGGATATCACCGATTTTGGTATGGGCGATTTTGAGAAGTTTGGCTTCTCTCTGATCACCATCCGTAACGGCAACCGTGCTATGGCTGACAAGTATCCCAAGGTCTACGCCGAGAAACTGCTGTACCTGAACGAGGGTCAGACGGCAGCCAACCATTTCCACTGGTACAAGACCGAGGACATTATCAACCGCGGCGGTGGCAACTGCCTGATCCGTGTTTACAACAGCCTGCCCAACGAGGAGATCGACTACGAGTCCGACGTCACCGTGCACATGGACGGCCCTACCTTCACCGTGCCTGCCGGCACTCAGGTGAAGCTGACTCCCGGTGAGAGTATCCACATTCAGCAGTATATGTACCATGACTTTGCCGTGGAAGAGGGCAGCGGCCCTGTTCTGCTGGGTGAAGTTAGCCAGTGTAACGACGATAATACGGACAACCGCTTCAATCCTCCCGTGGGCCGTTTCCCCACTATTGAAGAGGATGAGCCTCCTTACCGTCTGCTGTGCAACGAATATCCTGTGGCAAAATGAATCCAAAAGGGGCATTCTTTTCCGGAATGCCCCTTTTCAAAAATCTGTAGGAGGGTAAGCTATGAACAAACAGACATTACTGCGCTACTGCGGTTCTATGGAGCAGGTGGCAGGTGTTCGACCGGTGACCTACAATGACGGTCGTGCCGCAGGCATGCAGGCCATCCAGGTAAAAAACGGCAAGCTGGAATATACGCTGATGCAGGACAAGTGCCTGGATATTTCCCATTTGACCTACGGCGGCATGAATCTGTGCCTGATAACCAAGCCGGGTCTGCAGGGCCGCAATCCTTATGATACCCACGGTGACGAGGCGCTGCGCAGTATTATGGGCGGCGCAATGTTTACCTGCGGCTTTGAAAATATTCATGTGGCCAGAACTGTTGACGGCCAGGAATATCCAATGCATGGCAGAATGCGCACCACGCCTATGGAGAAGGTATCCATGGATGCGTCTTTCCAGGGAGATGACTATGTTCTGACGGTGTCCGGTGAGGGCAGGGAAGCCTCGCTGTTTGGCCAGAATACGGTGCTGCGCCGGTCTGTCCGGTCTGTTTACGGAGAAACGACCATTCACATTCACGATGAGATCGAAAACCAGACCTTCGCCGATGAGAAGTTGTGCTTCCTCTACCATATAAACGCGGGTTACCCCTTGCTGGAGGAAGGCGTGCGGGTCCTGATCCCCTATACCAAGTGTATTCCCCGGAACGAAAATGCCGCAAAGGCGGTGGGCACGCAGTTTGTGATGGATGCGCCGGTGGATAACGCGCCGGAGCAGGTATTTCTGTATGTTCCCGCGGCGAATGAGGCCGGCAACACCTTTGCCGCAGTGATCAATGACCGTTTGGGAATCGCACTGTGTGTACGCTGGAATGTACGGCAGATCCCCTATATCACCCAGTGGAAGACAATCGCTTCCGGTGACTATGCACTGGCTCTGGAGCCCTGCAACGCAGGCTTTGAGGGCCGTGAGGATCCGGATGTGCAAATTCTGAAGCCGCTGCAGACCCATGTAAACGCATACAGCATCAGCGTCCTGGAGGGTAAGGATGCCATCGAAGCGCTGGATGCGGAATATAAAAAACTGATGCAATAACGAAATTGGAAGTTCCCCCTCTGCCAAGCTGCAGAGGGGGAATTTGTGATCCTGCGTGTTTGACATTGATTCTGTGTATTGCTATAATCGGTGCAGGAGGGGATATGATGCGGCAGAAGATTTATGAATACCTGACCCGGATCCCCCGGGGCAAGGTGGTTACTTATAACCAGATCGCCCGGTATTTGGGAGATCCCCGGCTGTGCCGGTATGTGGGAAATGTCCTGCACAACAATCCTGACCCCATAAAATATCCCTGCTATAAGGTGGTCAACAGCCAGGGCAGACTGGCAGTGCATTTTGGCGACGGCGGACTGGAAGTACAGCGCCGGCGGCTTCTGGCCGACGGAATTGCGGTACAGGGTGACCGGGTGGATCTTGGAAAGTATCAAATGCAGGAGCGTGCGCTTATGGAATACAGAAAGCTTCCCCATGGAACGGGACATATCAGCACTCTGGGCTTAGGCATGGGTGCCATCCAGACGACTCCTGCGGAGGAGATCGAGGCCATCATCCGTAAAGCCATCCATCACGGCATTAACTTTTTTGATCTGTGTGCCGGCTGTGCCGGGGTCTACGCGCCCTTTGGCCGCGCCATTCAGGGACAGCGGGACAAGGTATTCCTGCAGGTCCATCTGGGTGCGGTGTATAACGAACAGGGGGAGTATGCCTGGGGCCGTGATATGGAGCAAATCAAGCATACCTTCTACTGGGAGCTGGAGCAGTTGGGTACAGATTATGTGGATTTCGGCTTCCTCCACTGTATTGACGAGGAAGAGGACTGGAACCGTATGCTATCCATGGGTGTTCTGGATTTTCTGCAGGAGCTGAAGGCACAGGGAGTGGTGCGGCACATCGGTTTTTCTTCCCATACTCCCGGTGTGGCCAACCATATTCTGGATACCGGCCTGATGGATATGATGCTCTTTTCCGTTAACCCTGCTTACGATTTTGAGCGGGGGGATGAATACGGCGTGGGTACTGTGGCAGAGCGGTTTGCGTTGTTCCGCCGCTGCGAAAAAGAGGGTGTGGGCATCTCAGTTATGAAGCCCTTCCTGGGCGGCAAGCTGCTGAATAAAGAGCAGTCTCCCTTTGGTGTGGCGCTGAACCATTACCAGTGCCTGCAATATGTGCTGGACCGTCCCGGTGTGCTGTCCGCAGTTCCCGGCGTACAGAGCCTGGAGCAGTTGGATGTGCTGCTTGGATTTGTCCATGCCACGGAAGCAGAAAAGGATTACGCGCTCATTGGCGATTTTACCGCGGAGCTGGTCTCCGGCACTTGCGTGTACTGCAATCACTGCCAGCCCTGTCCGGCCGGTATTGATATCGGCCTGGTCAACAAATACTATGACCTGGCAAGGGTCGGGGATGTGCTGGCTGCCAATCACTACGAAAAGCTGACGGTGAAGGCGGATGCGTGCCTGCGCTGCGGCCATTGTGAGAGCCGCTGTCCTTTCGGTGTTAAGCAGGAAGCCCGCATAAAAGAGATTGAAAACTATTTTAAAGGCTAAACTAATATGAAAAAGAACCGTGTCCGGGAAGAAATCAAGCTTTCTGACCATTTTACTTATGGCAGACTGATGAAATTCACGCTGCCGAGTATAGCGATGATGGTATTCACCTCCCTTTACGGTATGGTGGATGGCTTCTTCGTGTCCAATTTTGTGGGTAAGACCCCCTTTGCTGCAGTAAACTTCATATATCCGTTTTTGATGGTCTTAGGCTCTCTGGGCTTTATGTTCGGTGCCGGCGGCAGTGCGCTGATCTCCCGCACCATGGGTACCCGGGATATGGAAAAGGCCAACCGGATCTTCTCACTGGTGGTGTATGTGGCCTTGGGCGTGGGCACAGTGATCGCCCTGCTGGGCATCCTGCTGATCCGTCCCGTGGCGGCTGTCCTGGGCGCAGAAGGCGCGATGCTGGATAACTGCGTGGTCTATGGCCGCATAATCCTTGCAGCGTTGCCGGCTTTTATCATGCAGATGGCCTTCCAAAGCTTTTTCATCACAGCGGAAAAGCCAAAGCTGGGTCTTGTTGTCACCATCGCCTCCGGTGTGACCAATATGGTGCTGGACGCTGTGCTGGTGATCCCTTTTGGCCTTGTAGGCGCTGCATTGGCCACTGCTATCAGCCAGGTCGTGGGCGGTGCGATCCCCCTTGCCTATTTTGCCCGACCCAACAGCAGCCTGCTTCGGTTGGGAAAAACGGTTTATGACGGCAAGGCGCTGCTGAAGACCCTGACCAACGGCTCCTCAGAGCTGCTGAGCAATGCTTCCATGTCCTTGGTCAATATGCTTTACAATATTCAGCTGCTGAAATATGCCGGGGAGGACGGTGTTGCCGCCTACGGCACCATGATGTATGTAAATCTGATCTTCCTGGCGATCTTTATCGGCTACTCCATCGGAACAGCGCCGATGGTGGGCTTCCATCTGGGCGCAGAGAACGACAGGGAACTGAAAAGCCTGCTGAAAAAAAGCATGGTGATCATCGGTGCTTCTTCCGTGGCCATGCTGGGCCTGGGTTATCTGTTGGCAAGGCCGCTGTCGCTACTGTATGTGGGCTATGACGCAGAACTGTTGGAACTGACGGTGGATGGGTTTTACATCTTCGCCGTTTCCTTCCCGGTGGCAGGCTATGCCATTTTCTATTCCGGTTTCTTTACCGCCCTCAATGACGGCTTGACCTCGGCGATCATTTCCTTTTTGCGGACGCTGGTGTTCCAGATCGCAGCAGTGATGCTGCTACCGCTGATCCTGGGAATCGACGGTATCTGGTGGTCTGTTACGGTAGCAGAAGCCATGGCAGTAATCACAGGAACGGTCTGTTTGTTTGCCAAACGAAAAAAATACCGCTATATGTGAAAAATACCCTTGGGTGAGGGGTTGCTCATGACGCTGCGTTATGTGCTACCATAGCCTCACAGGAGGTGAAACGCTATGTCAAAATATACTACCGGAGAAATTGCAAAGCTGTGTGGTGTCACGGTCAGAACGGTTCAGTATTACGATTCCCGGAATCTCCTCGTCCCCAGCGAACTGAGTGAAGGCGGACGCAGACTGTATTCTGAGGAGGATCTGAAGCGGATGAAGGTGATCTGCTTTCTGCGGGAGCTGGATATTCCCATCAGCGCCATTGGACAACTGCTGGAGGAAGACCACCCGGAGGATGTGATCCACCTTTTGCTGCAGCAGCAGGAGCAGATACTCAAAGAGGAGATCGGCTCCCGGCAGGAAAAACTGCAAAAGCTGCAGGCTCTGCGGCAGGACATCCAAAGAACAGAGCAATTCTCCATTGAATCCATCGGTGACATAGCCCACATTATGGAAAACAAAAATAAACTCCGTCGTCTGCGCTGGACCATGCTGGGCGTGGGCCTGATCTCTGAGGCGGTTGAGATCGCCACGGTGTTGCTGTGGATACTCAAAGGAATCTGGTGGCCCTTTGTGCTTGTGGGTCTGCCGGTAATGATCGTAATCGGTGTTTGGATCAGCAGATACTACTTCAAAAATGTGGCCTACATCTGCCCCAAGTGCCACTGCGTGTTTAAGCCCAGCTTCAAGGAGATGTTCTGGGCAAACCATACCCCCACAACCCGGAAGCTGACCTGCCCGGAATGCAGCCATAAGGGCTTCTGTGTGGAAACCTATGCGGAATAAAAGGCACGGCACAGGGCAGCCTGTGCCGTGCCTTTTATTAGAAGCTTGTATTGACGATATCTGTACAAATGGCGATCTCACCGGCTCCGGTCTATGCAGGACAGCTTCCTGTGAAAACGGCGCGCACAGAAAAATGTTGCGATTTATCCCAACGGTACTTTGACAGGCGTAGCCCTCATTGCTATAATAGGAAAAAAGGGGGTGCACACAATGCCGCTGGAGATCGTAAGAAATGACATTACCAAAATGCGGGTGGATGCCATCGTCAATGCCGCCAACGAATCGTTGCTGGGAGGCGGTGGCGTGGATGGCTGTATCCACCGTGCCGCAGGCCCGAAGCTTTTGGAGGAGTGCCGCACATTGGGCGGCTGTAAAACCGGCTGCGCCAAGATCACAAAGGGCTATGACATGCCTGCAAAATATGTGATCCATACCGTAGGCCCGGTGTGGCAGGGCGGTGACCGGGGCGAGGAAGCTTTGCTGAAAAGCTGTTATACAGAATCGCTGCGGTTAGCACAGCAATACCACTGCAAATCCGTTGCGTTCCCACTGATTTCTGCTGGTGTTTACGGCTATCCCAAGGATCAGGCTATGCAGATCGCCCTTCAGACCATCAGCGCCTTTCTCATGGAGCATGAGCTGCAGGTGTATCTGGTGGTGTTCAACCGGGATGTGTTCCATCTTTCGGAAAAGCTGTTCCAAAGGGTGCAAAGCTACATTGACGAGCACTATGTGCAGCAGTTTGAGATGCTGGAATGCCGCCGCGCGTATTCCATGCCGGCGCCTATGCCGGGGGCAGCCGTACCTGCGCCCAAAAGCAAAAAGTCGCTGCGGGAATTACTGCAAAAAACCGATGCGGGATTTTCCGAGACCCTTTTGAAGCTCATTGATGAATCCGGCAAAAAGGACTCTGCGATCTATAACAAAGCCAATGTATCCCGTCAGCATTTCTCCAAGATCCGCAACAATCCCAATTATAAACCCACAAAGGCAACGGCAGTAGCCTTTGCCGTGGCATTGGAGCTGGAACTGGAGCAGACCCAGGATCTCATTGGCCGTGCCGGATATGCCCTCACCAACAGCAGCAAATTCGATGTGATCATCAAGTTCTTCATTGAGCAGGGCAATTATAACATGACGGAGATCAATGCTACTTTGTTTGAATTTGACCAGGTGACGCTGGGTGTTTAAAATGTCAACTGCCGGTTGACCAAATGAAAGAAAAAACCTCCTATACTATGGGTGTAAGGAAAAACACACCAAAGTATAGGAGGCTTTTATTATGAAAAAGGATTTTACTGAGATCGTATTTATTCTTGACCGCAGCGGTTCTATGGCAGGACTGGAGCGGGACACCATCGGCGGCTTCAATGCCATGCTGGAAAAGCAGCAGAAAACCCAGGGAGAGGCGGTGCTCTCCACGGTGTTGTTTGACAACTTCTGTGAGATCGTCCACGACCGTGTGAATGTAAAAAAAGTGAAGCCCATGACCGAGGACACCTATTTCGTTCGGGGCTGTACCGCCCTTCTGGATGCCATTGGCGGTGCGATCCATCACATCGGCAATGTCCATAAGTACGCAAGGGAAGAGGATGTGCCGGAGCATACCGTTTTTGTTATCAC
The DNA here is from genome assembly GCA_045603825.1 of Faecousia sp. GTDB lineage: Bacteria > Bacillota > Clostridia > Oscillospirales > Oscillospiraceae > Faecousia. The sequence goes on from JAZUMW010000131.1 coordinate 25,265, forward strand.
CACAGACGGCATGGAAAATGCCAGCCGTCACTACGATTTCCAGACGGTGAAAAAGATGATCCGCCGTCAGCAGGAAAAGTACGGCTGGGAATTCCTGTTCCTGGGAGCCAATATCGATGCGGTGGAGACTGCCCGCAGCATGGGCATTGGTGCCGACCGGGCGGTCAACTACCATGCCGATGCCGCGGGTACACAGCTGAATTATCAGGCGGTCAGCGATGCTATCTGTCAGGTGCGGGAATGCCGTCCCTTAAGCGCGGATTGGAAGAAATCTATTGACGAGGACTATAAAAAGCGCAAGAAGTAAGTTGAGAAAGGCAGACGGATGTGGTATAGTGACGGCAGAAAGGGTGAATGAAATGGTAAAAGAAATCGTACACGACCCTGTTTTGCTTTCACGCACATCCGCACCGGCAACCAAAGAGGACCTGCAGACGGCGTGGGATCTTTTGGATACCCTGTCAGCCCACCGGGAGGCCTGCGTGGGTATGGCTGCCAATATGATCGGGGTGTATAAAAGGATCATCGCCTTTGACAATGAAGGTACATACATGGTCATGCTGAACCCGGAGGTCCTCAAGCAGTGGGAAGAATATGAAACGGAAGAAGGCTGCCTTTCCCTTTTAGGCGGCCCCAGAAAAACAAAACGCTGGAAAAAGATCAAGGTGCAGTATCAGACGGAGCAGCTTCAGATCCGGATCAAGACCTTCACCGGCTGGACAGCCCAGATCATTCAGCATGAGATCGACCACTGCAATGGAATTCTGATCTAAGGTTATTACATGAGAAAACTGTTATTGATTCTTTTTTGCCTGCTGATTTTGTCCGGCTGCGGGCAAGCTACAGAAAAACAGGAGGCGGTCTATTTGAATATCACAGCGGAAGAAGCCAAGCACCTTATGGATACACAGGAAGGCTATATCATTTTGGATGTACGGACCCAGGAGGAGTTTGACGAAGCTCACATCCCCGGAGCCGTTCTGATTCCCGATTATGAGATCAGGGAAAGAGCCGGGGAGGTTCTGACGGATCCGGAACAGTTGATCCTGGTATACTGCCGCAGCGGACGCCGCAGCAAGCTGGCAGCGGAAATTTTGGTGGAGCTGGGCTATACCAACATCCGGGAATTTGGCGGCATCATCGACTGGCCCTATGAAACAGAGTAAAAAAACAGCACCATTCATTTTGAATGGTGCTGTTTCTGTTACAGCGCTTCTATGTAGAAACTCACAGGACGGAAACCGTCGTTGCAGGAGATCATAGCGGAGAAGGGGTCTTTCATCCAGCCGTCATAGAAATTTCCGCCGCCCCATGCCAGCTCCCCAACAAAATATGCCATGCTGTCCCAGGCACTGTCGCAAAAACCCTCCGGCTTTTCACCGTTTACCGCGATCCAGACCTGGCCTTCCTGTACATCACAGGTATGCTCGATGGGGTTTTCGTAGCGTGCAGAAAGATCGGGGTAGGAGGCTTTGCGAATGGCTGTGATCCGAACTGTTTTCATATCCTTACCCCATGCGCTGGCTGCAGATCTCAGCCCAGCCGGAGAGGGTGGGCAGCTTTTTGGCAAAGTCTTTCATAGCAGTGGGAATATCGATATGCTGGGGACATACGCCGTTGCATTTGCCGCAGGCGATGCAGGCGGCAGGATCTCTGTTTTCCGGCAGGAATTCCGACCGCAGCTCTTCCGCAATAGAACCGGCGAAGCGGAGCTTGTTGCACAGCGCAAGAATACCGGGAATATCCAGGCTCTGGGGACAGCCGTCACAGCAGTACTGGCAGCCGGTGCAGGGGATCGCAGTCTTCAGCTTTTCGGCGATGGCCTGCAGAAGCGCAGACTCCTGCTCCGACAAGGGATTGCGGGTGCAGAATGTATTGAGGTTATCCTGTAGCTGCTCCATGTTGGACATGCCGCTGAGGATCATATGTACATTGTCAAGCCCCTGCAGGAACCGGAAGGACCAGGAGGGGATAGAGGCATCGGGACGGATGGCCTTCAGCGCGGCTTCATCGGCATCCGGCAAACTGGCCAAACGGCCGCCGCGAACGGGCTCCATGACCCAAACGGGGATGTTTCTTTCAGTCAGCAGTTCGTACTTGCCCTTGGCATCCTGCAGCGTCCAGTCCAGCCAGTTCAGCTGAATCTGGCAGAATTCCATCTTGTCGCCGTGGAGATCCAAAAACTTTTTCAGGTTTTCTGTTTCTGCATGGCAGGAAAAGCCCAGGTGGTGGATGCGTCCCAGCCGCTTTTGTTCCACCAGATAATCGATGATACCCAGCTCCGGATCCAGGAAGTTTGCCATGGTGTTCTCATCCACATTGTGCAGTAAGTAAAAATCAAAATACTCTACACCGCATTTGCGCAGCTGCCCTTCAAACATCTCTTTGGGAGCGCAGCCGGGATGCCGGGCCAGGGAACCGGGATATTTGGTAGCCAGGTACCAGCTTTCCCGGGGATGCCGAGCCAAAACCTTGCCGATGACCTGCTCGGATTCCTTGTTGTGGTAGAAGTAGGCGGTATCAAAATAATTAACACCCTGTGCGATACAGTAAGCTACCATTTCATCTGTGCGCTGCTCATCGATGGTGCCGTCGGGATTGGTGGGCAGACGCATGGCGCCAAGGCCCAAAAGACTCAGTTGTTTATCCTTGAATTGTGAGTAGATCATACAGAACACTCCTTCCGTTGTTTCTGCCTTTATTGTAGCCGAAGGCGTGTGACGAATCAAGGAATTTCTTTTATCCGCAATAATAAAAAGGCTTTTCTCGGTAGGTGGGATATGGTAAAATGGTCCTAAAGGACGGTGACGCGGATGAAACCCCGTGTAGACAATTATCAGATCCAGGCCGCCCAGGCGAAAAAACTGTTTCTGACCTATGACCAGCAGGAACTGATCGCCCGGTGCGGACTGCGCTGCGATGAAGAATATTTGTATACCACCCTGCTTTTCTCACCGTACCGCGTCAGTCGAAAAACCGGTGACATGGAGCGGCAGTGCGGGGAATACTGGGTAGACGGCAACTCCTTTAGGGAAGTGATGACCCTGCTGGATTGGCTCTGTGACAGCAGAGCGGACCGTTACATTACCGGCCGCTGGATCAATATCGTATCCCACGGCCATAATTTCCACAGAAGCCTCCAGGAGGATGCTGTTGATCCCAATGCGGAGCTTTTTGACCGGGAACCGGAGGCCTTTGCCAAGGCTTGTGAAAGGCTGGGCGGTGAGAAGCTCCCCGGTGCGGATATTGGATATGCGCTTGAGCTGATAGACGGCTTGCGGATCTTGGTGCAGCTGTGGCATGGAGATGAGGAATTCCCACCCCGGGTGCGCTGCTTGTGGGATGAAAATGTCACCCGCTATATCCGTTACGAAACCACCTACTACGCGGTGGGACTTTTGATGGACAGGATCAAGGAACAAATGCTGCAACGGAAGGTTGGAAGTGGCCTATGAAATACATTTTGGTAACAGGCGCATACGGCGGAATGGGGCAAAAAACCGTGGAGCTGCTGACACAGCAAGGATTCTGCGTCTTTGCCATGGACCGTAATGTTGGCAGTGCCCGGGAAAATGTGATCCCGGTTGCAGCGGACATTACCGACGAAGAGAGTGTAAAAGCGGCGTTTGAAACGGTAAACGCCATCACTCATGAGCTGTTCGCCATCGTACACTTTGCGGGTGTCTATATGCTGGATTCTCTGGTGGAAATGCAGCGGCAGGCCTTTACCCGCGCTTTTGAAGTGAATGTTTTCGGTGCATTCCTGGTGAATCGGACCTTCCTGCCGCTGCTGCAAAAGGGCAGCCGCATCCTGATTACCACCAGCGAGCTGGCACCGCTGGATCCGCTGCCCTTTACGGGACTCTATGCGGTCACCAAAAGTACTTTGGATAAGTATGCCTACTCCCTGCGGATGGAGCTGCAGCTTTTGGGTATTCCGGTGAGTGTCCTGCGTGCCGGTGCGGTAAATACGGGTATGCTGGGTGTCTCCACCGACGCTTTGGAACGGTTCTGTAACAGCACCCGGCTGTACTGCTGCAACGCAGACCGCTTCCGGAAGATCGTGAACAGGGTGGAGGCAAGGCATATAACCCCCGAAAAGCTGGCGGGGAAGGTATATCAAATACTCAGCAAAAACCGCCCGAAATTTGCTTACAGCGTGAACCGCAACCCATTGCTTTTACTGCTGAACTGCCTGCCAAAGGGCCTTCAGCTCTGGGCAATCCGGCAGGTTTTGAAATAAAATGCGCAATAGTTGCAAGCACCCCTTTCCCGCAGGAAAGGGGTGCTCTGTGTTACATGAATTTTTTAAAGTCTACCCGTTTTTCCAGGTCGCTGAGATTTTCACAAACCTGATCCTCATATTCCACCAGCAGGAAAAGGATCTCGTCCGCAAGATCCGCATAATCGTCCAGCTCATCCACCAGTTTATCCAGATGCTTTACATCAAACAGATCGTGGACGACCTGGTTCCTTTTGATGTTGAATTTTTTTAGATGGGAAAGGATTAGCTCCCTGTTTGGTTCCACGGTGGCAAACTGCTTGAAATACTCGATCATCTTGCCGAAGGTAGCTTTGTCTATATCCATATCCAGACTGACAGACACAGGCCAGATTTCTGCTTTGATATAATGGATACTCAGGACGATAATATCATATAGAAACTGCTCAATAACCTGGTTGTAAATCAGCATACCGCCAATCTTGCTGGAAAAATCCTGCTCAGATTTGCTTTGCTGGGCAAGGCGGTATAAATAGCGCTTTCGCTCACTTTTTCGGTCTTCTGCCCATTTGCGGTTGACCATGAATTCAACGGTATTGTATTCTGTCATAGCGGCCTCCTGTGTCATCTGCGGTTATTCTAATGCCAGACCGTCGTGGAAGGCTTGACCGACCTTTTCGCCCAAAACCAGATAATGATGGTTCATGGGGTCGTAGGTGATGGGCTGCAGCTTCTGAACATCCACTTTGCCGTTTTCGCCCAGAACTGAGGTGTCGACAGACACATTGACGATCTGTCCCACCAGACGGCAGCTGTCGGGATCATAGGAGATAAGAGCGCACTCCAGGGCCATAGGCAGCTCATCAATGATGGGTGCATCCACAAATTCAGACCGGGTGGCGTGGAAGCCGGCCTTAGCGAACTTGTCCGGTTCTTTGCTGCCGGAGACGATGCCTACATAATCGCAGGCGGTCATGTATTTCGCGGTGGCCATAGATACGGTAAAAGCCTTCCGTGCCAAAATGTTTTCTGTGGTTTTGTGATCAGCGCTGATGCAGATGGAGATCTCCGTATCGTCGCTGATACCGCCCCATGCGGCGTTCATGGCATTGGGCGTGCCGTCTGCGCCGTAGGTTCCGATGATGTAAACCGGCATGGGATAGCACATGGGCTTGACACCAAAATTCTTTCGCATATTGTGGTCCTCCTTAAATTTTTGCCGTAGGCATTTCGATTTGTAACAACCCAACCTTATGGATTCCATTATAATGCAAATACGCTATGCATTGCAAGTGGCTCTTTTGCATGGTATAATAAACAAAACACAGATAAACTGCTGCGATAGGGAGTGAAAAACATGAAAAAGTATACAGTGCAAAAAGCAAAAGCCGGCGATGTAAAGCTGTTGATTTTACGCCCCACCACGGCAGCCAAGCCCAGAGAAAAGACGCCGGGAATCCTGTGGATTCACGGCGGCGGGTATACCGTTGGCATGGCCAACATGGTCTATATGTCAAGAGCTATGGATCTGGTCAAAAAATACGGCGCTGTGGTGGTGACACCGGAGTATCGGTTGGCGGGGAAAGCACCCTATCCCGCAGCGCTGGAGGACTGCTATGAGGCTATCTTGTACCTGAAATCCCATGCCCGGGAGCTGGGCTGCAATGCGGATCAGATCATGGTGGGCGGCGAAAGCGCAGGGGGCGGACTGACAGCGGCGCTGTGCATGTATGCCCGGGATCGGGGAGAGGTGAATATCGCGTTCCACATGCCTCTGTATCCCATGATCGATGACCGTGACACAGAATCCTCCCGGAACAATCGGGGTATAAGCTGGAATACAAAACGCAATCATGCGGCGTGGAAGCTGTATCTTTCCAAAGTGATTGGAGAACCGCCGCCCTATGCGGCACCTGCCCGGCAGACAGATTTTACAGGTATGCCCCCGGCATATACCTTTGTAGGGGACAGCGAGACCTTTTACTGCGAGACGCTGGCGTACATCGAGAATCTGAAAAAAGCAGGTGTGCCCGCCTGCGTGAATGTGTACAAGACGGGTTTCCATGCTTTTGACATACTGCTGCCCTTCCGCAGGATCAGCAAAGAGGCAAGGGCAGCCTTTGTAAAGCAGTATCTTTATGCGCAGGAGCATTATTTTGCCCAACAGAACCGGAATGCAGATCACGAGGGGTAACTATGTACAGCGATGTTTTTTGTAAGGTGTATAACGAATTTGGATGGAATTACTATCCGGAGTTTTTTGGTGAGCAACTGCTGCAATGGCTGGAGCAGCACGGTGTGAAGCCTGAAACCTGCATGGACCTGGCTTGCGGCACAGGAATTCTGTGCCAGATCCTGCACAGCAACGGCATTCGGGCGTCCGGCATGGATTTTTCTGCGGGTATGATCGAAATCGCCCGGCAGGGGAATCCGGCTATCCATTACGACATGGCGGACATGATCACATATTGTCCGGAAGAACAGTATGATCTTGTGACCTGCACCGGCGATGCGCTGAACCATATTGGGTCGCTTTCCAATGTGGAAAAGATATTCTGCAACGTATTTCAATATCTGGCACCCGGCGGCTATTTTATTTTTGATATTCTCAATGAAAACGAAGTGTCCACCAGCGAACCCTTTGAGATGGACTTCAGCGATACAGTCCGGGTCTGGTTCCAGATGACCCAACCGGGTGAAAAGCAGGTCAATTTGAAGGTTCGGGTATACGAAAACGGAGTCTTAAGCTTTGAGGAGAATATCCGTGAAACGGTCCATGATCCCGCTGTGATTTGTGACTTGCTCCGCAGCAGCGGTTTCGAAGTGGAAAAGTGCGCGGACCGTCTGCTGGACAGCGGCAACCACGGAACCACCTGGTTTATAATTGCAAGGAAAAAGCCCTGAAGTCTGGAAGTAACAGGACTCGTTAAAAAGCAAAGGGAGGCGCAGGCCTCCCTTTGTTTTTTGGTTCAGTTATTACTTGCGGCAATACACTTTAATCGCCTCACAGATAAACATAGCAGTGCTATCCGCATGCTTGTCAATGTTGTTCTTAAAGCGTTCGTCTGCAATATACATCTGACCGAGACCTGCCAGAACTTCGTTTGTGCAAAGATAGTAATTCCCGGTAATATGGTCCTGCAGCATTTTCACAAGGCTCTGTGCTTCGGCAGAATCAGCTGCTTCGCCTTTTTTCATACACACCGCAAACACGGCCATGATGCGGTCCATTTCCCCGGCAAGGTCATTCCACTTCTGCTTAGAGTAATTCCCGGTCCGTTCGGCATGCTCTTTATATGCATCCGTTGTGCCCCATTTTTCTTTAGCTTCAGCTTTATACTTTTCAAAGTCGCTGTTGTCAAACGCTTTCATAATATTTTCTCCTTTCACGGCACCGTCAATGGCAGAAATCAACCGCTCTAACCGCTCCTTTTTCAGGGTGAGAAGGTGCTTTTGCTCTTGAAGCGCCTTGCTTTTGTCGTAATTCGGGGATGACAAAATCTCTCCGATGCTTTTTAAGGAAAAATCAAGTTCACGGTAAAAGAGGATCTCCTGCATACGAAGAAGAGACTCTTCGTCGTAAAACCGATAGCCTGTAGACTTATCAACAGAGGCCGGCGGCAACAATCCTATTTCATCATAATAATGCAGTGTGCGCACACTTACGCCCGTAAATTTGGCAAATTCTTTAATCTGCATTTTCAATTTTATCACCTCACAAGGGGAGCATACACTATGACGGAGCGTGAGAGTCAATACCCTTTTGAAAAAATATCGAATTCCATGCGCCGCGCGGGAACTAACGACCGGTCGAGAGACACGCTCCTTTGACCACCGTAGTCTGTAACGCATTGTCAGCGGCGACTCGCCGCCAGATTCAAGTTTGTTTAACTGGCGCGGGATCGCCCAAGGCTCCCCTTGTCAGAGGGGGCTTTTGGTGCGCTGGAAACTGTTAGATAAATTGGAATTGGTTAATCAACATTATATCTTGAAAAAGCTCTGCATTCGATATCTGTATCCATAAGGAAACCAAGTGACTTATAAAAAGCAATCGTTTTCTCGGTGTTCTCTGTCAGTAGATGTAATTGATACACGCCGTTATATTCTTCCAATATCCTTTTTAGCAATGCCGTACCAATACCTTGTCTGTGGTATTGAGGATATACAAGCAAGTCTTGCACAAAGACAACTGAAGCACCATCACCGACAACACGGATAATACCAACAAGTTTATTGTCTATATATGCGGCATAACTTTTTAAAGAATGTAAATATGCTTTTTTCAGCATTTGAGGCTTTTGGGCATAGTTTGTCCAACCAACGCTTTCGTAAAGCGGCAGAACTTCTTGTTCGTTATAAGCTTTATATTCTTTAATTGAAAACTCCATTTAATTTCCTCCGTGGTAATATAAAAATTATGAATTTTCAATTCTTAAAATCTTAAAAGTATAACAACACCATCTCGACACCTCTTTAAGTTTTCTTTCTCTCCATCAAATTCAAGTTTGTCTAACTGATTATATCATAGATTCGCAAAATGGTAAATATAAAGACCGACCATTCAGATACTTTCGCATCAAAATGATCGGCCTTATTTGGTCCAAGTGGCGAGACTCGTTTGCATCTGTGCCAAAAGGCACAGATAGAGGTAGCCACCAGTGTTTGCACTGGTGGCAGCAACTGTCCACCGGACAGTTGCGATTTACATTATTCGAGTCTCTTACTCGTTTCAAAAATAAAAGGAGGGCATAAGCCCCCCTTTTATTTTTGGTCCAAGTGGCGAGACTCGAACTCGCGGCATCCTGCTCCCAAAGCAGGCGCGCTACCAACTGCGCTACACCTGGTTAGATGTTCAGTTTGACTACAAAATGTTGTAAATTGCAGGCGCGCTTCCTGTTGCGGTGCCCGACATCATCGTCAGCGACAGAGCGCCTTCCTCTGCCGTCGACCGCTGCCACTCGCTCAGGTCGCTTTTTCCACCGCAGGCGGCGCTCCCATCGCTCCCCAACTGCGCTACACCTGGAAAGATTCACATTGCATTATACATGACGGATGGGAAAAAAGCAACCGAAAATTGCGTACTTTACAGATCCTCGGCATCGATCACGGGGATACCGGCATCCTTCAGCGCCTGGGCAAACACACCTGAACCTGTGATTCGCGTTCCGGAGAAGGTGCCGTCATAGATCTGATTCACACCGCAGGTGGGGCTGCGGGACTGGAGAACGGCGCAGTCAATATCCTCATCCAACCGTGCCACAATGGAAGCCACAGCGCCACGGAGCTGGGCATCCACATTTTCTCCGGTTTTGGACATGATAACTCCCTTTACGATCTCCACGGGCGTACGGGGCATGCCCAGGCCGGCATGCATCTCCGGGCATACGGGAACGACTTCCTTGCCCTCCAAAAATGCAGCTACCCGGGGACTATAGTTATTGCCGCCGTTATATTTGCAGTTTTCACCTAACAGACACGCGCTGACCAAGACCTTCATATCCTTCACCTCTTTATTGATTATACAGCACCGATCCATGATTAGCAATATGTTTCAGGAATCATTCTCCAGTTTCTAAGGCTTTCTTGACTATTTTGTTGCAGTTGATATAATATAAAAAACTATCGAAATACCAGGAGGCGTATAAGATGAGAGGTATCCCGTCTTTGATTACAGATATTCGTAAAAAGGTATTTACGGAAGTTGCCCGGATGGCCTACGCCGGCGGCGACTATTCCCATGCGGAGGATCTGCCTTATATTATCGTTCCCGGTGACCAGCCGCTGCACAGAGAGTCGGTATTTCTGGAGCGTGCCATTGCCGGTGAGCGGGTGCGTCTGGCCATGGGTCTGTCCATTCGCCCCATTCAGACCCGTACCCTAATGACCGAGGGCATGGACCATGCCGCTGTGGCGGAGCAGTATTATGAACCGCCGCTGATCAACATTATTCCTTATGCCTGCCATGCCTGTCCCACAAACCAGTACATGGTCAGCAATTACTGCCAGAATTGCTTGGCGGCTTCCTGCCAGAAGGTGTGTCCCAAGGATGCCATCTCCTTTAAAAACAACCGTTCGTACATAGATCTGGACAAGTGCATCCGCTGCGGTAAGTGCGCCAAGGCTTGCCCCTACAATGCTATCGTCCATCTGGAGCGCCCCTGTGCCGCAGCCTGCGGCATGGATGCCATCACTTCCGACGAGCATGGCCGTGCCTCCATCGATCAGGATAAGTGCGTGGCTTGCGGTCAGTGCCTGGTCAGCTGTCCCTTCGGTGCCATTGTGGATAAAGGCCAGATCTTCCAGGTCATTCAGTCGATCCTCCAGGGTAACCAGGTCATAGCCATCGTTGCCCCTGCCTTTATCGGCCAGTTTGGCAAGCACTCCACCCCCGGCAAATTCGTTACCGCCATGAAAAAACTGGGCTTTGCCCGGGTAGTGGAAGTGGCTGTGGGCGCGGATATGTGTACCATCGAGGAAGCAAAGGACTTTCTGGAAAAAGTTCCTGCCCAGCAGGACTTCATGGCAACCTCCTGCTGCCCTGCATGGCACTCCATGGTGCATAAGCTGTTCCCGGCACAGTCGAAAAATATTTCCATGACCCTGACACCCATGGTCTTTACCGCCCGCTTGATGAAAAAACAGTATCCCGACTGTAAGGTGGTTTTTGTGGGGCCCTGTGCGGCAAAGAAGCTGGAGGCTATCCGTGAGGACATCCGTTCCGATGTGGATTTCGTGCTGACATTTGAGGAGCTTATGGGGATGTTCCAGGCAAAGGAGATCGATTTTGAAACCCTTGAAGACAGCGATGTGCTCAACGAAGGCACTGCGGCTGGCCGTGGTTTTGCGGTATCCGGCGGTGTGGCCGGTGCTGTGGAAAATATTATCCATCAGACCAATCCTGGGATCGAAGTCAAAACAGCCCGGGCAGAAGGCCTGCGGGAATGCCGCAAGCTGATGACCCTTGCCAAGGCAGGCAAGTACAACGGCTATCTGCTGGAGGGCATGGCCTGTCCCGGCGGCTGCGTAGCCGGTGCGGGAACGCTGCTGCCGGTGGAACTGGCATCCAAGGTGGTAGGCCGCTACCAAAACGAAGCCAACCGGGAAAGCCCCCTGGACAGTGAATACAAAGACGAAGGCCATACCCTTGAATAAGCAAAAAAGCACCGTCGTATGACGGTGCTTTTTTATGCGACACAAGTCTATAAGCCGGGTTCTGTTTTGACAGCCATCTATCTAGTCCCGCAATTGCTCACGGGATCAAGCCGCCTCCTCGAAACGATCGGGTCAATCTTATGTTTCTCCACGGCGTTGCTCCGGATAGAGTTTACAGCACCCCAATGTTCCCATGAGGCGAGTGCGCTCTTACCGCACTTTTTCACTATGACCGGTAACCGGCTACATATCTCTGTTGCACTTGTCCTGGGGTCACCCCCGGCGGGCGTTACCCGTTATCCTTACCCTGTGGAGCCCGGACTTTCCTCACC
>JAZUMW010000132.1:0-7103 GCA_045603825.1 Faecousia sp.
GACAGTCCACCGGACTGTCATTCACTACCGCGACTGCGCTTCGCTTACCCTCATCAGAGGGAGGCTTTCCGCTGCGGCGGGACTATGCATAGCTAAAGCTTTTTGGAACCACCGGCACAGCCGGTGGTATTCTTATACAAATAAGGTGTATTCGCAGATTGCGAATACGCCTTATTTCTTGTGATTCACTTGAAGCGCTCCTGAAAGAGCTGCCGGAGGGGGGTGTGTGATCTATATTCAGAAATTGATTTCAGGGCATGGCGCTGGAAATCAGAGCGTTATACATATCCTCCGTCAGGTCGCAGCCGTAGAAAAGCTTGTAGTAGGCGGTGACTTCCTCCTGCGGGTCGTAGTCGATATAGTCCGGGTACAGCAGAGCGCCCAGCCACAGCATACCCAAGTACCGCTGCACCGAGGGGGGAGAGGACAGCCAGCCGTAGGGGCCGTAGGGGGTCTTGTAGTAATTGCCGGCGGCAACAGCACCCACGCTCTGCCACTGGGCATCCTTCGCGATGCTGTCATAGCAGCTGTCCGGGGCGAAGATGATCACATCGGGATCCCACACAAGGAGCTGCTCTAAGTCCACCTCGTTACCGGCACCGCTGGAGACCACTTCCTCCACAACGGCCCGGTTGTCGCTCATCATGTTCACGGTCTCGGCGTGGAAAGAACCCTGGGCGATGACATTCACGCCCTTGTCACCCAGGCAGTACAAAAGGGATTTCCGTGCGCCGTCGGCATCCACCTTTGCCATCATGGCGGAGATGCTTTCGTAAGTGGTTTCGCACCAGGTGGCCAGCTCCTCAGCCTTTTCCTCACGGCCAAGAAGTTTGCCCAGAGCGCGGTAAGCATCACCGGCGGTGGCTACGGTGGCAGTGATATGGATGAAGGGGATGCCGGTCTGCTGGGTGAGACTGTCCAGATCCTCCTTGGCAGAGCCCTTAGGCTCACCGATGTCGATGACCACATCCGGATCGGCGGCCAGCAGGGCCTCCAGATCCATTTCCCCCTTGCCGCCGTAGAGCTGACCGATCTCGGTCATCTCATAAAGGTAAGCAGGCAAATATTGTGCCGCGTCCTCCGCGTAGGCGTTGCTGACACCCACCAGCATATCACCTGCCAGAGGCAGGATATAGATCTGAGAAAGGGGGCCGGAAATGGCGATCTTGGTGACCTCGTTGGGAACGGTGACGGTGCGACCCACGGAGTCGGTAAACTCCCGGGTGCTTGGAGGGGCAGCGGCGGTATTGCCGCAGCCGCACAGCAGCAGGGCAAGGACAAGCATCAGACAAATCATTTTTTTCACAGCGCTTCCTCCTTCACGATGTTCTTGGGGATACAAATACGGGCGTGGTCGTCATAAAGGCTCACCACATCCACATCCACACCGTAGAGAACCCGCATATTTTCTTTGGTCAGCACCTCCTCCGGCCTGCCGTCAGAGAGGACCCGTCCGTTCTGAATGGCCAGGATCCGGTGGGAGAACATATAGCTCTGCTCCGGATGATGGGTGGTCTGGATCACGGTGTAGCCCTCGGCTGCCAGTTTTTTCGCCTGCTCCAGCACCAGCAGCTGGTTGCCGAAGTCCAGATTGGCGGTGGGCTCGTCCAGCATGAGGATGGGAGCATCCTGGGTAAGGGCCCGGGCGATGAGGGTCAGCTGCTGCTCACCACCGGAAAGCCGGTGGAAGCACCGGTCCTCCAGATGGGAAATGCCGATCTTCTCCAGAGCCCAGCGGCATTTTTCCACATCCGCCTTTTTGGGACTGCGGAAGGTGGAAAGTCCCGCGGTTCTGCCCATTAAGACGATGTCAAACACACTGTAATTGAACACCGGATGGCTGGACTGGGGGATGTAGGCGATGTGCTTTGCCGCCTCCCGGACGGAGAATGTGCGGCTGTCTGTGCCGTCCACCAGCACTTGCCCCGTGTAACCGGACAAAAGACCCAGCATACACCGGAACAGGGTGCTTTTGCCTACGCCGTTGGGGCCTAAGATGGAGAGAAAATCACCCTTGTCCACCTGGAAGCTCACATCGTGGAGTACGGCGTGGTCGCCGTAGGAGAAGCTTAAATTTTTCACTTCAATGCTCATAGTGATCCCCCTTTCCGGTGATGAGCCACAGGAAGAAGGGCGCACCGATGAAGGCTGTTAAGATGCCGATGGGGATACCGGCGGTGGTGGCGTTGCGGGAAACATTGTCCACCACCAGCAGGAAGATGCCGCCGCCCAGCATGGAGGCGGGCATGAGGTAGCGGTAGTCAGAGCCCACCAGACGGCGCATCATGTGGGGGATCACCAGACCCACCCAGCCGATCATGCCGCTGACGGACACCGCCGAGGCGGTGACCAGGGTGGAACAGACCACGATCCCCAGCCGCACCCGGTGGGCGTTGACGCCCATGGCTCTTGCCTCGTCATCGCCCATGGTGATGACATTCAGCTGCCACCGCAGCAGAAACAGGGGGATAAGACCCAGGGCCATAGGCAGGATCGCAAAGCCGATCTCCGACCATTTTGCGCCGCTGAGGCTGCCCATGAGCCAGTAGGTGATCTGGGGCAGCTGATTGTTGGGGTCAGCCACCAGCTTGATAAAGGAAGTTCCGGACTGGAACAGGGAGGACACCATAATGCCCGCCAGCACCAGACCCAGCACCCGGTCGCCCTTGGCGTGGCGGCTGACGGTGAACACCAGAGCCACGGTCACAAGGCTCATGAGGAACGCTCCCAGGGTGATGCCCACGCTGGACAGCCCCAGAAGGATAGCAAGGGCAGCGCCGAAGCCTGCGCCTGCGGAAGCGCCCAGAATGTCCGGGGCGTACATATCCAGCCCATCTCCTATTTCGGCCGCTGCGGTCTGGAAGCGCCGGAGGTGCGGCTCACCATTCCCGGGGTGCTGCGGCGCATTGAAGCGCAGACCGGCGGCCTTATGAAAGTCACCGACTTCGGCGGCGGCGGCGCGGAGAGTCCCTACTGCTCCTTCCACGCCAGCTTCCTGCGGAAAGCCGACGGCAGCATCAAGACACTGCCCCGCAGACGGAGCCAGTGCTGCTGCGTGAAATCCAGCGAGGCAAGAGATTTTGTATCCCAGCAGTGGAGCGGCAAAGCCGCCTGCTGCGACGGTGACGAGGCTACCTCCGCCTTGGACGAATTCCTGCAGCAGACGGTGGAAAACACCTTCACCGTCTCCGGCATGGTGTTCCAGGATGCTTACAATTTAGACCTTGACCGGCTGCGCCGGTGCTATATCTGCGAGGTGGACACCCAGCGGGGCATGATACCCTTCTGCGCCTACAACCTCACAGACATTCACGGCCGCGCCCTTTACAGAAAATGAAACGAACAGCTTTGGAAAACTGGATCTGTGAAATCGAAGCCCTCCCGGAACTCACCCGGGAGGGCTTGGAAAGCTTGCAGCTGCAGCGGCTCAATCAGACCCTGGCACGGCTGAAGGCAAGGGGTGGCTTTTACAAAGACTACCCGGAAAAGCTGGACGCTTTGGCAGAACTCCGGAAACTTCCCTTTACCACTGCGGAAGATTTGGCTGCCCATCCGGGCAAATTCCTGCTCACATCCCAGTCGGAAGTGAGCCGGGTGATCTCCGGGGCAACCTCCGGCACTACGGGGAAAGCCAAACGGGTATTTTATACGGAAAAGGATACAGAGCAGACCATCGGACTGTTTACAGCAGGCATCTCCGAAATGCTTGCAGCCGGAGAGAAATGCTTCATCACCTTTCCCTTCACCGGCCCCTTCGGTCTGGGTGACCTCATCGCCAAAGCCGTGGAACGGCTGGGGGCGATCCCGGTAAAGGCCGGCTTCGGCCAGACCTGGGAGGAGTGCATCACCCTTGTCCGGGAAACCCGGCCGGAAACCTACATCGGCTTCCCGGTGACCCTTTTAAGCCTTGCCCGGCTTTACGGGGAGGCGCTTCCCATCAAGAGGGCGCTGGTCTCCGGGGATGCCTGCCCGGCAGGTGTCCTGGCAGAGCTGGAAAAGACCCTGGGAAGTAAGCTCTATCCCCACTACGGCAGCCGTGAGTGCGGACTTGGGGGCGCAGTGACCTGCCCGGCCTTTGAGGGCATGCACCTGCGGGAAAACCACATCATCCCGGAAATTATTGATGAAAACGGCAATGTCCTCCCGGACGGGGAATACGGCGAGCTGGTGATTACCACCGTCGGCGCCGATGCCATGCCCCTCCTGCGCTACCGTACCGGTGATTTTACCCGGATCTTGCCGCCCTGCCCCTGCGGCGGTGTGACCAAACGGCTGGATACCGTATCCCGCAGGGACGGAGAGATCTCCATGGAGGAACTGGACAGCCGCCTGTTCCAAATTCCCGGCCTTGTGGACTTCCGGGCAAGCTATGACGGAATGCTTCGCATCGAGGCACGCACCCACGGGCAGCTGCGGGAAACCCTTCGCAAGGCGGTGCAGGCGCTGTACCCCGGGCTGGAGGTCACCGTTTCCACGGCACCCCCGGACCCCGGTCACCGCCCCATGTACCTGGGCAAGCGCCATGTGGTGCAGCTGTAAAGCAAGAAAAATAATGGCCGTTTTTATGGTATAAGAATACCACCTCCAACTGTATTTTAGCATAAAGAAAAGGTAGACAGCATGGTGGTTTTCCATGTGTCTTTTCAGAAGCAGACCTTGCCGGGATATTTGGTGAAAAGCGCGAAAATTTTGTAAAACAGACTTGATTTTTTGGGTATGTTGTAGTATAAATAAAAAATACAATAGACACCTTGGTATAGTCCTGCAATAAGGGCAGGCGTGTCTACAAACCACCGAAAATGGTTGACTACCGGCTGCGCATCACACCGGTCTGTCGGCCATTTTTGTTTTGGAGGAACGCACATGAATATTTGGCTGGAAATATTTGGGTATCTGGGTACGGGCTTGATTCTCCTGTCCATGATGATGACATCCATCAGCAGGCTGCGCTTTTTTAATATTTTGGGTTCGGTGATCAGCGCCGTCTACGCGCTGTGCACCCACACGCTGCCGGTGTTCTTTTTGAATGCGGGACTTATCATCATCAATACGGTGCAGCTCATAAAATACTACCGCGACAACAAAAAGCAGAAAGAAGGGTAATTATGGAACTGATTATTGATGGCAGAAAAATTATTGCACAGCCGGAGGAGTCGCTGCTGGACATGGTGAAGCGGCTGGGGCTTTTAAAGGGGAATCTTACGGAGGATCCTCTGGTGGCCAAGATCGCCGGTGAAGTTTTTACACTCAACTACATCCCCCTGCGGCAGCAGGATGTACAGCCGGAGCGGGAAGCGGTGCGCAAGGCCATGTCCTACTCCGACGGACACATCAAGCTGCTGCGGTACAGCGACCCCCGGGGTCGTGATGCCTACGGCCGCACAGCCCAGTTTATGCTGTTTTACGCGCTGGATAAGCTGTGGCCCCAGGCCAACGCCCAGACCCACTGCATCGTGGGCGCCGCCATGTATGTGAAGGTGGAGAATGCCCCGGATTTTGACACGGTGAAGCTGAAGGGCTATATGCAGGCCGTTGTGGACGCGGACTTCCCCTTGATCCGCAAGCGCGTCACTACCCGGGAGGCCATCGACTACTACACCCGTCGGGGTCAGCTGGATAAGGCGCGGCTGCTGTCCTTCCGGAAGAAGGAGACCTTCGATGTCTACACCCACGGGGGCTTTGCGGATTACTTCTATGGCGAGATGGCGCCCTCCACCGGCTTTTTGCGGAACTGGGACATCCTGCCCGCTCCGGAGGGCTTCATGTTTGTCTATCCCGACCCCCTGGACCCGGAAAAGACCGCGCCCTACCATGAGATGCCCAAATTCTTCGATGTGTACCTGGAGGGCAAAAAGTGGTGCCAGCGCATGGGCTGCCGCACCGTTGCCGATCTGAACGAGGCGGTGTGCTCCGGCAAGGTCCGGGAGCTGATCCGGGTGAACGAGGCGCTCCACGAAAAGCGGTTCTCCCAGGTGGCGGATATGGTCTGCCAGAGAAACGCCAAGGTGGTGATGCTGGCAGGCCCCAGCTCCTCGGGCAAGACCACCTCTGCCAACCGTCTGGCCACCCAGCTCCGGGTCCACGGCAAGCAGCCGATTTTGATGAGTCTGGACGACTATTATATCGACCGGGACAAGATCGCCCCCGGGCCCGACGGCAAGATCGACCTGGAGCACATCAACACCATCGACACCGAGCTGTTCAGTAAACATCTGGCTCAGCTGCTGGAGGGGCAGGAGGTGGAGCTTCCCACCTTTAATTTCAAGACCCAGCGCCGGGAATGGCACGGCCACAAGCTGCAGCTTACCGACGAGACGGTGATCATCGTGGAGGGTCTCCACGCTCTGAATCCCGTGCTCCTTCCCCAGGGCGTCAGCCCCAACGGGATCTTCAAGATGTATGTCAGCCCCCTGCTGCCGCTGAATCTGGACAACCACAACCGCATCCCCACCAGCTACCTGCGGCTGCTGCGGCGCATCGTCCGGGACTACGAGACCCGGGGCGCTTCGGTGCATAAGACCCTGTCCATGTGGGACTCTGTCCGGCGGGGCGAGGAACGGTGGATCTTCCCCTTCCAGGAGAACGCGGATATTATTTTCAACAGCTCCACCCTCTACGAGCTGGCCATCCTCAAGCGCCACATCTTCCCTCTGCTGGAGGAGGTGCAGGTCAGCGACGAGCATTACGACGAGGTACGGGCCATCGTCAAGGTGCTGAATTTCATCCACGAAGCGGATGTGGACAATGAGATCCCCCCCACCAGTCTGGTGCGGGAGTTCATCGGCGGCAACACCTTCTATTTGAAGTAAGCCTTGCTTTCCTGCCCGGTCTGTGATAGGATTGGGGGAAGAAAGGAGCGATCCCATGAAAAAAGGCCGTTATTCCAAACAACCGGCGTCCGTAGGACTGCTGTACATATTGGTGGCTCTGCTGGCGGTGATCATCGTCTGCGCTGTTGCCATTATCATTCTGACTACCGGCGGCAAGGACAGCGCCGCTGCGCCCCCTGAGACCGTGGTGCAGACCGTACCACCTACCCAGGCTCCCACGGAGCCGCCCACAGAACCTCCTACAGAGCCTCCCACGGAGCCTCCCACGGAGCC
>JAZUMW010000133.1:0-15379 GCA_045603825.1 Faecousia sp.
AAGCGAAAGCCGCTTTCCTGAGAAACCGACTTTTCTTTCCGCAACCATAGCTTTGCCTTGTTTGGGATGAATATGACTGTTTCTTTTCGGAAATTGACACAAAAACTGGAAACCGGCGTTTTGCAAAAAACATACGGGCGAGGCATGGGCCTCAGCGCCAAAAGGACAAACTGGTATTTTTATTAGAAGAAGGATCAGAAAACAGCAGTTTCTGTGTAATGCAGAGGTTTACATCTCCAGGCTGTTTGCAGCACCGATCCGGTACGGTTCCAACAGACAGCACCGTTGATTATGCCTTGACGCAAGAGCTTTTAATAAGCAAAAACACCCAAGCAGGTCGTTCCTGCTTGGGTGTTTGCACAGTAAGGTATGGAAAGAGAATAGCGCGAGGGAAGAACCGGCTTTGGCTCAGTAAAGCTTTCGCCGATCAGCTTCGTAGGGCTTTGCCCCTGCGGTGGTTTATCAAATACCCAGAACTTCCTTGGCCATACGGGTCCAATCAGCGGCTCTGTTGAGGTCGCCGCCCACATCGTAAACATCACGGATGAGGTACTGGGTGGTGCAGACGTCCTTGGTGATTTCAAAGGTATGCTCAAGATCCTTGCGTGCTGCTTCCCAGTTGGGAGTGGCACCGCTTAAGAATGCGGGATTGGGCTTGCGCTGGTATACATAGTTGTTCTGCAGCAGATCCACGGCTTTTTCCTGATCGCACCAGGCGGTAACGGAAACGGTGCGCAGGTTGTGGATAGCGGAGCTGATCTTGTCGAATCTGTCGTGAATTGGCTCACAGCAGCCATAGGAGGTCAGACCAAACCGATTACAGAATTCCGCGATAGAGGGAAGGAACCATTCAGCAAAGGTATCGGGGGAGAAAACGGCGGATTCCTGAGATTCGCCAACACCCCAGCAGTCCTTCAGCGCGGCGGGCTTTTCAGCGTTCTCGGGGGTGACTGGGGGCAGGTCGCTAGTGAAGCCGTAACCGGCAGCGCCCACCTGGCAGCCGTCGGTGTTCAGAACGGCAAGCTGCTCCTGCTCTACGAAGTCAAGGAAGCGCATATTATCGTCATGGAGATAATTAACAACATACCGCAGTTCATCGGGATAGTCATACATCCAGAAGGACATGTTTTCATAACCCATCATCATAAATTGGATCTGGGTCAGCAGGGGGGCATAGCTGTTCCAAAGGTTGAAACCGTAGTCAGCGCCCAAAGGATCAATACCGCCGACATAAACAGGCATAATATCGCCGAAGATATTACGCAGGGTATTGGCAAGGTCATGGGTGCGCTCACGGTCAACATAGAAAGAACGCTTCTTGAGCTTTTTAATATCTTCCGGCTCCTGAATGGGGAAGGTGGAAAGATGCGCAATAGAGCCTTCCGCGTGACGCTCAACGATGTCAATGCCGTAGCTGCCTTTGTCAACATACCAGGGCAGACGGAAGTAGGGGTTGATCACAACATCGTCCTGCACCATTGTGATATGCTTGATCCACTGTACCATCCACAACTCAACATTTCTGAGGAAGGGATGCACGCACTTGAGGTCATCCGCACCGATAAAACCGGCGATGGTATAGGTTTCAAACACCAGCATAGGACGCTCAGGACGCAGGTCTTGGTTCGCCTTCCAAAGCCGCTTGATCTCGGTCATTCTGGGGGATGTGGCGATTTCCATATACTTGGTTGCCAAATCACGCAGACGATCCCGTTCTGCCGGGGTGGGAATGATATTCATAGCGCCACGATTACTAAATGCCATTTTGATTTCCTCCATTCTGTAAACTGTTGCTTTTAAAATTTCTGTTGTGTTTGTTTTTTCAGGGAGCGAAAGGAACAGCGGAGACACCTTATATAACGGTATTTGCAGCGAAAAGTGCATATGTAATACCACTGCACTTTCTAAAAAGTTTCGAAAAATGTTTTGAAACTTACTTGAATTATAACATTATGAGAATAAATGTCAAGACATTATTTTCTAATTTGTTGCGCGTTATAAAAAAGAGGGGCTTCGCAAATGCTTTGCGAAGCCCCTTGAAATGTACGCGTATGCTATTTTGTTGGGTCAAACAGTGATGATCGGGTAGCCTTTTTCCCGCATTTCATCCAAATAGGGCTTGTTTTCCGGCGTCTCATTGGTAATGATGCCGTCAAACAAAGACAAATCGCAGATACTGACGAGAGAAACCCGGCCGATCTTTCTGTCATCTGCCACCAGATAACGCTTTTTGGCGCAATGAACCATTTGCCGGGTGACATCGGATGCGTGGTGTTGATGGGATGTGACACCGGCGTTGATATCAATACCGTCAATACCCATAATCAGAATATCCGCGGTGTATTTAGAGAGCTGATCCACGGCATCTTCGCCATAGGTAGACTGGGAATAAGCATCTACATGGCCGCCCAGAAAAATGCTGGACATATTAGAATTTTGACAAATATCCTCCATAATAGAAAGAGAATTGGTCAAAATAATCAGATTTTGCTTATTTTTTAACTCTTGAAGCACATAGTATGAGGTGGTACCTACATTGATCAGCACAGAGTCACCGTTGTTTACGAGGGTGGCCGCGTACTTTGCGATTCTCTGCTTTTCCTCCTTGCGGATCTTCAGGGTAGTCTTATAGAGTGTGTTGAGGAAAGTACGCTGCTTGACGATTTCCGCGCCGCCTCGGACACGCTTCAGCAGGCCATCCTTTTCCAGCTTCTCCAGATCCTTTCGAATGGTTACAGTAGAAACGCCTAATTCTTGGCTCAAAGCGGCAGCGCTGAGCTTGCCGTGCTCTTCCAGCTTGTCCATAATAATACTTCTTCTTTTGACGGCAGAGGAACTAATTTCGTTCATATCCACGGAAATCACATCCATTTCATCCAAATACTGTAATAAATAACCGCATTTATTATACGAAACCAGTTTATGGTTGTCAAGCATTTCAGAAAAAAATATTTCGCAAAAAAACAAAAAAGAAATAAAAACGAAATAGTGTATTTCAATGATAATATCAAAACTGCATAATCGAAAGGAATTTGCTGTTTTTTTCTACAAAACAATTGACAAAGAAAGGATAAGGTATTATTATAGTAAGCAAATCGAAACACAAACGATATAAAAACATTTTGCATTCGTTTTGTTTTGGTTTTGGAAACACTAATATCGTATTAGAATAGGAGGAAACACAAATGAAAAAACTGATTGCTCTGTTGCTGGCACTGGTTATGGTTATCGGCCTGGTTGCCTGCGACAACAACGACGCACCCGCTGCTGACGCACCTGCTGCTGACGCTCCCGCTGCTGACGCACCTGCTGCTGACGCTCCCGCAGAAGATACCATCAAGATCGGTCTGACCTTCTGTACCGGTGCCGCTCCCTCTGTTAAGTATGGCTGGGAGCAGGTTGAAAAGTATGTTGCAGAAGCATATCCCGGCGTAGTTGAACTGATCATTTATGACGGAGAGGCTGACGCTGCCAAGCAGTGTGACCAGATCCAGAGCTTCATCACCCAGGAATGTGATATTATCATCCTGAACCCCATCAGCCAGGACGGCTTTGGCAATGCTGTGAAGGCAGCCGCTGATGCTGGCATTCCCGTTATCTCCTGTGTCCAGAATATTACGGACGGCAGTGACCTGATCTCCGCGTTCGTTTACGAAGATGAGACCAAGATGGGTATTGCCAATGTTGAGAAGATCGTGGAACTGGTTGGCGAAGAGGCAAACATCGTTCTGAACCAGGGCGCACTGGGCAGCTCTCCTGTCACTGTTCGTACTGCCGCAATGGAAAAGGAAATCGCAGAAAAGTATCCCGGCATCAAGATCCTGGGTCAGCAGACCACCTCCTGGGACCGCGAGACTGCCCGCGCCAATATGGAAGACTTCCTGACCACCTACGGTGACGAGATCGACGCTGTTGTTGCATGGGACGACACCCTGGCAGCAGGCTCTGTTGACGCACTGAAGGCAGCAGGCTATGCTCCCGGCGAAATTCCTGTTATCGGCTACTGCGGCATGCAGGTTGCAAAGGAGTATATGGCCGAAGGCTATATTGCGGCTTCTCAGTCCTCTGACGTTGCGCTGCTGTGCAAGATGTGTATTGATGCCGCTGTTAAGATGGCTAACGGTGAGGATGTTCCCTTTGACCAGATCGCTGAGCAGGCATGGATTGTTCCCGAAAACATGGACGAGTTCCCCTGGGCATACTAATTCTATCGTTTATCCAATAATTTAAATCTTACAATAGAACCTTACAGACGGTATCGCACTTTCGTGCGATACCGTCACAGGCTTAGGAGTGCTTTATGGAAAAACTTTTAGAGATCAAGAATATAAGCAAAAGCTTTCCGGGCGTAAAAGCGCTCAATGATGTAAGCTTTGATGTAATCCGTGGAGAGGTTCACGGACTTGTGGGCGCCAACGGCGCCGGCAAATCCACCCTGATGAAGATTCTTTCCGGCGTTTACACGAAGGATGAAGGCGAGATCTGGTTTGAAGGCAAAAAGATGGAAAACATCACACCTACATCCTCTCAGGAAGCCGGTATCAGTATTATTTTCCAGGAGTTTAACCTGCTGAAGACCTTAAGCGTTGCAGAAAACATTTATGCAAACCGCCTGACGGGAAAAACAGGAGGACTGGTAAACTGGAAGGCCCTTTATAAAAAGGCAGAAGATATTTTAAAGAGTATCGGTTATGAAATGGATGTCAGGCGCACCGTGGAAACACTGACCGTTGCCGAGTGTCAGATGGTGGAGATCGCGAAGGCGCTGTCCTACAATGCCAAGTTGATTCTGATGGACGAACCCTCAGCGACATTGACATCCAAGGAACTGGAAACATTGTTCCAGGTCATTGAAAACTTGAAAAAGCAAAATGTTACAGTGATCTACATCTCCCATAAGCTGGATGAGGTTTATCAGTTGTGCGAAACAACAACTGTTATGCGTGATGGTATGGTGATCGATTCCAAGCCGACGGCAGAATATGACCGTAAGGAGATTATCCGCAAGATGGTTGGCCGTGAGGTGGAAAATGAATTCCCGCCCCGCACCAAGGTGGAATTTGGTGAAGAGATTCTGCGGGTGGAGAATCTGTGCTTAAAGAAGAAAAAAGTACAGGGAGTCAATCTCTCTGTTAAAAAAGGTGAGATATTGGGCTTGGTGGGCCTGGTGGGTTCCGGCAGAACAGAAATCGTCCGCGCGATTTTTGGAGCGGATAAGCGTATCAGCGGCGATATTTATGTAAATGGCCAGCTGGTAACCATCAAGGAACCCAGCGACGCGATTAAGAACAAGATCGCGCTGCTGACAGAGGACCGCAGACAGGAGGGTCTGTTCCTTCAGTATCCCATATCTTCAAATATTTCCGTTACCAATTTGAAGGAGCTGCTGAACAGGGGCTTTATGAACAGCAAAAAGGAAGACAGCGTTGCCCAGCGTTATGTGGAAGAATTGCTGATCAAATGCACCTCCCATGAGCAGAGAACAAAGAACCTTTCCGGCGGCAATCAGCAAAAGGTAGTTGTGGCAAAATGGCTGTTCGCTGACCCCGACATTCTGATTATGGACGAACCTACCAGAGGTATCGATGTGGGCGCAAAGTACGAGATCTATGTACTTATGAATAAGCTCACCGAGCTGGGCAAGTCCATCATCTTTATCTCTTCCGAAATTCAGGAAGTGCTTGCCCTAAGTGACAGAGTTGTGGTTATTTGCGAAGGAAAAACAAATGGCGAGTTCCTGCATGATGAGATCGACTCCGATATCATCATGAAGCATGCCATCGGACAGTAAAGGAAGAAAAATATGGGAAAGACTGATATAAAGAAAAAAACCAATATTTTTTCCAGGATATATAGGGATTACCCTATGCTGTATGTGCTGATCGCGCTGATGATCATCGGCTGCATCCTGTCTCCGTCCTTCTTCTCCAAGGTCAACATTATGAATATCTTCCGTCAGAATGCTGTTACCGGTATTGTGGCGCTGGGCGTTCTGTTTGTTGTTTTGGGCGGCACGCTGGATATGTCAGTAGGTTCGATCATGTCCGTGACAGGTCTGCTGGCACTGATGCTGCAGGAGCATATCGGTGTTGCGGGCGCGATGATCGCTGCCATTGCTGTGGGCGCGCTGATAGGTACGGTCAACGGCCTGATCATTTCCGGCATCAACGGCTACAGCGGCGAATCCTTTATGGTTACCTTCGGCATGACCACCCTGCTGCAGGGCGTGGCGCTGATACTGACCAACGGCAATATGCTGCTGGAGAGCAAGAGTAAGTTCTATAATTTCCTGGGCGACGGCAATGTTTTCAAGATCGTGCCCTTCTCCATCGTTTTGTTCTTCATCTTTGCCATTATCGTGGGCGTTGTCCTGGCAAAGACCAAAAAAGGCAGAGAGATCTATTATATGGGCGCGAATCCGATCGCGGCAAGACTGTCGGGCCTGAATATAAAGCGTCTGCGGGTATTGGTGTATGTGATCTCCGGTGTAATGGCTGCCATCGCGGCGATCCTGCTCACCGGCCGTATTCACGGCATGACACCTACCGCAGGTAAGGAAATGGAGTTTGACGCGGTTACTGCCCTTGCGGTTGGCGGCATTGGTGTCAGCGGCGGTGAAGGTACTGTGATTCACTGTATCATCGGTGTGATGATCATGGGTGTGATCGGTAACATTATGAAGATCATCGGTATTTCTTCACAAAACCAGCTGATCATCAAGGGCGTGGTGCTGGTCCTTGCAGTGGTCGTGGACAACATCAAGAAAAAGAAGGCATAGGCGGTGATGAATATGAAAAATAAATTGTTTGGAATCATCGGTAAAATTAAGCTTATTCTGGTATTTTTGATTGTATTTATTATCGCGTCCTGTGTTTCGGAGTATTTTCTGAAATTTAACAATATGGTAAACCTGTTTGATCAGGTGTCTGCCTACGGCATTGCTGCCTGCGGTATGATCTTTGTTGTTATTGCGGGTGAATTTGATATTTCCGTAGGCTCGGTAATGTGTCTTGCCAGTACCACGGCTGTTACATTGCTCAATAAGACCAATAACTGGCTGCTGGCCGTTGGTGTGCTGCTGGTGCTGGGTGTTGTGATCGGCTGCCTGTACGGTGTACTGATCCTGAAGCTGAATATCAGCTCGTTCATCGCGACGCTGGCGGGTTCTATTTTCTACCGCGGCCTTGCGTATCTGATTACCAAAGACGGCAAGCCCATTATTCCGGAGAGTGATATGTACGGCGCGTTGGCAACGACCCGCTTTTTGAAGATCCCTGCTGCGGTATATGTTTTCTTCGCTGCCTTACTGCTGGTTGGTTTTGTTTTGAAGCTGACCCGCTTTGGACGCAACATTTACGCTACCGGCAGTAACGGTGAGGCTGCAAAATTCACCGGTATCAATATTTACTTCTATAAAACTGCCGCATTTGTAATTTGCGCATGGTTCTCTATTCTGGCTGGCATTATGTATTCTTCCCGCGCCAATTCCGCAAATGCCTCTGTTGCCGCAGATGCGGCGCTGACGGCGATGTCCGGAATTGTTCTGGGCGGCGCAAGCACCAGCGGCGGCAAGGGCACAGTTTGGGAAATGTTCCTGGGCATCATGATTCTGGGCTTGCTTACCAACTCCTTTAACCTGATGGGTATTGACAGCTATATTCAGCAGGTTATCAAGGGTGCTCTGCTGATTATCTTTATTTCTATTGAAAGATATACATACAACAAGCGCGTAAGCATGAATTAACAGTAAGGAGGAAAGGTTATGAACAAAAAGAATGTTTTCAAGCTGGGCGTTTGCCCCATCGGCAAGGTCTTGTTCAACCAGGAAGACGCGATCCGCCAAAAACAGATGATGTATAAGAAACTGGACGAGCTTGGCATCGAGTATGTATCCATTGAAGGCGATGTTCCGGACGGCTTGATCCGTACGATGGATCAGGTACAGATCGCTGTGAACGCGCTGCGGGCTAAGGGCGCGGATGCTTTGTTCATTCCTCATTGCTGTTATGGTACGGAGGGCGCGGCAGGCGCTATCGCCCGGGAGCTGAATATGCCTACCCTGCTGTGGGCTTCCCGGGATGATTATCCCATTGCCGACGGCAGCCGCCTGCGTGACTCTCAGTGTGGCTGCTTCGCCACCAGCCGTGTGCTGCATTTGATGGGTGTGAAATTTGACTATATTCCCAACTGCCGTGTTGACCATCCTGATTTTGCCAATGGTTTGGACAGATTTATCCGCGCAGCCCGCGTTGTAAAGCGTGTCAAGACTGCCCGTTTGGGTCAGCTGGGTATGCGTATTCCCTTCTTCTGGTGCACCATCAATGACGAGGCAACACTGCTGAAGCGTTTCGGCACCCAGGTGGAATCCATGGATATTATGGACATTCTGCCCAGAGTTGATGAGCGGCTGAAGAACAACCGTGAGGAATACGAGAAGCGGCTGAAGAGCATCCCCTGGATCGACTACAGCAACATCAGCAACTACGAAGGTATGTACAAGTCCCTGTGCTTGAAGGATGTACTGGTGGATCTGGCTGATGAACTGAAGCTGGACGCATACGGATTCCAGATGTATAACGGTATTCTGAATTATTTGGGTGAAGGCGGCGGCCTTGGCCTGCTGGAGCTGGAAGAGCATCTTCCCGTGGCGGCAGAAACAGATATGTACGGCGCGTTGTCCGGTATTATTGCCGAGGCGGCACAGGGTGAAACCGAACCCTCTATGTGTCTGGAGTACACCATCCGCCATCCGGAGGAAGAAAATACCGTCCTGATGTGGCATGCCTTTGCGGCACCCAGTCACCGTCATCCCGATGTGGAAAAGATCCAAATGCTGAAACCCTCCATCCTGACCACATTCCCTCCCTGCAGCCCCAAGTTTGAACTGCGGGAAGGGCCTATGACGATCTGCCGGTTTGACGGTATGGACGGCCAATTCTATATGGGCGCAGGTGAAGGTATTTCCAAGAAGAGCATTGAAACCAGAGAAGTTTACACCTGGCTGGAGGTTGAAGACTGGAAGAGCTGGGAGCGCAAGCTTATCGAAAACCGCTTTATTCACCATTCAGCCTGCGTATACGGCCGCTATGCCGACAGCATTGCGCTGGCAGCAAAATTCCTGGACATTGATTTTATTCGCTTCGACAAGTAACTGTGGAGATTAAATTATGGCTTGGGTATTAAGTATTGATTTAGGAACCAGCGGCTGCAGAAGTGCGGTCTATGACGAATCTTTGAAAATGCTGGCAGCAGCCAGCACGGAATATCCGCTCATTTTACTTTCTGACAGCTATGTGGAGCAGGATGCCAATGTGTGGTGGGACTGTGTTGTCAGTACCGCCCGGAAAGCCATAGCGGAAGCGGGAAACGGTGAAAATATCCGGAGTATTGCCATCAGCTCCCAGGGAATCGCCTTTGTTCCTGTGGGTGAAAATGGGGAGACGCTGAGCAACGCGTTAAGCTGGCTGGACGGCCGTGCGGTTCAGGAAGCGGAACGGTTAAGAGCCCGCTTCGGTGCCGATGAGCTGTATGACCTGACCGGCAAGCCGCTTTTGCCCCAGCACTCTGTTTCCAAGTACATTTGGCTCAAGGAGCAGCAGCCGGAAATCTACGAAAAGACATGGAAGATCATGCTGCCGATGGACTTCATCCAGTTTAAGCTGTGCGGTGAATGTGTGACGGATCATACCATGGCCTCCGGTACCGGTATGTATGAACTGAAGTCCGGAACCTGGTCTGCCGCGCTTCTGGATGAATACGGCCTGGATGTGAACAAGCTGGCAAAGATTCAGCCCTCCGGTACGATCGCCGGGCGGGTGCTGCCCCAGGTGGCGCGGCTGCTGGGTATCAGCAAAGATGCCGTGGTTGCTTTGGGCGGTCAGGATCAGAAGTGCGCGGCTTACGGCGCCGGCGCGGATCTGAGTTCTATCTCCGTATCTTTGGGAACAGGCTCCTGTATTACCAAACTGTATGATACGCCTACCTATCACGAAGGAAAAGTCATACCCGTGTTCTCTTATGTGAAATCCGGTATCTGGGAGCAGGAGGGTGTGGTCAACACCGCGGCTTCCTGTTACCAGTGGTTCCGGGACACCTTTGCGCCGGACAAATCCTTCAAGGAGCTGGATGCGCTGGCGGAAAAGGCAGGCGGTCCCAACCAGGAACAGTTCTACCCCTTCCTGCAGGGTGACGCAACCCCCTTCTACAGCGGTGGCGCCGGTACCTTCACCGGTTTGGCAATGATCACAGATATAGGAAGATTGGCCCGCAGCGTAATGGAGGGCATCGCGTTCCGAATCCGTGAGAATCTGGAAGCCATGGGTGACGGAAGTGACAAGGCAACGGATCTGCGTGTATTTGGCGGCGGTGCCAAGAGCCCGATTTGGTGTAGCATCATAGCCAATGTTACCAATAAAAATGTCATTACGATGCCGAAGATCGAAGCGGCGCTTGCGGGCGCGGCAAAACTGGCCTTTGAGGCGCTGAATGTGCAGATCCGGCAGGATCAGGTGGAACTGAAAAAATATGAACCGGATCCGGAGCTGGTTGCGGCATATCAGGCAGCATTTGAGAATTACGAAAATACGCGACATCGTTTCTTTGGCTAACAAACATTAGATTGGAATATTTAAGAAAGTGAGGATAAGTGCAAGAGTATGTCTTATAAGTTTTGTGAGAAATCTTGGCCCGAACTGGCTGAGTACATTGAAAAGCAAGCACTTATTATCCTTCCGGTAGGTGAGATGGAGGAGCATTCTCTGCATCTGCCGGTGGATACCGATGCCCGTATTGCCACATATCTTGCTGAACAGGTTGCAGAAGAAATCGGCGATGAGTTTCCGGTGCTGGTAATGCCTACTGTTTGGTCCGGTTATACACCGAAGACTGTGGGGAAATGGCCCGGGTGTATGCGGTTGCCTCCCCAGACCTTCATCGATATGATGCATGGTATCTGCGCGTCTCTTGCCGATATGGGCTTCAGCAAAGTATTCATGCTAGACTGCCACGGTCAGCATGCTCCGATGCTGAATGTGGTTACGAAACTGATCGCGGACGAATATGGCTACTACTATACGACCGCGACCCCGGTTCCCTTTATACGCGACGCGTTCAATGCGGTCAGAAAATCTCCCAAGGGCGGCACCAGCCATGCCGGAGAGATGGAAACATCCATGATTCTGCACATCAGCCCTGAGCTTGTTCATAAGGATAAATTCACAGATGTGGATACCCTTAAGTATTCGTCTGAGTATATTGCGGGTGATGCGATGTTCGGCGGTCAAAAGGTAGTATGGTCTTCCTTCGGCCTGGAATCTCCCAAGTATGGTGCCCTTGGCGATCCGACTGAGGCCACTGCGGAAACCGGCAGAGTGATGACAGAGGCTGCCAGAAAGAATATTACCGCGTTTTTAAGAGAATATGTTTCTTTTAAGAAACCGGAATGATTCAAAGATTTGTGGAAGAGGCTCCAGCCCAATAATAAGGAGGTAATCCAATGCTGCGGAATAAAGAAATTGAATTAAGACGAAAAGTTGGCGATTTTAACTCCCTGTACGGCATCAAAAGCTATGTTTTGGATGAAGGCAAGGCAAGAGGAGTCAAAGCCTACGATCTGAATAACGGTCAGGGCCTGAATGCTACCGTTTTTGTGGATAGGGGCATGGATATTCCGTTCCTGTCCTATAAGGGTGTCAACATTGGACTGCTGACAAAGTCCGGTATTTCCTCACCCTTCTCCTTTACCGAATCCGGTCTTTACGGATTTATGCGGCAGTTTAACGGCGGTTTTCTGACTACCTGCGGCGTTACATATTCCGGTTCTCCCGCGGTGAATGCTGATGGACATGTAATGGGACTGCATGGTGTGTACAGCAATATTATCGCTGAAAATGTAAATGCTTACCGTGATTACGCGGAAGATGGGGAAGCTGTCCTGCATATCGACGGTGAAGTCCGTCAGGCTATGATGTTCCGTGAGAATGTACGCGTATACCGTAAGCTGGCTATGCACACGGAAAGCAATATCCTGGAACTGCACGATGTGATTGAGAATCTGGGCTTTGAAAGACAGCCTTTGATGATGGTGTACCACTGCAACTTCGGTTATCCCATGCTGGATGCCGGCGCTGAGTGCTACTTCACTGCCCATGAGGTGAAGCCTTTGTCTCCCTTTGCGGAAGAAGGTCTTGCAAAGAAAAATGTGGTGGAAGAACCCGAAGATGGCAGAGATGAGCAGTGCTATCTGCACTCCGGTGCTGCCGATGATAAGTGCTTCGGTATGCTGTATAACCGTGATTTGGGTCTGGCTGTAGCAGTCCATTACGATCAGAAGCAGTGTCCCTTCATGGTGCATTGGAAGATGATGGGCTCCGGCAACTACGCGCTGGGTCTGGAACCGACAGTTTGTACCACGGGCGGCCAGGAAGAGGCTATGAAGAATGGCTATCTGCCCTATCTGGAACCCGGCGAGAAGTACAGCATTGATGTGACCTTCGAGGTGATTACCGATCCTGAGCGTATTCAGCACCTCATCGACAAGAGCAAAGGCTAAATAACGGATACTTAACAAGAACAGGAGGAATTACTTATGGATATGAAGGAAATAGCGCTTCAACTGCAGGCAGGCAGGGCTAAGATCGTGAAGAGCCTGGTGCAGCAGGCCCTGGATGAGGGCGTCTCCGCCAAGACTATTTTGGAAGAAGGTCTGCTGGCAGGCATGGCCGAAGTGGGCGAAAAGTTCAAGAACAACGACATCTTCGTGCCCGAAGTGCTGGTGGCAGCCCGTGCCATGAACATGGGTACCGCACTTTTGAAGGACAAGCTGGCTGAGAGCGGTGTTGCCGCAAAGGGTAAGGCTTGCATCGGTACCGTTAAGGGCGACCTGCATGACATCGGCAAGAACCTTGTGAAGATGATGCTGGAAAGCAAGGGCCTGGAAGTCATCGACCTGGGTGTGGACGTGGCTCCCGAAACCTTTGTACAGACAGCCAAGGAGCAAAACTGCCAGCTGATCTGCTGCTCCGCGCTGCTGACCACCACCATGACCGTTATGGCAGAGGTGGTAAAGCAGGCAGAGGAGGCCGGTATTCGTGATAAGGTGATGATCATGATCGGCGGCGCGCCTGTCACCGAGGCTTTCTGCAAGCAGGTCGGTGCTGACTGCTATACCCCCGACGCAGCCAGTGCGGCTGACGCAGCCGTGGCGTTCTGCAAGTAATCATGGAAGAAAGAATGATTTCCGCTGCCCTGGAAGCCGGCGCGTACAAAGCAGTGATTTTGGACGGAAAAGCCGTGGTTCTCTCCGGGGAATTCCGGGACATCTGCAAAAGCAACCGGTGCGGAAAATACGGGAAATGCTGGGTCTGTCCGCCGGATCTGCCGGATGCAGATGCTGCGATGGCAAAGATCCGAAGCTATGACCGTGTCCTGTGGTATCAGACCGTGTCCTCCCTTGAGGACAGCTTTGACATCGAGGGCATGCAGGAAGCAGGCAACAACCATGTTCAGCTGAGCCAGCGGCTGCGGGACACGGTTGCGGATCTCCTGCCGGAAAATGCGCTTCATCTAAGTTGCGGCGGATGCCGTCTTTGCGCCAAATGCGCAAAGGAAGAGGGCCAGCCCTGCCGTATGCCTGAGAAAGCCATGCCTTCCCTGGAGGGCTATTGCGTGGATGTGTACAACACCACCAAGGATACCTCCCTAAGGTACATCAACGGTCCAAATACCGTAACTTACTTTGGGGCCATCCTATTTTGAAAACCTGCCCAAAAGAAGGAGATCTGTATGGCGGTACTGACTTTGATACACAGCGGTACCTGCCGTCAGATCTCCTTTTCACAGCCACAAAAACCGCAGACTGTACTTTAGCCGGGCAGGTATTTTGTTTGACCGGCCCTGGGGCGGTTTCGGGTAATGCAGCCCTCTCCGGCGCGGTACAACTGCTTTTGAACCGCGATCACCGCAAGATTGCGGAAACACTGGCAGTGGAGCCTGTGCACTTGCATTTGGGCGGCAAGCCCCGGCTTGACAAAAAATGTATTGAGCACATGCTCTTTCCTTAACTATTTGACCCTTGAAGAAAGAGGTGCAAACCATGAAACGAAACATGAAACAGTGGGTAGCTGAGAATATCCGCTTAGGAGCCAAGAAACCATTGCCGATCTTATCCTTTCCCAGTGTTCAGCTGATGGGGATCAGCGTCCGGGAACTGATCAGTGACAGTGGCCTGCAGGCAGAGGGCATGAAGCGGATCGCAGACCGGGTAGACGCTGCGGCAGCGGTGAGCCTCATGGACCTTTCCCTGGAGGCAGAGGCTTTTGGTGCCAGGATTCATGTAAGCGACAATGAAGTGCCTACCGTAACCGGCGCTGTCGTTACCGATGAGGCTGAGGCAGAAGCTTTGCAGGTGCCTGCTGTGGGTGCAGGCAGAACGGGCATTTATTTGGATGCCATAGCCAAGGCGACCGAGCTGATCACCGACCGCCCTGTATTTGCCGGCATTATCGGCCCTTACTCCTTGGCAGGCCGGCTCATGGATGTCAGCGAGATCATGATCCTCTGCTATGAAGAACCGGAGATGGTTCATGCAGTCATGGAAAAGGCAACGGACTTTTTGATCGCCTACTGCCGCGCCTATGAACAGGCCGGCGCCAACGGCGTGATGATCGCGGAGCCTTTGGCTGGCTTGCTGTCGCCTAATTTGGCCAGAGAATTTGCCCACCCCTATGTGCGTAAGCTGATAGAAGCAGTGCAGCATGAGGCGTTTGCGGTGTTCTATCATAACTGCGGCGACAATGTTCCGCTGATGGCTAAGGATATTTACACCTTGGGCGCTATGGGATACCACTTCGGTGATGCCATCAATCTGAAAGATATGTTTGCCGATGCGCCTGCGGATGTACTGGTCATGGGTAATGTCAGCCCCTCTGCCCAGTTCTTGGGAGGCACACCCGGTTCCATCCGGGAGGCGACGCATAAGGTGATGGCAGCATGCGAAGCATATCCCAACTTCCTGGTTTCCAGCGGCTGTGATATTCCGCCTGCCTCTTCCTGGGACAATATTGATGCCTTTTTCCGGGCTGCGAAAGACTTTCAATAAAAGCCGAATCGCATGGTTATCGATGGGATCCTTGGTTTCTCCTTTGGTATTGTTCTCATCGTTTTTTGCGGCTGTACAGCCCATGAAACGAAAATCATAACCACCGGCCGTGCCGGTGGTATGCACAGGCCCCCTTAGGGCCTTTTACCAGCCGAGCCTATAGGCTCATCGAATTTTCTTTCGCTTGCGTGTTCTGCCCTACTACCACAGATGCGGTTATGTGTGCACCGAAGGCCCCCTCTGACGAGGGCAGATTTCCCCGATAGCGGGGAAAATGTCCGC
>JAZUMW010000134.1:0-3257 GCA_045603825.1 Faecousia sp.
TAGAACTTCATCATGCCCAGAAGACTGCGGCATTCTGAGCCCGCGACATGCTGACGTAGCGCGTGCGCAGCAGCGAACTGTCGCGATGTCCGGTTTCGTATTGCAACTCGCTGTAACTGTGAAAATGCCGCAGGTGGTAACTGGCAAAGGTGTGGCGCAGCACGTCCGGGATCCAGCGTGTGAATCCGGCCCGGCGACGCAACATGCGCCAGTGCCGCTGCCACTGAGGCGGGCAGATGCGTCCGCCAACGACTGCACAGCCGGCCAATAATCGCCGCAACGGGGGATGAATGGTTACCGACCTCGCCCCACCGGTTTTGCTGTGTTGAGGAAGGATGGCGATACTGCCACCCTCAATATCCACCTGCTCCCAGCTCAGGCGAGCCACCTCGTGCGGGCGAATACCGGCGTAGAGCATCATGCCCACTGCAGCCAGACATCTGCCGCCAAGGTATTGGCGTGCAGTTTCCACCAGCCGCTCAATTTCCTGCGGCTGTAAGATATCGATTCTCTTCTCCACCACCCGCGGTACCTCCACACGGGCCACCGGGTTCTCATCGCACCACCCGCGTTTCATCGCCGTACTGAACACACCGCTCAGCACCATGCGCGCCTTTTGCCGCTGGCGTGGCGTGTCGAATGCCGCATCGATATACCCCGCACATTCCGCAGATGTAATGGCTCGCACGCGTCTCTGTGCCAATCCCTTGCAGCGTTTCATGAATCGCTTGGCAAAATATCGGAAGTCCCATATTGTCCGAGCCCGCCTGTCTTTGCGAGCCTCCAGAGCGTCCTCCACCGCTTTTTCAAATGTCACCGTTTTCTCTTGCTTCTGCAACACCTCCGCACCCGCTGCAATACACTTCCGCGCCCTCTTCACTCGTCCCCGCCCCGCCTCCAGAGCTTCCTTTGCCACTAGCGCAGCTTCCAATATGTCCACCTTTGTGCTCTTCAATATTGCCAGCGCAGCCCGTTCCTGTGATGTTATTTCGTTCATGCTTGTACCCCTTTCGGAAACCGTAAGTCAAACATAAAATTGGCATTAATTCAAAATAATTTACAAGGTACGCCGTGAGTGTAACACGCTATTGTTTTGATTTTTAACTCGCTTACACTAACCGGACAAGTTAAGCTCTCTTACGGTTTCCGAAAGCGTAGAATGCCACGCATGGACACACTCTTTCAGAAATTCTCTCTCCAGAACCTGCTGCGCCAGTTTTTCTGCGGCGTAGTGTTTTTTATGCCATTTTGGTTATTTTCCCCGAACTGTCTTAGTCAATATGACATCTTTACCTTATCCGATGTAGGTGATTCATTGCTATTTTTCGTCATTGCCTCCGTTATCGGGACTACCATCTATCATTTGGAGAAAAACTTGCACAGTTACCCTTTACAACTTTTTTATGAATACTGTTATCAAAATCAAAAGGTAAAGAGCTGGAAGACATTAAGTCTACTAATTCTGATTATCGTGGCGTCGGTGAGCTTGTGTATTGGGATATGCTGTTGGTGGATGTTGATTATTGCTGCTATTTGTTATTTTGTTCTTGCCATCATTTTGCTTTGTTCGAGGCAGGAGAGACTGGTAAAAACTACGATGAATCAGTGGATTTGGGAAGAAAAGGGGGCCTTGATAAACAAAGCAACTGCTTTGCCGATTTGTTCGGATGAGCGTTTGACACAGCTTGCAGCGATGAAGAAAATTTCGACTTGGTCAGATTTTATTCATTGCGTACAAAGCTGCTGTTTTGCCTGGATTTTTGGGTGTGTGGTTGTAAAAATGTTTCAAGTAGGCATTTCTTATTGGTATTGTTTGTGTGTTTTCGCTTTGTTGTTAATTGAAGGTTTGATTGATGCACATCGCTATAGATTCGTGAAAAGGGCTTTGCAAAACGCTTCCCTCGAACAAGACTCACAAGCGTGCGTTGCTTTAACATCCGAAAAAGAATATAAATCATCTGATGAGAGTATATTCACACAGGCAGATAAATGCGATTCGCCGGAGGTCGAAGAGAATATGGAGGCTCGTGTAGAAAACTTTTTGTCAGCCTTTGAGAATAAATTTGCACCAAGTAAAACACAAATGATGACAACAAAAAGTATCTGTGAATTATTGGAAAATGATTTCAAAAAAGGGAACGGTACTGATAATAAAAAGATAGTTTTTGGAATTTTATCTTATGTGAAAACTTGCTTGGGTGACGAAGTTTTGTTGCGTCTACTGCAAAAGATGGAAAAATGTGGTGGTTCTATATCTTGGGCTGTTGATGTGACCAATAAATCACCTCAAGAACAAGATGAAATACGTGTGCCCAATGGAAATCCCCAGCAAGCGAGATATTATAAGGATTGTTTGCATGTTGGCGATAAAAGTTATCTAGTGTCTGCGCAATGGTATACTTGCAAAGGTAACAATGAACAGACAATAAAATTACTGTTGGATATGGTGTTGGAACTTTGTGTCGAGACATTACATTTGCACATAAAAAATAAGTAATAGCCTGCCTATCCCCAATGAACTGAAATTACAAATTCTTGTTTAGCTAAAGTTGCCTTTCTTTTATCTATCATGAAACTTCATCTCCCTGTTTTACTTCGTAAGGCCTTGCTGGCCTGTTTCTCCTTTACTTTCGCTTGCACCTGTTCAGCCGCTGCTGCTGATCTCACATTGGGTAACGAGGATTCGCTGACGATTGATTATGCCGATATCGCTTCTATTCCTGACTTGGAAAATGGTACGCTACAATTGAACGGCGATACGCTTCTCCTCCTTTCCAACTGCGGAGTGGGAGATGGCAAGACCTACACCCTGCTGACCGGCGTTTCTGCATTGCGCGATGCGGAGGGGAATGCCATCGTGTTGGATTCTTCCAATAACGCCATTTCCCACTACTTCGACACCACTCGACCCGGTGTCGGTTTCTGGGCAGATGCCACGCTGGCACTTACTGATGATGGCACACTACAGTTGGTTCGCCACCAAGAGACGGTGAAAGCAGCACGAACTATCACCACACGTCAAACCCAATCGTTGGTGTACAGTTATTATGCGGGAATCAGCTTTGAAGATATTACCCAAGCTTCCTCCACCGGCGGCGCGATTTATGGGGGGAGCAACAGCACGATAACGCTGAGTGACAACGCGTGCGTGGTGTTCAGCGGGAATACGGCTTCCGACTCAGGCGTTGCCTATGGCGGCGCGATTTATGGGCTCGGCACCATTACGCTAAACAACAACGGCAGCGTGGAGTTCAGCG
>JAZUMW010000135.1:0-3542 GCA_045603825.1 Faecousia sp.
GGCAGAACCGTCAAGCCCAAACTGATCTTCACGCTGGGCATTTCCGGCGCGGTTCAGTTTGCCGCCGGCATGAAGTCCTCGGACTGTATCATCGCCATCAATTCCGATCCCAACGCACCCATCTTTGACGTGGCCCACTACTGCGTCATCGGTGACGTAAACGAAATCCTGCCCAAACTGATTGACAAGATCAAGGGGGTGTCCTGATGTACAATACCGTTACTGCGGCAGATATTGCCCATTTAGAATCCATCGTGGGCCGGGCCCACGTCCTTACCGGCGAAGCCATCAACCCCGACTATGCCCACGACGAACTGGGCGGCATCGAGCGGATGCCGGAAGTTCTGGTACGGGTACATACCACGCAGGAAGTTTCCGCAATCATGCGGCATGCCTATGAACGGAACATTCCCGTCACTGTCCGGGGCAGCGGAACCGGTCTGGTTGGCGCTGCTGTGCCCATCCACGGTGGCATTCTGCTGGAAACCACCAAAATGAATCAGATCCTGAAACTGGACAGCAACAATCTGACAGTTACTGTACAGCCTGGTGTTCTTCTGATGGAACTGGCTGCGTTCGCGGAGGAAAATGACTTCCTCTATCCCCCGGATCCCGGCGAAAAGTCTGCTACCATCGGCGGCAATATCTCCACCAATGCCGGCGGCATGCGGGCCGTAAAGTACGGCGTCACCCGGGACTATGTCCGTTCCCTGACGGTGGTGCTCCCCAACGGTGAAATCCAGACATTCGGCGCTGCGGTTGCCAAGAACTCCTCCGGCTACAGCCTGAAGGATCTGATCATCGGTTCCGAAGGCACCCTGGCCATTATCTGCGAAGCAGTGCTGAAACTGGTGCCCTTGCCCAAGGTCTCCATCAGCCTGCTGGTGCCCTTCCCGGATATGAAAACCGCCATTGAAGCGGTGCCCCACATCATCCGCTCCAAGGTGACGCCCACCGCCATTGAGTACATGTCCCGGGATACCATTCTCTTCTCCGAAAGCTACTTAGGCAAGCGCTTCCCGGATACAAAGAACGATGCTTACATTCTGCTGACCTTCGATGGCAATACCGATGCCCAGGTGGAACAGGATATGTCCACCGTAGCAGAACTCTGCCTGCAGATCGGTGCGCTGGACGCATACATCGTGGATACCG
The DNA here is from genome assembly GCA_045603825.1 of Faecousia sp. Lineage (GTDB taxonomy): Bacteria > Bacillota > Clostridia > Oscillospirales > Oscillospiraceae > Faecousia. The sequence continues at coordinate 1,156 of JAZUMW010000135.1, forward strand.
AGGAGCGGAAAAAGTCTGTCTGGTCCGCCCGCGGCGCCTTCCTGGAGGCCATCAAGGCCTCCACCACCGAGATGGACGAGTGCGACGTGGTTGTCCCCGGCAATCAGGTGGACACCTTCATTAAATACACCCATGAACTGGCGGCAGAATTTAACGTCCGCATCCCCAGCTTCGGTCATGCCGGTGACGGCAATCTCCATGTCTATATCTGCCGTGACGCATTGAACGATGCGGATTGGGGAAATGTGAAGAATGCCATTTTTGACCGAATGTATGCCAAGTCCGTGGAATTGGGTGGTCTGGTTTCCGGTGAGCACGGCATTGGCTACGCTAAGAAAGAATTCCTGAAGCGGCAGTACGGGCAGACGCCGATTGCGCTGATGCAGGGCATTAAGCAGGTCTTTGACCCCAAGAATATCCTGAATCCCGGCAAGGTCTGTTTCTGAGTTTGAAAGGAGGCCATTCCTATGACAATTTCGGTTCCTTATGGCAGAACAAGCCTTTCTGCAGAACTTCCGGAAGAACGTCTTTGCGCAGTACTGAAGAGTTCTTTGGAGCAGTACATACCCCCTATGGTGGAAACCGAGCTGGTGGAGGAGGCCCTCCGCACCCCCATCGGTGCTCCTTCTCTGGAAGAATTGGCTGCGGACAAAGAAAATATTGTACTGATTGCCAGTGACCACACCCGGCCCGTGCCCAGCAAAGTGCTGGTGCCTCCCATGCTGAAGGCCATCCGCCGTGGCAATCCAAATGCCAAAATCACGATTTTGATTGCTACCGGCTGTCACCGCGGCACCACAAAAGCGGAGTTGGTTGAAAAATTCGGCCCGGAAATCGTGGAAAGGGAGAAAATCGTCATCCATGACTGTGCCGCAGAAGCGGATATGGTTACCATCGGTACCCTGCCCTCCGGCGGCTGCCTTCGGATTAACCGGATTGCCGCAGAAGCAGATCTTCTGGTCAGCGAAGGTTTCATTGAACCCCATTTCTTCGCCGGTTTCTCCGGCGGCCGGAAGAGTGTCCTCCCCGGCATCGCCGCCAGAGAAACGGTATACTGGAATCACAATGCGGAATTTATTGCATCCCCCCTTGCCCGTACCGGCATTCTGGAGGGCAATCCCATTCACCGGGATATGCTCTATGCAGCCCGTAAGGCAAAGCTGGCCTTTATCTGCAACGTAGTCATCAATGCTGAACACCGGGTTGTGGGCGCTTTTGCCGGTGACTGTGAACAGGCCCATGTGGCGGGCACGGAGTTCTTGAAAGGTCTGTGCCAGTGCCGGAAAGTTCCTGCCGACATCGTCATTACCTCCAACAACGGCTACCCCCTGGATCAGAATATCTACCAGGCTGTCAAGGGTATGACCGCCGGCGAAGCCAGCTGCAAGGACGGCGGTGTCATCATCATGGCTGCTGCCTGCAATGACGGTCACGGCGGTGAATCCTTCATGAAGACCATGACGCAGAATCTGACACCTGCCCGGATTCTGGAGCAGATTCAGGCTACCCCCAAGAAAGACACCGTCCCCGATCAGTGGGAAAGCCAGATTCTGGCCCGGATCCTGTCCAAATTCCATGTGGTTCTCGTTACCCAGGCGGATCCCGAGTTGGTGGCAGCCATGAAAATGCACCCAGCCACAGATCTGGAGCAGGCACTGCAGATTGCTGAGCGGCTCCTGGGCAGAACCCCCGCCATCACTGTGATCCCTGAGGGTATCTCCACCATCATCATTTGACCTATGTTTCCTTTTGTGATTCATAATTGAGGCATAACTCGCAACCCTGCAAGCAATGCCACCTGGTACCCAGATTGACAAAGCCACCTGTTTTCCGTTCCGGAAAGCGGGTGGCTTTTTCGCTTGTTGAGGCTCCTGCCCCAAGCCCCGGCGAACAGTTTCTGTTCTGGGTAACACAGAAAATTTCTGTGGCTACGCGATTGAAAATCGCTGACTTTGGATAAAAGAGGATCGCTGTCCCTATGGGCAGCGATCCTTTTTCCGTTTATGGGATGTTATCTCACTCGTACTCTTCTTCATACATGGCAAGCAATGTATCTACATGGGTTCCGGCGAAGTTATCGTAGTAGCTTTCTTGGGATTGACGGGCCAATTCCATTTGTGTTTCTGCTTCAGGACGGAGTTCGTAGAAGGGAATCACTTTCGAGAGTGCAAAGCATTCCCGGCAGTAATCGAGTACGTCCTGCTCCATCCGCTGGGCCTCCTTTTCCGGAATTTCCATCCGTGCGACGACCTCGAAATTATGCATAGGCTTATTCGTTGCAAAGCCGTAGCGGTAGTTCACATATGTGCTTTCCTGCTCTGGCAGTGCATCCAAAATTGCTTCAAGCAATGCATCCCGGAGCTTTCTTTCATATGCTTTTTCCATGG
>JAZUMW010000136.1:0-1945 GCA_045603825.1 Faecousia sp.
GCCTTTGCTTGTGGTATGGACAAGTAAATAATTTGGCAATGACCACGCTTCCTAAAGTTCAGGGAGCGTGGTTTTTCTTTTATGGAAAAGGTGATGTCATCACGGAATGTCCCTGTCCAATCCGTTATAATCCTATCAGAAAATAAACTTCTTTCGGAAGGAGGAAATCGATATGAAGAAAGAACAGTTTGATATTACCGGCATGACCTGCTCTGCCTGTTCGTCCAGAGTAGAGGGCTGTGTTGTGAAGCTGCCGGGTGTGAAAGAAGTATCCGTGAACCTGCTGAAAAACAGTATGGTGGTATCCTATGATGAAGCACAGCTGAGCACTGCCGGGATTGTGGAAGCTGTGGAAAACACAGGCTATGGTGCATTTCCCAAAGGCGCTCCCCAGCGAAAAGCCGAAGCAAAAGCAGAAATCAGCACGGCTCAGACAGAATACAAGGCCATGAAGCAGCGGCTTCTCCTGTCTGCGGTTTTTACTCTGCCGCTATTCTATATCTCCATGGGCCACATGATGAACTGGCCTATGCCCGGTTTCCTGTTGGGTATGGAAAACGCGCTTGTCTTTGCCTTTACCCAGTTCCTCCTGCTGTTGCCGGTGCTGATTGTAAACGGCAGATACTTTAAGGTTGGTTTCCGCAATCTTCTGAAGGGTTCTCCCAACATGGATTCCCTGATCGCCATTGGCTCCGGTGCGGCTGCTGTTTACGGAATTTATGCCATCTACAAGATCGGCATCGGCATGGGGCATGGAGATATGGTGATAGTCCATGCCTTTATGATGGATCTGTACTTCGAGTCCGCAGGTATGATCTTGACCCTGATCACTTTGGGTAAGACTTTGGAAGCCCGGGCAAAGGGCAAAACCTCCGATGCCATTACCAAGCTGATGAATCTGGCGCCCAAGGTAGCCACCGTGGAGCGGGACGGACAGACCCTTCAGATTCCCGCGGAGAATGTGCAGTGGGGGGATATTCTGATTGTCAAGGCCGGTGAATCTATTCCGGTAGACGGCACCGTGGTGGAAGGCAATGCCTCTGTGGATGAATCCGCTTTAACCGGTGAGAGCATCCCGGTGGAAAAACACATTGGCGATAAGGTCATCAGTGCCACCGTCAGCAAGTCCGGCTTTCTCAAGATGCAGGCCACCAAGGTGGGTGACGACACCACCCTGGCACAGATCATCCGGCTGGTGGACGAAGCCACCAGCTCCAAAGCCCCCATTGCGAAGCTGGCAGATAAGGTCAGCGGTGTGTTTGTACCTGTTGTCATCGCAATTGCGGTAATCGCTACGATCGTGTGGCTACTCGCAGGCTACGGACTGGAATTTGCCCTCTCCATCGGCATTTCCGTTTTGGTCATCTCCTGCCCCTGCGCTTTGGGACTGGCCACACCTACCGCCATCATGGTGGGAACCGGCAAAGGCGCTGCCAACGGCATCCTGATCAAATCCGCAGAAGCATTGGAAACTGCCCACAGCATTGATACGGTGGTTCTGGACAAAACCGGTACCATCACCCAGGGAAAGCCGGTTGTAACGGATATCCTGCTGGGCGGAGAAATCTCCCGGGAGGAACTGCTGCAAGTAGCCGCCTCTCTTGAGAAGCTGTCGGAGCATCCGTTGGGAGATGCCATCGTTGCGGAGGCGGAGAGGATTGGCTACGAAAATCTAAGTGTCAGCGATTTTGACCAAATCCCCGGACAGGGTGTCACCGGTATCATTGACGGTGAACTTGTCCTTGCAGGCAACCGCCGTCTGATGGAGGCCTATAACATCCCCGGCGGTGCGCTTATGACAAAGGGAGAGGAATTGGCATCCGACGGAAAGACACCTCTGTACTTCGCGAAAGACAGTAAGCTGCTGGGTGTGATCGCCGTAGCGGATGTGGTGAAACCCACCAGTGCCCAGGCGGTTGCGGAGCTTTCCGGCATGGGAATCGAA
>JAZUMW010000137.1:0-2468 GCA_045603825.1 Faecousia sp.
CGTTTGCTTGCCTCCGGCTACGAATTGAACGATTTTTCCAGAACGGTGTCCATCAGCAGTTTCGTTGCTATTAAAGCTTTGGTAGCTGCCGGGATCGGTATCAGCTTTGTGTATGATTCCGTTGTTGCCAAAGACGAAAACATCGGAACATTTACCGTTGACGTCTTGACCGAGCCTCATGCGTTTCACGTTGTGTATACCCGCAATACCAATGCTAAGAAGTATTCGGAGCAATTTCTGTATGACAGACAACATTTCTATAACGCACTAATAACATGACAAAAAAACCGAACAGCCGCTGACCATTAGGCCTGCGGCTGTTTTTTCTATTCGCCAAATTCAAGTTTGTCGAATTGATTATATCATACACAAATTCATGTTTCTATCATAAAAAACAAAAAATCACTATGGAACCATTGTATCAATGATTCCATAGGGAGATGGTACGCCGAAAGGGACTCGAACCCCCGACCTACTGGTTCGTAGCCAGTCACTCTATCCAACTGAGCTATCGGCGCATACACTTAGCCGCAAGTGCTAAAGTATATTAGCACACTCTTCGGGAAAATGCAAGTCTTTTTTTGAAATTTTTAAAAAGTTTTTTTAGTCGTATGAAAAGCAGCCATCCGCCGATGGCTGCTCTCTTTTTATGTTCTGTCCAGGATCTGGCCGTCGATACCGATGGTGACCACGCTCCAGGGAATAAACTTCCCGCTTTGCTGCAGCGCCTTCTTCGCGGCAAATTCCAGTCCGCCGCAGCAGGGCACTTCCATCCGCACCAGGGTGACGGAACGAATATCGTTATTCTTCAGAATCTCCGTCAGCTTTACAGAGTAATCCACACCGTCCAGTTTGGGGCAACCTACCAGCACCGCATGATCCTTGATAAAATCTTCATGGAAAGCCGCGTAGGCATAAGCCGTGCAATCAGCTGCAATCAGCAGCTTTGCGCCGTCCATCCAGGGAGCCCGGACGGGTGCCAGTTTGATCTGGACCGGCCAGTTCCCCAGCCGGGAGGTACGGGAAACGGGAGCTTCCTTCTCCTCTTTCCGGGGCAGCACCTTCATCATGCTGCCGGGGCAGCCGCTGGGAGGACAGGCTTTTGCTTTCTGCGCTGCCTTTACCGCTGCCTCGTCATAAGCAGCAGCCTCCCGCTCCACAAAGGTGATGGCACCGGTGGGGCATGCCGGCAGGCAGTCCCCCAAGCCGTCGCAGTAATCGTCCCGCAAAAGCTTAGCCTTTCCGTCCACCATGCCGATGGCTCCCTCATGGCAGGCAGCAGCACAGGCGCCGCAGCCGTTGCACTTTTCCGCATCGATCTGAATGATTCTTCTTACCATATCAGGCGCTCCTCTCTTTCTGCTGCCGGGCAACGCGCATCATCTGCTCGTAAACCTCGTCTCCAACACATTTTCTTGCGTGCTTACACCACTGAACACAGCTGAGGGTGTCATTGTAGGCCACAAAGCCGCAATGCTCACAGGGCATCTGGGTATCAATGGTGAACAGCTCAATTTCATGTCCGCACTGGGGACAGATTTTTTCAATAATTTCGGGGGTTCTGGGTTTTGCTTGACATCCGTGTAAAATCATATTTATCCCTCCTTGACTTTCTGGCTTTATTTTAATATACTGAAGTCAATATGTATGTTGGTTTTCCAACAAGCGGAGGCTTTATGAAAAAATATTTTCCGATTTTAATGAACACACTCCTGTTTTCCGGAATTCGGGAAGGTGAACTGGAATCCATGCTGTACTGCCTGCAGGCAAGGGTTTTGGCCGTCAAAAAGGGAGATCCGGTGTTTTTGGAGGGAGACCCCTCCGGTTTTGTGGGTGTCGTACTCAGCGGCAGCATCCAGATCTTTCAGGAGGACTACTACGGCAGCCGCAGTCTCCTGGCACAGGCTGAAGAAGGCGACCTGTTCGCCGAAGCCTTTGCCTGCGCCAATGTAGCGGAAATGCCCGTCAGCGGCTATGCTGCCAGGGATGCATCCGTCATGCTCCTGTCCTGCAAGAAGATGCTCACCGTCTGCTCCAATTCCTGCGGATTCCACAACCGGTTGGTAAAGAATTTGCTGCAGGTGGTTGCCCAAAAAAATCTCAGTCTCAACCAAAAAATCCGCTTCATGTCCCAGAAGACTACCAAAGAAAAGCTTATGGCCTATCTGCTGGATCAGGCCAAAAGCGCCGGTAGTAGTACGTTTACCATCCCTCTGGACCGGCAGACGCTGGCAGATTATCTGGGCGTGGAGCGCAGCGCCATGTCCGCAGAGCTGGGAAAGCTGCGGAAGGCTGGAGTGCTGGAAAGCCACGGTTCCCATTTTCGGCTGCTCAAAAGCTGATGCATATACGATTTATATAATGTGCCCCGGCAGCGGATGCTGCCGGGGCTTTTGCTGTTTTGGGGGTTGCTGTGGGTTTACGGGCTTGCGGGATTAGTGGAAGTATGGGTATGCAGAGGCGCCGAA
>JAZUMW010000138.1:0-1804 GCA_045603825.1 Faecousia sp.
ATACTCACGGGCGTCCAGCAGCTCGATCTTGTCGTCTTCAATGCTTATGTAAGTCCATTCGGGAGCTTCGCCTTCCACGATCAGAGCATCCCAGCCGGCGTACTTCAGCTTGGCACCCCAGATACCACCGGAGTTGGAGCAGGCGATCATACCGGTCAGAGGAGACTTGGTGACGACCATGTAACGGCCGGAGGAGGGAGCGCCAGCGCCGGTCAGAGGGCCGGTGACATAAACCAGCTTGTTGTCAGGACCCAGGGGATCTGCGGTTGCACAGCCTTCGTCGTAGACGATCTTGGTACCCAGACCACGACCGCCGATGAACTTCTTAGCCAGATCGGTGTCCAGCTTTTCAACGGTGACAGTGCCGGTGGTCAGGTTAATGCGAGCAATCTTTTCGTAATATGCGTATGCCATTGCAATACCTCCCAAAAATGAAAATCATAGGTTGTTACCCGTATTTGGATACTTTAATTATATTGAAAAACACGATCCATTCAAGGCGTCTGCCCAATCTCTGTGCGAACTGATACGAAACAATCTGGAATTGTATGTACTTTTCGTTGTAAAAAAATGGAAGATGTGCGAAATGATGCGAAAAAATATGAAACAAATTATAAAAGCGTACAGGTTGGGGATTGTGGAAAAGTACAAAAAGAAGTATAATATGGAAAAGAAACAATAAAGATTTGCACAGAGGAGGAAATACCGTGAGTCAGAATAAGTCCCTGTCCACCCAGGAGGTGGCACAGATTCTCCATGTGAGCAAGTCTACCATTTATGATCTGATTAAAAAGGGCGAGATACATTCCTACAAAATCGGACGAAAGGTACGCTTCACACAGGATGATGTGGATGCCTACATCGCCCGCTCCCGCCATGAGCATTCTACCCGTCCTGTGAAAAATATCGATACCCACTCCACACTGCTGACACCGGATCAAGAGGAAAAACCGCAGCTGATTATTTCCGGACAGGACGTGGTGCTGGATATTCTGGCAAATTACCTGCAGCAGGAAGGGGTTAGCGTTGCCCGTACATATTTGAACAGCTTTGAGGGATTGCTGTCGCTGTATCAGGGCAATATCCAAGTGGCAGCCTGCCACTTGTTTGATGGGTATGACTATAACACTTCCTTTGTCCGCAGTCTGATGCCCGGCATTCCGGCAGTGCTGGTCAATGTCAGCTATCGTACCCAGGGATTCTATGTGCGCAAGGGCAATCCTAAAAACATCAAAGGCTGGTCCGATTTGGGACGGGAGGATATTTCCGTGCTGAACCGCCGGATAGGTTCTTCCGCCCGGATTCTCATGGATACCCAGTTGAAGCGGCTGGGAATTCCCGCTTCAAAGGTGAAGGGCTATGAAAAAATCATGAAATCCCATCTGACCATGGCCGCAGCCATTGCCGCAGGAGAAGCGGACTTGGCCATCGGCACGGAACGGATCTCCCGGCAGATTGAAAATCTGGATTTCATTCCGCTGCTGGAAGAACGGTTTGATTTTGTTATCAAAAAAGAAATGCTGGAAACACCTGCCGTTCAGAAGCTGATCAAGGTTTTGAAGGATCCCGCATTCCGTAAGGAAATTGCCCATTTCTCGGGCAATGATTACCGCGACCTGGGCAAGGTCATTACGGAGGTCTAAAATGTTACATGTGAAAACGCCGGAAGAAGTTCTGGCTCTGATAGAAAGTGAATTTGAAACCATTGCGGCTGCGGAGCCGGTTTCTCTTGGCGATGCCATGGGCCGCGTGCTTTCAGAAGATATTGCCGCCACGGAATATGTTCCCGACTTTGACCGCTCCA
>JAZUMW010000139.1:0-46701 GCA_045603825.1 Faecousia sp.
CAGGTACTTTTCCAGCTTTTCGATTTCGCCCTGATGCTTGATAACTTCCTTCTTGGGCAGCATAGCGAAGGTGCCGTCAGCTTCCATCTTGCGCAGCTGAGCCAGACGGTCGATACGGGTACGCATGGTGCGGAAGTTGGTCAGCATGCCGCCCAGCCAACGGGCGTTGACATAGTAACCGCCGCAGCGGACAGCTTCTTCACGGATAGCGTCCTGTGCCTGCTTCTTGGTGCCAACGAACAGAACGTTGCCGCCATTTGCGGAGATCTCACGAACGAAGTTGTAGGCTTCCTCCAGCTTCTTAACGGTCTTCTGCAGGTCGATGATGTAGATACCGTTACGCTCGGTGTAGATGTAGGGAGCCATCTTGGGGTTCCAACGACGGGTCTGGTGACCGAAATGCACACCGGCCTCCAGCAGTTGCTTCATAGATACGACAGCCATTTTTAATTATCTCCTTTTGTTTTTGCCTCCACCCCGATCATCTCGCACTGCCCGCCCTTTGGGCACTTGGGGGTACGATCACCGGGTGTGTGGTGTTGATTACTATGGGCGCAATTTGCCCATGCCGAATTATTATACTGGAGCAAAGTCCATTTTGCAAGTAGTTTTTCCAAAAAAATTCAAAAATATTCCACAAAAAATAAGGGAAAGGAAGACCCTTTCCCGGTAAATTAAAATAAAAGGCGCGTCTTGTTCCGGGGCACCCGGCATTCATCGGGTTTTACATCCACCAAAACGATATCCGGCCCCATTTTTTTGATACAGTGCCAGGGGATCACGAATTCGTCCTTCCGTCCCCATAAACCGAAAAAACGGCAGGGGCCCGGAACGATGATGGCCAGGATGTGTCCCTCCGGCAGATCGATCCGGGCATCGCTGATATACCCCAACCGCCGTCCGTCACTGACGCAGATAACCTCCTTGCAGTGCAGGTCTGTAAAGTTCGTGGACATACACAGCCCTCCCTGTAACAAGCTTACTGCAGTGTATGCAAAAGCGGGCGATGATAGAACAGCACAAAAAACGGAAGGAGGGGTCACGAAACCGTGAAGGATTTGCGCATGGTGCTGATGGCGCTCTTTTCCAAACGGGATACCTGGGCCTGGGAAATGCCCAGAGCGGCGGCTACCTCCATCTGGGTCTTGCCGTCATAAAACCGCAGGGAAAGGATCTGCTTTTCACGGTCGCCCAGACCCTGAAAGGCAGTCCGCAGGGAAATCCTGTCCATCCACGCGGTTTCGGTATTTTTGGTGTCGTGGAGCTGATCCATAATGGTAAGGGGATCGCCGCCGTCGGAATACACGGGGTCATAAAGACTCACCGGAGCGCATACTGCATCCAGCGCTTCCGCAACATCCTCGGAGGGCAGGGACAGCTCCCTGGCGATCTCTTCCAGAGTAGGGTCACGCCCCAGCTTCAGCAGCATGGCCTCCTTGCACTGAAGCACCCGGTAGGCCACATCCCTTATGGAACGGGATACCCGAATGGCGGAGTTATCCCGCAGATACCGCCGTACTTCTCCGGCGATCATGGGAACGCCGTAGGTTGAAAACCGCACCTGTTTGTCGGGATCGAAATTGGAGATGGCCTTGATCAGGCCGATGCACCCCACCTGAAACAGATCGTCGGGATTTTCCCCCCGCTTGTCAAACCGCTGGATCACGGAAAGGACAAGCCGCAGGTTTCCCTCGATCAAAGCCTGCCGTGCAGCTTCGTCTCCCTGTTTTGCTTTTTTGAGTAAGGAATCCATTTGTACCTGGGACAATACTTTCAGCCGGGCGGTGTTCACACCGCAGATCTCTACTTTACCCTGCATGGAAGCCTCCTGTTTTTGTAAAAGCTACCAGAAGTATTTCCCACCGGGAGAAAATCATACGGAAAAGAAATTTGTGAAAAATCCACAAACTTTTTTTCGGGAAATGGGACAAAATACGGAAGAAAACGATTCGCTTTTTCCGCGTTCCAACTTTTTCGTCTGCTTTCCGCCGATAATGCAACGGAAATCCGCAACCATAATTTCAGGCGAATAACAGGAAAGAATGTTTTTTATACACCCGTGTATACACCCGTTTGCGGAGGAGGCAAAAGTTTAAAAACGAGGAAATAGCTGTTGAAAACACGGACTTTTCCACAATCTCCACAGCTTTTTCCACAGGGTCAAAACCGCTGCAAAAAGATATCCGGCTATGCAAAACAGTTAACATAACATGTTTCGACAAAATTCCGTGTTTTTCCAATTTTTTCTGTTGGGAAAAATTCACGATGGAGAAGAATCCGGGAGAAAAAAAGTACTTGACAAAAAATAACCGTTACAGACGGCAATTTTCCTGCAAAATTTTTAAAAAAAGGTATTGATTTTCTGGGCAATAGAGGCTATAATGGGTAAACGCATGAGCAAAAACACAGAACAGGAGGTGTGACCATGCCCAACATTAAGTCCTCTAAGAAGGATGTCATCCGTTCCAAGATCGCTTACGAGAAGAACAAGGCTGAGAAGTCTGCGCTGAAGACTGCTGTTAAGAAGTTTGAAGCAGCTCTGGTTGAAGGTGACCATGCTGTTGCTGAGGCTGCATACAAGCAGGCTGTCCAGAAAGTTGACCGCGCAGTGTCTTCCGGTATTCTGCATAAGAATACTGCTGCCCGCAAGAAGAGCAGCATGACCCTGCAGCTGAACAAGCTGGCCTAATAGAGTTCTCTCTGAAAATATCTCCTACCGAATTTTTATTCCCGGTAGGAGTTTTTTCATTTATGGGCAAAGCCCATAAATGAGCTGACAGTTGAGAGTGGACAGCTGACAGTTAAGGGAAAATAACTTTCAACTTTCAACTTTTTGTGTTACAATAAACAAAGGAGGTGATGACCGTGGCGAAGCTCACAGATCCCGTTACCATATTAAAGGGCGTTGGCCCTACCAAGGCAAAGCAGTTTGCGGCTTTGAACATTTACACCCTGGGGGATCTGATCTGCCATTTTCCCAGAGGCTACGAAGACCGCACCCACCTTGTGACCATTGACAAGCTGCAGGTGGATGTACCCGCCTGCTTCAAGGCCATGGTCATGAACACCCCCCGTACCGCACATATCCGCAAGGGTTTGGACATTACCCGGGTGCAGGTTGCGGATCACACCGCCCGGCTGAATCTGACCTTCTTTAATCAAAAATATGCCACCGAGCAGCTTCAGTACGGCAAAGAATACATTTTCTACGGTGCCGTGTCCGGAGACTTCATCGGCTACAATATGACCTCCCCCGTCTTTGAGGCGTTGGATTCCCAGCCGGTGACTACCCGGCGGATACTGCCCATTTACCCTCTGACTGCCGGGCTTTCCAATGCCGCCATGCTGAAGGCGGTGCGGCAGGCCCTTTCCATCTGCGATCCCCCGGAGGAGATCATTCCGGAAAAAATCCGCATGGAGTACGGCATCCTCCCGGCCCAGCGTGCTTACTACGCCATCCACGAACCCGGTTCCATGGAGGAGGCGGAGATGGCCAAGAAACGGCTGATCTTCGAGGAATTTTTCGTGTTCTCTGCAGGACTGTCATTAATGCGTGCTGCCAGAGCGGGTAAGCAGATCCCGGCATATACCCAACTGGACACAACGCCATTTTATGACACCCTGCCCTTTACCCTGACCGGCGCTCAAAGGCGTGCCATTGAGGAGATCCGAAAGGATCTGCAAAAGGGCGCACCCATGAATCGTCTGGTGCAGGGCGATGTGGGCAGCGGCAAGACTATGGTAGCCGCCGCCGCGGCCTATCTGGCAGTGATAAACAAAAAGCAGGCGGCGCTGATGGCGCCCACGGAAATTCTGGCGGAGCAGCACTACACCGGCCTTAAGAAGCTTTTGGAGCCTCTGGGGGTTTCCGTCTGCCTGCTAACCGGCTCTTTGACCCCCAAACAGAAAAAAGAGACCCGTGCCGCCATTGAAGCGGGTGGTGTGGATCTTGTCATCGGTACCCATGCCCTGGTGTCCGATACAACGGTATTCTGCGACCTGGGACTTGTGATCACCGATGAACAGCACCGCTTCGGCGTGGGACAGCGGGCTAAGCTGTCGGCCAAGGGTGAGGATCCCCATCTGCTGGTCATGTCCGCTACCCCTATTCCCAGAACCCTGGCGCTTCTTATGTACGGCGATTTGGAGGTGTCTATTCTGGACGAGCTGCCTCCCGGACGGGAACCGGTGGATACCTTCCTTGTAAACGAATCCTACCGGGCAAGGATCAATGCCTTCATCCGTAAGCATGTACAGGAGGGACACCAGTGCTTCGTGGTTTGTCCTGCGGTGGAGGAAACCGACGGAATGGACATCAAATCCGCTGAAGTTTGGGCAGAAACCCTGCAAAAGACCGTTTTCCCCGACCTGCGTGTGGCGCTGCTCCACGGCCAGATGAAGGGTGGGGATAAGGAAGCCATCATGGCATCCTTCGCAAGAGGGGAAGCGGATGTACTGGTGGCCACCACCGTTATTGAAGTGGGCGTGGATGTACCCAACGCCACGCTGATGGTCATCGAGGATGCCGATCGGTTCGGCCTGTCCCAGCTCCATCAGCTCCGGGGGCGTGTGGGCAGAGGCAAGGCCAAATGCTACTGCATCCTCACCTCTCATAACAAGAATCCCGAGACCCTCCAGCGGCTGAAGGCCCTGTGCAAGACAAATGACGGCTTTAAAATCGCGGAAGAGGATCTGAAAATGCGGGGGCCCGGCGACTTCTTCGGCAGCCGCCAGTCCGGCCTGCCGGCGTTCCGTATGGCCAACCTGAGCTGCGATCTGCAGACCTTGAGACAGGCGCAGCAGGCATCTGCCGACTGGATCGACCGGGAGGGCACAGCGGATACAGCGGAAGGCAAGGCCCTGCGCCTCCGTATCGGCGAGCTGTTCCACCGTGCAGAGGGCACCATGAACTGACAGTTTGACACAGACTGTTTCGGTGTGTATAATACTGGCAAAACAGACACAAAAGGAGCAACCATGAAGATCCTTACGATTATTGTATGTAAATTATTGGCTTTTGTCGGCAAGCTGTTGGGAAAAGGCTCCAGCCTTCCCGGCAAGATCGCCCTGAAGCTGTGCCCGGATATTCTCTCCCGGCTGACGCTGCCTAAGAACATCATCGCCGTCACCGGCTCCAACGGCAAGACCTCCACGGTGGAAATGCTTGCCAAGGTGCTGCAGGAGGGCGGCAAAAAGGTGGTATATAACAAGGAAGGCAGCAACCAGATCGAGGGTGTCACCACCCTGCTTTTGAAGAGCGCTTCTCTTTCCGGTAAGGTAAGCGGCGATGTGGTGCTTTTGGAAAGCGACGAGCGGTTTGCCCGGCTTACTTTCCGTTATATCAAGCCCACCGTATTTGTCATTACCAATCTCTACCGGGATCAGCTCACCCGCAACGCCCATCCCTACCGCATTTACAGCGCCGTTAAGGACGCGGTGGATCTGGTTCCCGATGCCAAGCTGGTGCTGAATGCCGACGATCCCATCGTCTGCAATCTGGGTCAGGGCAGGGAAGATGTGGTGTACTTTGGCATGGACAACAATGCCTATACCACCAAGGTTTCCGATGCCCTCTTTAACGACTGCCACTACTGCCCCCGGTGCAAGGCACCCATGGAATATGACTTTTTCCACTATACCCACCTGGGTCACTACCGCTGCACTGGTTGTGACTTCCGTCGTCCTGCCACGGAGTACACCGTGGACGGCATGGACTTTGAAAACAATACCATTTCCATTAACGGCGACCCCATTTCCCTGGAGTTTGCCAGCAAGTACAATGTGTATAATCTCTGTGCTGCCTACACCGCTGCCTGTCTTATGGGTATCGAAGGCAGCGCGGCTGCACAAATGCTCAGCGCGTTCGTGATGAAAAACGGCCGTGTGGTCCGTTTTGCGGCAGGAGAAAATGAGGGTATTCTCATCACCTCCAAGCATGAAAATTCCACCTCCTACAACCAGAGCCTTTCCTATGTATCCTCGCAGAAAGGCCCCACTACTCTGGTGGTTTTGGTGGATGCCATCAGCCGGAAATACTACACCGCGGAAACCAGCTGGCTGGGGGATATTTCCTTTGAAATGCTCCGTGATACCGGCGTGAAGAAGATCGTTCTCACCGGTAAGTATGCCTATGACCTGGCTACCCGTTTCCAGATCGCGGACATCCAAAACGCCGAAGTGATCGTGGAGCCGGATCTGGACAAGATGGCGGCTCTTATCGGGCAGAAGGACGAAAACGCCCTGTATGCCGTGACCTGCTTCTCTGACAAGGGAAAGCTCTTTGACCGGGTCAAGATCCTGGGCTACGGCGTAAAGTGAGGTGACCGTATGAAAGAGATCAAGATTTTACACCTGTTTCCTCGACTGCTGTCTCTGTACGGCGAGTACGGCAATGTGGCGGTTCTGAAAGCTGTGCTGGAAAATAACGGCTGCGCCGTGACGGTTACCGAATGTGAGGACGGCAGCGCAGATTACAGCGCATACGATTTTATTTATGTCGGCTCCGGTACAGAGGACAATCTGATGGTTGCGCTGCAGCGGCTGATGCCCCATGCCTCTGCGGTAAAGGAAAGTATTGAAGCCGGCAAGGTATGGCTTGCCACCGGCAACGCCATGGCGCTGTTTGGTAAGTCTGTGACCCGGGGTGAGGAAGCTCCCGGTGTCGGTGCTTTTGACTATCACACCACCGTGGACGACAGCAAGCGTTTTTTGGGAGATGTGATCACCGCAAACGAGCCTGCCACCCTGGGCTTTATCAACACCTCCTGCATCTATACCGGCATTGAAAAACCGCTGTTGGAGCTGTATCTGAATAAGGATCTGGGCAACGATAAGAAAACGCCTGCCGACGGCATCCGTGAAAAGAATTTCTTCGGCACCCAGCTCATTGGCCCCTTCCTTGTGAAGAATCCCCATTATATGGAAACGGTCTGCACCTTGCTTACCGACGGGGAAGTGGTTGTTGCCAAGGATTCCAACATGGTAAAGGCTTATGAGGTTGCACGCAAGGAGCTGCGCACCCGGGCCGGTTTGACTGCAGAGTAAGAAAAAAGCAGAAATCTTTTAAAATAATTTTAACAATCCCCGGCTAATTGACAGAAAATGCCAGTTAGCCGGGGCGTTTTTTTCGCCAGTTCGGTAAAAAAATAAAAATAAGGTTGTAAGTTGCAAAGAAATGATGTAAAATAGTATAACTCAAATAATGCGTTTTTATATTTTATATATTTTACGGAGGAATCCTGCATGGAAAAACCTATTGTATTGGTAATCATGGACGGCGTGGGCAAGGGCGACGGCGGCAGCGGTGATGCTGTTGTAGTTGCAAAGACTCCCACTCTGGACCATCTGTTGGCAACCTGCCCCCATACTTATCTGAAAGCCCACGGTACTGCTGTCGGTCTGCCCTCTGACGAGGACATGGGTAACTCCGAAGTGGGTCACAATGCCCTGGGCTGCGGCCAGGTTTATTCCCAGGGCGCAAAGCTGGTGGGCGAGTCCATCGAAAACGGCACGCTGTTCGCGTCCGGCACCTGGATGGAGCTGGTGGAGAACGCCAAGGAAGGCAAGGCCATGCATTTCATGGGCCTGCTCAGTGACGGCAATGTCCACTCCAACATCGCACACCTCATCGCACTGCTGAAGCAGGCTAAGGCATCCGGCGTGAAGAAGGCATACTGCCACATCCTGCTGGACGGCCGTGATGTTCCCGCTACCTCTGCTCTGGAGTATGTGGGTCAGCTGGAAGATGTATTGGCAGGCCTGAATGAGGAAGGCTATGACTACGCCATCGCCTCCGGCGGCGGCCGTATGCAGGTGACCATGGACCGTTACGAAGCCAACTGGGGCATGGTGGAAAAGGGTTGGCAGACCCATGTTCAGGGTATCGGCCGTCAATTCTCTTCCGCAAAGGAGGCCATTGAGACCTAACGCGCAGAGACCGGCTGCATCGACCAGGATCTGCCCGCTTTCGTGATTGCCCGCAACGGCGAACCCGTTGCCCGGATCGCCAACGGCGACTCTGTGATTTTGTTCAACTTCCGCGGCGACCGTGCCCAGGAAATTTCCCTGGCCTTTGACCGCAAGGATTTTGATAAGTTTGACCGGGGCGACTACACCGGTGTGAAGTTTGCCGGCATGCTCCAGTACGACGGCGACCTGAACATCCCCGAAAATTATCTGGTTCAGCCTCCCGTCATCACCAACACTCTGACCGAGGTTCTGTGTAAGGCCGGCATCCATGAGTATGCCCTGTCCGAGACCCAGAAGTACGGCCATGTCACCTATTTCTGGAACGGCAACCGCTCCGGCAAGGTGGACGAAAGCCTGGAAGTTTACGAGGAGATCCCCTCTGATGTGATCCCCTTCGAGCAGGCTCCTGCCATGAAGTCCCGGGAGATCACCGAGAAGATGGTGGAGGCCATGGCTTCCGGAAAGTACCAGTTCCTGCGCTGCAACTTCCCCAACGGCGATATGGTGGGCCATACCGGCGTTATGGAAGCTGTGGTTTACGCCATGGAGTGTGTGGACAACGGTCTGAAGGCCATCATTGAGGCTGCTGACAAGTACGGCTACATGGTGCTCATCACCGCTGACCACGGTAACGCAGACCAGATGACCGAAACCAAGAAGGGCAAGACCTCTGTCCGTACCGCCCACTCCCTGAACCCCGTTCCCTTTATCATTTACGATAACAGCAAGGCTTGGCAGGTCAAGGATGGCGCCTACGGCCTGGCAAATGTAGCTCCCACCATCGTCAAGATGATGGGGCTCACCGCTCCCGCGTGCTGGGAAGAAAGCATGGTTTAAATTCTGAATCTATAATAGGAGGTACTGATCTATGATCCGTCACGAAAACGAAAATGGCTCTGTAAACATCAGCACCAGCGTATACACCGATATCGTAGGCACCGCTGCTTCCAACTGTATGGGCGTTAAGGGCATGGCTGCCCGCTCTGTAAAGGACGGCGTGTATCATCTGCTCCGTAAGGAGTCCATGGGCAAGGGTGTCCATGTGGAGTTCCATGAGGACGGCACCATTTCCATCGACCTGCACATCATGGTAGGCGACGGTGTCAACCTGAACGCCATCGGCAATTCTATCATTGACGAGGTGCGTTATATGGTGGAAAACTGCACCGGCACAAAGGTTCGTGCCGTAAACGTTTATATCGACTCTTTACTGATTGGATAATACGGAGGTAACGACCATTGTGGCAGACGATTAAAGGAGCTGAGTTCCGCAGACTGATGATCAGCGCGGCGGCATCCATTGAGATTCACAAGCAGCAGCTCAATGAGCTGAATGTATTCCCCGTGCCGGACGGCGATACCGGCACCAATATGTCCATGACCATCAACGCAGCGGCCACCGCGCTGCGCAAGGCCGAGGATCCCACCCTGGAAAAGGCAGCCGCCATTTCCGCATCCGCCATGCTGCGGGGCGCCAGAGGTAACTCCGGCGTGATCCTGTCCCTGCTGCTGCGGGGCATCTCCAAGAAGCTCAAGGGCGCAGCGGAGTGCGACGGCGTTCTGTGGGCAGCAGCCATGCAGGAAGGCGTGGATGCCGCTTATAAGGCAGTTATGAAGCCTGCTGAGGGTACCATCCTCACCGTTGCCCGTCTGGCAGCAGCCAAGGCTACCCAGGCAGCCCAGGAGAACAACTATTTTGAGTATGTCCACGAGGCAGCTATTGAACAAGCCAAGGTCGCCCTGGCCAACACCGTGAACCAGAACCCCGTGCTGAAGAAGGCTGGCGTTGTGGATGCCGGTGGCAAGGGCTGGCTGGTGGCGCTGGAGGCTATGCTGTCCGCCCTGCGGGGTGAGGACATCGTGGTTCCCGAGGGTATGGACAACTCCAATGTGAAGGAATCCGCTGATTTCAGCGATTTCGATACCGAGGATATCACCTTTACCTACTGCACCGAGTTCATCATCTCCCGTGAGAACGACAATGATCCCGAAAAGCTGCGGGAATTCCTCTCCAGTCTGGGCGACAGCCTGGTATTGGTGGACGATGAGGAGATCATCAAGGTCCATGTGCACACCAATGACCCCGGCAAGGCCCTCCACGAAGCCGTTGAGTATGGAAGCTTTGTGACCGTAAAGATCGAGAACATGCGCCTGCAGCATACTGAAAAGGTCATGAGCGAGAACGAGAAGGCACCCAAAATTGCCGAACCCGAAAAGGAAAACGGCGTGGTCTCCGTCTGTGCAGGCGAAGGCCTTGCGGATGTGTTTATGAATCTGGGCGTGGACGGCATCATCTCCGGCGGCCAGACCATGAATCCCTCCACGCAGGATATTCTGGAGGCTGTCAACAAGGTTCCTGCCGAAACTGTCTATGTTCTGCCCAACAACAAGAACATCATCATGGCAGCCCAGCAGGTGGATGCCCTGACCCCCAAGCATGTCATCGTCATCCCCAGCAAGACCGTTCCTCAGGGTGTTACCGCTATGCTGAACTTCAACCCCGAAGGCACGGAAGAAGAGAATGTGGAGGCCATGACCGAGTCTCTGGCTACCGTGGATACCATGCAGATCACCTATGCCGCCCGGAATTCCGATTTTGACGGCTACGATATCCATGAGGGTGACTATCTGGCCATGTACGGCAGCGCACTGTTCGGCACCGGCCGGGACATCAAGGTCCTTTTGAAGGCTCTGGCTGAGAAGGTTCGTGACGAGGGTAAAGAATACATTACCATTTACTACGGCGCGGATATTCAGGAAAAGCACGCACAGAAGACCGCAGACCTGTTCGCGGACATCTGCCCCGATGCGGATGTGAACCTGCTGCGCGGCGGTCAGCCTGTTTACTACTATCTGATCTCTGCAGAATAATCAAAAGGCCCATTGCAGAAGCAATGGGCCTTTTAACCCCTTTAATAGATCCCCAAAAGGTGCATACTATTCTAAAGGGGGTGGGCATATGTTTTATGTCGGCAAGCTGTGGAGGAAGCTCCGTAAAATCACGGGATATATTTCAGAACTGAATGTTCCGGTCTATGCCGCCCATGCCGGGTATTTTATTATCTTATCCCTGTTTCCCATGCTGGTGCTTTTGCTGAGCCTGCTGCGGCATACCGGGATCGCGGTGCAGACCTTTACCGACGCGCTGGAGGGAGTGATCCCCCAGGCGCTGATGCAGTCCGCTAAGCGGCTGATCCATACCGTGTATCAGAATACCTCCGGCATGGTGGTTTCCGTTTCGGTGGTAACCGGTCTGTGGTCTGCCAGCCGGGGCATTTACGGCTTGCGGAAAGGGCTCAATGCCATTTATCATACAGAGGAAAGCCGGGGATATTTTTATACCCGGGCAGTAAGCGTGGTGTACACCTTCCTGTTTTTGGTGGTACTGCTCCTGACCCTAACTTTAAGCGTGTTCGGGACGGCGCTGGAACAATATATCCCGATGGACGCTAAGGTGCGGTATCTGATCCTTCCGGCGATCCAGACTGCCCTTTTTACCGCCATCTTCATGGTGCTGCCCAACCGGAAAAACAGGCTTTTTGCCAGTCTGCCAGGAGCGGTGCTGGCATCGGTGGGCTGGCTGGGCTTTTCCAGGCTTTATACCGTGTATGTGACGCATTTTGCCGGTTATGCCAATTTTTACGGCTCGGTGTATGCTGTGGCTGTGAGCATGCTGTGGCTGTATTGCTGCATGAGCATTGTTTTTTACGGCGGCGCGCTGAACTATTATCTGCAAAGCAGGAAAAAATTTCACTAAAATTTACCGGTTGTTCATATCCTGCAAGTATAATAAAGAAAAAACGGGAGGGGAAATCATGTTCGGCTATGTTACCGCGAATCTGACAGAGCTAAAGAAAGAATCCCAGACCCGGTATCAGAGCGTGTATTGTGGCATCTGTAAGCAGATCCGGCAGCGAGCCTCCCAAATGGCACGACTGAGCCTGAGCTATGATATGGCATTTCTCTGCCTGCTGCTGATGAGCCTGTATGAGCCGGAGGAGCAGACCGGAGACCGGGGCTGTATGCTCCATCCGGTAAAATCCCGGCACTGGCAGGATAATGAATTTGTCCGCTACGGAGCGGATATGAATGTGGCGCTGGCATATTACAAGGCACTGGACGATTATCAGGATGAGGGCAGCCTCACCGCCAGAACCATGGCAGCTGCTTTGAAAAAAGACTGCGATGCCATCCGGGAGCGGTATCCCCGTCAGTGTGAGGCTATCGCCCAATGCATTGCCGGACTTAGAGAACTGGAGCAGGCTAACTGCGGCAATCCCGACGAACCGGCCGGCTGCTTCGGTGGCCTTATGGGGGAATTGTTTGTATACCGGGAAGATCTGTGGGCACCCACCCTGCGAAAAATGGGGCAGGCTCTGGGGCGGTACATTTATCTGGCGGATGCGGCTGTGGATTTTGCAAAGGACAAGCGCAAGGGCAGTTATAATCCGTATATTGCCATGGGCATGGAAGAAAACAAGACGCTGTGGGAGCAATATCTGGTGCTGACCATGGCCCGTTGCACGGACTATTATGAAAGACTGCCGCTGGTGCAGGACAAGGATATTCTGGATAATATCCTTTACAGCGGCATCTGGGTGGAATACAGAAGGAAGCAAAAGGAGCGCAGGGGCTCCCGGGAGGACCAAAATGATGGATGATCCTTATAAAATACTGGGTGTGAGCCGGGATGCCTCAGACGAGGAGATCAAGCGGGCATACCGGAACCTGGCAAAAAAATATCACCCGGACAAAAACCCCGGGGATCCGGTGGCTGCCAAAAAAATGCAGCAGGTCAACGCCGCTTATGAGCAGATCAAGAACCCCGAAAAGGCCCAGCAAAGCACCGGCGGCGGTTACGGCTCCTACGGCGGTTACGGCTACGATCCCTTTGGCGGTGCGTGGCAGCAGACCTACCGGCAGCAACAGCAGACCGGTGACAACTACCAGCAGGCGGCCTATAACTACATCCGCTACGGCCGCTACCGGGAGGCGCTGAATGCGCTGAATTCCTCCCAGGAGCGAAATGCCCGGTGGTATTACCTGTCTGCCCTTGCCAATGACGGTCTGGGGAATCAGGTGACGGCGCTGGAGCATATTCGCCGCGCGGTATCCATGGAGCCGGACAACCGGACATATCTGGAGGCACTGGAATCCATCCAGAACGGCGATGCGGCCTACCGGCAGCAGACGAGGAATTTCCGGGGCTTCAGCATGAATGTAAGTCCCTGCGTGCCGCTATGTCTGTGCTATGCGCTGCAGTTTCTCTGCTGCCGCTGCTAAGCAGTATGTTGCTACAAATAAATATATAAAAACCACCCTGCTGTGGTTTTCCACAGCAGCCTGTTTCTGTTATTCCTGAACAGACTTTTCTTCTTCGGCGGGTACTTCTTCAGCCGGTGCTTCTTCAGCGGCAAAGGCAGCAGCCTCTACGGCGGCGATACGGTTTCCGTAGAGCTGTGTCCGGTCATGGGGACGGAAGATCTGCCACACCAATACTGCCACAGCGGCTACGCAGGAGACGGCAGCCAGCAGCTGACTGATACGGAAAGGTCCCAGATACAGGCTGTCCATACGCAGACCTTCGATCATGGCCCGGCCCAGACCGTACCATGCCACATAGCCCAACGCGATCTGTCCGTCATACTGCCGCTTTTTGGACAGCTTATGCAGCAGAATAAAGCCCACGGCATTCCACACCGATTCATACAGGAAGGTGGGATGGTAGTACTCAAAGGTGCTGGTGTGGCTGTTGAACAGACCCATCCGCAGGAAGGAGTCCGTGGGAGCGCCGAAGGCCTCCCGGTTCATAAAGTTACCCCAGCGTCCGATGGACTGACCAATGAGGAAGCCCAGAGACACCAGATCCAGCACGGCGCCCAGATTGATCTTTTTGACCCGGCAGTATACGATGATACCGATGGTCGCGCCGATGACACCGCCGTAAATGGCAAGACCGCCTTCCCAGACATACAGGATGGAGATGGGGTGACTGGCGTAAAACTCCCATTCAAAAATGCAGTAATACAGCCGGGCGCAGATGAACGCAAAGGGAACGACGCACAGCACGCCATCCAGCAGATCGTCTCCCCGCAGGCCGAATTCCTTTTGCCGCCGCATGCCGTACAGAACGGCAAGTACAAGGCCGCAGGCGATGATCACGCCGTAAAAATAGATATCCAGCGAGCCGATGGAGAAGGACCTGGGGGGATTCAGCTCCAGCCCCAGACTGGGGAAAGAAATTGTGGTGTATTTCATGGTTAATCCTCCTTGTTGGGATAGATCACACACAGGCAGGAGCGCTCGCGGGTGATGACCCGCCGAAGAAATTCCTGAATGTGGGTTACGGTTACTGCCTCATACAGGGCAGGGAATTCAAAATAGTCGTAGCCGGAAAGGTAGTAAGCACAGATACGGAAACAGACGGAATCAAAACTGTCCAGACCCCGGATACGGCGGCCCATGGCGCTGCGCTTCATCCGCATAAGGTATTCCTCAGGGATAACATCCCGCACAAGGCGCTCCGCCTGACGGAAAATGGCCTCCCGGACGGCTTCCGGGTCTTCGCTGTCACCGGAAAGAGTGAGCAGCGCCATGCCCTCCACGGTCTCAAAGCCGCCGCCGAAGGATCCGTCGATGAGTCCTTCCTCATAAAGCTGCATATAGAGCGTTGAAGATTCACCGAACAGCGCTTCCGCTGCCAGGTCACCGATGATCTCCTGCAGGACGGCTTCTTCTCCCGTGCCCAAAGGCTCGCATTTGAAGCCGAGCTGGAACATGGGCATAGCCACCTCCATGGAGGTGCTGACAAAGTCCCGGGAGCAGGACATGGTCTCCGGCCAAGTACGGCAGGCTATACCCCTGTGTCCCGGACTTTTGGGAAGAACCTCCCGGGCAATGGACTTCACTTCTGCAGGGTCAACTTCTCCTACAACACACAAGAGCATGTTTTCCGGGTGGTAGAAGGCCTTGTGGCAGGTGTTCAGCACCTGGGCGGTAATGTGGCTGATAGTCTCCCGGGTTCCCAAAATTGGCACCCGGATGGGGTGATTTTCATACATGGCCTCCATCAGCAGCTCGAAGATCCGGGTGTCCGGATTATCGTCGTTCATGCCGATCTCCTGACCGATGATGCCCTGTTCCTTTTCTACGCTTTCTGCGGTGAAATAGGGGGTGCTGACAAATTCCAGCAGAAGCCGCAGGCTTTCCGGGAAATTGTCGGTGCAGGAAAAATGGTAGGCGGTCATGTCGTAGCTGGTGAAGGCGTTGGGAACCGCGCCCAGGGCGGCAAATTCCGCGGTGATGTCCCGTCCGGGCATATCAAACAGCTTGTGCTCCAGATAATGGGCAACACCGGCAGGACTTTCCACAGCTTCACCGTTTACGGTGAAATGGGTATGGATCGAGCCATAGTCTGTTACAAAATAGCACAGCTTCCGGGTGAAGCCGGGGCGGGGAATCACGGCGATCTTCAGACCGTTTTCCAGGGAGTCCCAATAGATCTCCTCGCCCAACCGGGGATATACCTTGTGGATCATTGGCTGTCCCCCCTTAAGAAATACACTGTGTGCTGTTCCAGCGACCGGGCGGAACGAGCAACATCTTCTGCGCTGACGCTGTCCACAGCCTGCATATACTCCTCCGGGGTCATATTAAGACCGCTGAGAGCGGCGGTGGCATAGTAGCCTTCGATATAGCTGGGGGCATCATGGGTGGAGCGAAGCTGGGAGGAGAGAGCCTCCTTGGCGGCAATCAGTTCTTCGGAAGAGATCTGTCCTTGCCGGCAGGCATTCAGCTGGGCCTCGATTTGCTCCCGTACCAGCTTTTCCTGATGGAAGTCGATGCCGGAGGACACCACAAGGATTCCCTTGCTGCCGTAGTAGACAGAGCCGATATCATAGCACAGCGAGAGCTTTTCCCGCACCTGCATAAACAGCTTGCTGGTCATACCCGCGCCGAAAAGGGCGTTCAAGACCTGCATAGCGGCAAAATCCGGATGACCGATGATGACGGGAGAGACAAAGCCCACACACAGCTTGCCCTGGGAAACACCCATACACTGGGTATATTCCCCCTTGCCGCTGTCCCGGAAACCGGTCTGCGCGGGCATGGAAACAGGCGTCCGCTCCAGACCCCGGAACAAGCGCTTGATCAGTTCTGCCACCTCCTGGGGAGGAGCAGAGCCCACATAAAACAGATGGACGGGACTTTCCTTCAGCACCTTTCGGTAATGGGCGTAGATGCCGGAGGGGGTGATCTGCTCCACCTGCTCCGGCTCACCCAGACGGGGAATGCCGTAGGAGTCGGCGGCGCACATTTTCTTCAGCATCTGATTGGCGGCGTAAAGGCGCTTATCGTTCAGCTGGGATTCGATGGTCAGGATCAGATTCCGCTTCTCGCTTTCCACATACCGGGACAGGAATGCGTCCTCCTCCAAAACGGGCTCCAGAAGGAGCTGACGGATAAAATCCACCATGGGTGACAAAACCGAGTCGCCCTGCAGGGTAAAGCGGTCTTCAATAAAGCTGCAGGACAGGCCGGTGGTCTGGTAATCACCGACCCGGCGCACCAGGGCACTGACAGAGGCACCGTACAAATCATCCAGATGGAGGATGATGCTGCGCATATCCGGGTGTTTTTGGCAGCCCCGGAGCAGCACCGCGGGAATCAGCGTATTCAGCGCAGATTCTTCACGGCACATGGGTCGAATGAATTGCAGGCTCAGACAACCCTGTTTGAAACGGTGATCCGGGAAGCACTGCAGAGTGATTCCGGGAAGGATCTCAAAAGTTTGTATCATAGATTCTCCTGAGGGAAAAAGAAATTTGCACTATTATATACCAGTTTTCCCAAAATAGGAAGTGGCAATATAAAAAATTCACAATTGAGTGGTTGTCAATCGCCCGGATTTACGATAGAATAAGGGAAACCATTATAGGAGAACGACATGCAGTATTTGGAGATCACGATCCACACCACCCCGGAGGGGATCGATACCGTGGCAGCGGCACTGACTGCGGGAGGCTTTTCCGATCTGGTGATCGAAGATCAGACGGAATTTGAAAGCTTTCTCGATGACAACCGTGCCTGCTGGGATTATATTGATGAGCAGCTACAGCAGCAGCTTCAGGGACTGTCCCAGATCAAACTGTATCTGGAGCAGGAGGATCAAGCCGGTCTGACCCGTTTGGAAAACCTGCTGAAAGCCCTGCAAGCAAAGGACGCACAGGGAAAGCTGGGTGGGCTGGAGCTGCATATTGCCGCTTTGGCGGAAACCAACTGGGAAGAAAGCTGGAAGGACAACTATCCGCCCCAGAGCGTTGGTGAAAAGCTGATCGTCCTGCCCTGCTGGCTGGAGGATTATGATACCCAGGGCAGGATCCCTGTGATCCTGGATCCCGGCCTGACCTTCGGTACCGGCGCCCATCCCTCCACCCAG
The DNA here is from genome assembly GCA_045603825.1 of Faecousia sp. GTDB lineage: Bacteria > Bacillota > Clostridia > Oscillospirales > Oscillospiraceae > Faecousia. The sequence continues at coordinate 17,408 of JAZUMW010000139.1, forward strand.
ATGGTGATGGAGACCATGGAAGAGCGGAAGACCCCGGCACAGCGTTGCCTGGACCTGGGCAGCGGCAGTGGAATTTTGTCCATTACCGCCCTGCGTCTTGGGGCGGAGTCTGCCATTGGTGTGGACATTGATCCCAAAGCGGAGGATGTAGCCCGGCAGAACGCTGCCTTCAACGGCTTCGGCGCTCCGGAGTTTACGGCCATCACCGGTAATGTGACCGCTGACCGTGAGCTGATGGAAAAGCTGGCATCTGATAGCTATGACCTGGTATTGGTAAATATCGTGGCGGATGTGATCATCGGTCTGGCACCGGTGCTGCCCAGATTTCTGGGGCCCGACAGCCAGCTGATCTGTTCCGGCATTCTGGATACCCGCCTGGGGGAGGTAACAGCCGCCCTGACAAACGCCGGGCTGACGGTGACCGGGACCCGTTCCCGGGAGAGCTGGCGCTGCGTGTCGGCAAAAAGGAGCAATATATGAGTATACCCTATCGTACCCAACAGGGTTTGAAACACTTATTTGTCATATTGGTTATCCTGGCTGTGATCGTCGCGCTGGTACTGGTGTGCTGGTTTTTGTGGCTGGACCGGTATGTGGTCTACACCCGAGAGGGAGCCACCCTGGACTTTGAACAGTCTTTGGAAATGCTTCCCGGTGAAGAAGCGCTGCCGCCCCAGAACGCGGAGACCATTCCCATTTACTATAATGAGGGCGATAATGTGGTGGAGCAGGTTACTACGGAGCTGACTGCCATGAAGGGTTATTATATCGATACCCAAGCCCTTCAGAGAAGCATGGAAGATGTGAAGGCTAAGCTGCAGCAGCTTCCCGCGGGCACACCTGTGATGGTGGAGGTTAAAAACAGCTACGGCAGCTTCTATTACAATACCGCTGTTGGCGGTTCCACAACAGACACCCTGAATGTATCTAAAATGGATGAGCTGCTTCTTTACATGAATCAGCTGGATCTTTATACCATTGCCAAGCTGCCTGCCCTGCGGGACTACTTTTTCGGCTTGCGCAACACCCGCTGCGGCCTGCCTACCGCAGGCGGTTACCTGTGGGCAGATGATGATTATAAATACTGGCTCAATCCCACCAAAGAGGGCACCATCACTTATTTGATCTCCATCGCCGATGAATTGAATGAAATGGGCTTTGATGAAGTGCTGTTTGCCGACTTCCGGTTCCCGGACACCCAGAAGATCGTGTTCAAGGGGGATAAGACCGAAGCGCTGAAGGAAGCGGCGCAAACTCTGGTAGCCAATTGCGCCAGCAGCTCCTTCGCAGTGTCCTTCGAGGGCAGCGACGGATTCATTCCGCCCGTTGGCCGCAGCCGAGTATATCTTTTAAACGCGGATCCGGCAAATGTGGATGCTCTGGCAGCTGCAGCCGGCGTGGCGGACACGGCTGTCAATCTGGTGTTTGTCACGCAACTGTATGATACCCGCTTTGATACATACAGCGTTTTGCGTCCTCTGGATTCTGTATAACATAAAGGGCTGTTGCATCGCAACAGCCCTTTAACAGCATCTTCCTCTTGGCAAAGCTGTCGAAATATGGTATACTGGCAAAAAATCCAAGGAGAAAACGATGAAGCAGAAGACCATTCCCAACTGGCTGCTGTGGGTGGTATGGAGTCTGGCAGGCCTCTGTATTGCGGCAGTCATTTTTTTGGCGGTGAAGATCGCAGGTCTAACGGAAGAAGAACCGGAGGTTCGGGAAAAACCGCCTGCCGCGAGTGCGCAGGAGGAAGAACCGGAAGTTCCGGAAACGGAACCCGAGCCTACCCTGCCGCTGCTGGAGCTGCCGGAGAACCCCTATTCCCAGGAGGATTTCGATTTCCGGGGGCGGTATTTGACCTGCACGGCAGGCCCCTGCAAGATCGGCATCGATGTATCCGCCTGGCAGGATGAGATCGACTGGCCTTTGGTGAAGGCGTCAGGCATTGAGTTTGCCATGATCCGTCTTTCCTGGCGCGGAAGCACCGCGGGCGCCATCAGCGAGGATACCTGCGCCGCCGCCAATTATCGCGGCGCCAAGGATGCGGGGTTGGAGGTAGGCTGCTATGTGTTCTCCCAGGCAATCACACCGGAGGAGGCCGTGGAGGAAGCGGAATTTGCTCTGGAAATGGTGCAGGACTGGAAACTGGAGCTGCCCATCGTGTTCGACTGGGAGCAGTCCTGGGACAGAACCGCCAATGTGGACGCACGGACACTGACAGACTGTGCCCTGGCTTTCTGCCAAACCGTGGAAGAAGCCGGCTATGAGGCCATGGTATACTTTAATCCCCATCAGGCCTATAATGACATCTATCTGGAAGAACTGAAGGAATACGATTTCTGGCTGGCCATGTACGATGTGCCCATGAGCTTCCCTTATAAGGTGGACATGTGGCAGTACAGCCAGTACGGATCGGTTTTGGGCATTGAAGGGAATGTGGATCTGAACATCCTGTTTGAATATGAATAAAAAAGAGTGCGAAGGGGTGACCCTTCGCACTCTTTTTATTACAGATCAAAATAGCGGACAGCGTTGCGGTAGCTGATGCCTTCCACGATCTTCTTCAGGGAGGATTCGATGTTGGGATACTCGCCGTTTTCTACCCAACTGCCTACCAGCTGGCAGAGAATGCGGCGGAAGTAATCGTGCCGGGCGTAGCTGAGGAAGGAACGGGAGTCTGTCAGCATGCCCACGAAATTGCCCAGAAGGCCCAGATTACCCAGGCTGATCATCTGATCCTGCATGCCCACCTTGTTGTCATTAAACCACCAGGCAGAGCCGTGTTGGATCTTGCCGGGAATGGAGCTGTCCTGGAAGCAGCCGATGAGAGTGCCCAGCTGGGCGTTGTCAATGGGATTCAGGGAGTAGAGGATGGTCTTGGGGCAGGCACCTGCCTCATCCAGAGCAGACAGCAGCCGGGAGATATTGCCGCCGCAGGTGTTCTGCGCGATTGCATCCACGCCGGTATCGCCGCCCTGGAGCTTGAAGATCCGCTGGTTGTTGTTCCGCAGGCAGGAGTAGTGCAGCTGCATGGCGATGTTCAGCCGGTGATAAGCCTTGCCCAGGCACAGCAGGATCACGGTCTGGAAGCCTTCGACTTCCTCGGTGGTGAGCTGTTCGCCCCGAAGTGCCTTCTGATAAACGGCATCTGCCTGCTCTGTGGTGTAGTCCACAAAAGGAACATAGTCCAGGCCGTGGTCACTGGCCTTACAGCCACGGGCGTGGAAGTATTCCAGACGCGCTACCAGTGCGTCCAGCAGATCCTGCATGGTATCCAGCCGCTCCTTGCCCACGGAGGCAGCCAGCTGCGCCAGATATTCCTTCCAACCGGCCTTGTGGATATTCACAGCCTTGTCGGGACGGTAAGAGGGACCCACAACGGTATCAAAGGTGGGGTCGGCAGCGAGCTTGTCGTGCCATTCCAGGGTATCAATAGGATCGTCGGTGGTGCCGATGAAGGCCACATTTGCCTTACGGATCAGACCACGGGCGGTCATTTCGGGATCGTTTTGCAGCAGATCGTTGCAGTGATCCCAGATACGCTGTGCGCTTTCGGTGGTCAAAGGCTCTGTCACACCGAAAAACTGCCGCAGCTCCAAATGGCACCAGTGGTACATAGGATTGCCGATGGCCATTTCCAGTGCTTCCACGAACTTCATGAACCGCTCAAAATCGGGCTTGTTTCCGGTGATATACTCCTCAGGTACACCGTTGGAGCGCATAACGCGCCACTTATAGTGGTCGCCGGCATAGGAGCCGTCGGGCTGCAGACCGCCCAGCCAAACCTCTGCCAGATTGTTGAACCGGCGATCCTCATAGATCTCCCGGGGGTTCAGGTGGCAGTGATAGTCCACCAGAGGGAGCTTTTCCGCGTAATCGTGGAACAAATGCTGTGCGGTGGGAGAGGTGAGCAGAAAATCCCGATCCATAAATGCTTTCATATATTTCTCCTTTTACGATTCTTTGGTGCTGCCGGAGGACTTAGGCTTATAATGGCGGTAGTGAGGACGGCGGCGGGGATTGCCGGATTTCTTGGGTGCTTCGCCGGCATCCTTTTTTGTCGCCGGAGCCGCGGCCTTTTCCGATTTTTGCACCTTGGTCTCCTGTCTGGGCTTTGCCTGCTTGGGCTTTTCGGCTTTGACAGGCTTACTTTCTTCTGTAGCGGGCTTAGCCTTTCCCGGTTTGCGGTTCTTGCGGTGAGAGCGGCCGGCCTTAGGTTCAGGCTGCTGCGGCTGTTCAACCGTTTCCGCAGCAGGTTCTTCCACAATTGTCTCGGTACTGTAACGGAACTTGATAGGATCCAGGAACATACGACCCTCGCCCGGCTCATCTTCCTTCTTTTTGCTGCGTTTGTTGGCACCGGAAATAGGAGCCAGATCCGCCGGAATGGGAGGATCGTTCTTCTTGGCTTTGCCGTTGCGGAGAACGGCAATATCGGCATTGGAATAGAAGATGCTGGTTTCTGGATGCTCTTCCATTTTTACCCTTACCCGCTGGCGCAGCAGATCAATTTCCACCACCGTTCCCCGTCCGTCGGGGGTATCCACAAAGGATTCCATCTTGGGACTGGTGCGGATCAGATCCTCATAGGCATCCTGCTCGTATTTCAGACAGCACATCAGCCGTCCGCAGGTTCCGGAGATCTTGGTGGGATTCAGACTTAAATTCTGGGTCTTGGCCATTTTGATGGACACGGGCTGGAAATCATCCAGGAAACTGGTGCAGCAGAAGGGTCGGCCGCAGATACCCAGGCCGCCCACCATCTTTGCTTTATCCCGGACACCGATCTGACGCAGCTCGATGCGGGTGTGGAAAATGCCGGCCAGAGCCTTTACCAATTCCCGGAAATCCACCCGCTCATCAGCGGTGAAGAAAAACAGGATCTTGCTGCCGTCAAAGGCATACTCCGCGCTGACAAGCTGCATGTCCAGCTTATGCTCGGCGATCTTTTCCAGGCAAATATCATAGGCTTTCTTTTCGTTGGCCTGGTTTTCCGCGGCGATCTTCTCATCCTGGGCGGTGGCGATGCGCAGCACCGGGCGCAGGGGAGATACCACATCAAATTTGGAGATCCGGTGGTTGCCGCCGGTGCAGTAGCCGTATTCGGCACCCCGGGCGGTATCGATGATCACATGATCTCCTGCCTGGCAGGGAATGCCTGCGGGGTCAAAATAGTAGACCTTCTGACCGGGACGGAACTGAATATCCACCACTTCCACGGTTTCCGGCGTTGTCTTGATTTGATCTTCCATGAATATACTCCTTATATGGGTTACCGCAGAGCCCACTCCAGCCAGCCGCAGATCGCGGCTACGGATACATTGCTCTGAGTGTAGGTGATTGCTTTTTGAATATGGCCGATGGCCTCCATCAGCTCTCCGGAGCTCCGGGCGACACTAAGCTGACGGGCGGAGTCCAGAGAGGACCGGACGCCGCAGCGGCAGGCCAGGGCATCCTGCAGCACGGCTTCCCACCGCTGCAGGATGGGCAGGAACTGATCCCGCTTCCATTTTTCCATGGGCGCAAGGACCTGCACCAGCGCCAGGGAATCCCGGTTGATAAAGCTTTTGACAAAAGCCTCGGTGTGGGGGCATTGGATGCTGCTTTCTTCCAGCATGGTGACGGCCTGTCCCAGATAGCCGCCGCAACGGGCTACAGCGCCCCGGATATTCTCCGCGCTTGCTTCGGGGAACCGGCGGCACAGCTCCTGCCGGAGCAGCTTTTCCGGCAGAGCGGTCAGAGCCAGCTCTGTGCAGCGGGAGCGAATGGTGGGCAGCAGCTTGTTCGGGTTGTCTGCCAGCAGCAGGAATACACCGTAGGCGGGGGGTTCTTCCAGAATTTTTAAAAGGGCATTCTGTCCCGGCACGCCCATGTCATGGGCTCTGGGGAACAGATAAATTTTCTTTTCCGCCTCGTTGGGGCGGACATATATATCTGCCCGGGCCTGGCGGATCAGATCCACGGGAACGGTTTTCTTTTCCGGATCGTCCACAGTGATAAAATCGGGATGGTTGCCGGAGAGCACCTTGCGGCAGGCGCTGCAGGACAGGCAGGGCTTATCCTGCTCCTTGCAAAGGATGGCAGCGACCAAAAGTTGTGCCAGCGTTTTTTTGCCCGCACCCTCCGGACCGGAAATGAGATAAAAATGGGAAACATGGCCGCGGCGGATACTGCGGCTGAGGTTCTCCCGCAGCCGTTCATTTCCCAGTAACGCCTCAAAGCCCATAAGTTCCTCCAAAATTTATAAAGTGATCTCTCCCGCGAGATTCCGGGAGAACAACCCGACGATTTCTTTTTGCTCCATGCCCTGGCCGATGGCCCACATGAGCTTGGTCATGGCAGCTTCTGAGGTCATATCCCGGCCCTGGATCACACCCATATCCAGCAGCTTATTGCCCACCTGATAGACCTGCAGGTCGGCGCTGTCGTACAGACACTGGGTGGTGACCACCACACTGATGCCCTCCTCCACCACACGGCGGATGCCCGCAAGACCCTGGTTCAGTACATTAAAGCCGCCCAGACCGAAGGCCTCGATGATGATTCCCTTGCAGCCCATGGCCAGCAGTGCGTCAAAGATCATAGGGGAGAGGTTGGGGGTCAGTTTCAGCAGAAACACGTTGTTGCTGATTCTGTCCAAAAGACGGGGCTGGGCGTTCTGAACCGGTAGCACGCTGTGATCGATCACGAGGCCGTGGCTGCTGACGATGCCGGCATACCGGGCGTTGATGGACTCAAAAGCAGAGAAGCCGGAGGCACGCACCTTCACGGCACGGCAACCCAGCATGACCTTTCGGTCAAAGGCCAAAAATACGCCGGGATGACCGGATGCGGCCATGGCAAAAGCGGTACGGAGATTATCCGGTCCATCGGAAAGCACGTCCGCCAAGGGCAGCTGTGAGCCGGTAAATACCACTGGCAGATCGATGCCCTGCAGCATAAAGGTGACCGCGGAGGCAGTGTAGGCCATGGTATCCGTGCCGTGGGAGACTACGATACCGTCAAAGCCCTTCCGGCGGTCAAAAATATGCCGTGCGATCTGCTGCCATTCCTCAGGACGGATGTTGGAGGAGTCCAGACACAGCACATCCTCCACCGTAATATCATAATAAGTGCGCAGCTGCTGAATTTCCCGCTCCATAACGCCGGAGCGCTGGGGCTCCAGACCTTCCGCACCGGGACTGCAGGCGATGGTACCGCCAGTGGTCAGCAGCAGAATATGCTTTTTCTGTTCCATCAGAGAAACCGTCTCTTTCTTAAAAGCAGTTTGGTACATACCAATACACTATAATTATAGCCACAAGGCAAGAAAATAGCAAGTATAGATTTTATGACCGAAAAATACCCGCTGCCGAAGCAGCGGGTAAAGATCAGCTTTCTAAAGCAGTTTGAATTTCCTGGGCAATGATGCAGTTGGGGACATGGATACAGTCGGGATAGCAGCAACCCACTTCTAAGAGCTGGCTATCCTCCAGGATCACCTCAACCATACGGCTTTGATCGATGGTGCGGCAGTAGCCGCTGAGGAATACCTCTTTTTCCATATCAGGAACCCTCCGTGATACAGAAGCCCATGGGTCCCACGGACAGCCAGGTGGGAGCCACAGTGTTCAGATTGTGACCGTAAAGGATGTTGCCGGCAGGGACTTCCCAGGCATCGCTACTGCGGTTGACATAGACCCGGAGCTTTTTGCCCTGATAGCTGCGGCTGAAGCCCAGTTTTTGATCTCCCGCCTGGAAAAATTCCAGATCGCCCAGCCGCAGGGCTTCCTGCTGCTTGCGCAGACGGCCCAGCTGCTTGTGGTGGGACAGCAGAGTCTGATTTTCTCTGCCCCAGGGGTAGGTGCGGCGGTTGAAGGGATCTTTGTAGCCTTCCATTCCGGCCTCGTCGGCATAGTACAGACTGGGTGCGCCGGGGAGGGTATACTGCAGGAAGGATGCCATGAGAAGCCGTTCCTTGGCGATTTCCCGCTGAGAGCGGGACAGATGGCGCTTTGCTTTTTCCTCCCGGCTGCCGTCGAAGTCGTCCACAAGGGCCGTGAGGATACGGGGCGTATCGTGGGTACCCAGCATATTCATATTGCACAGCAGTACCTGGGGCGGATAATTTTCCACGATGGTCATCACGGTTTCCCGGAACTGGTATCCGTCATCTCGCTCCCGGAGGAAATTCAAAATGACGGTACGGAAGGGATAGTTCATACAGGAGTCCAGCACACCGTCCACAAAGTAGCGGCGGCGGATGCCGTAGGCTTCCTTGTTGGAGGCATCCTCCCACACTTCACCGATGAGCAGAGCATCGGGCTTGATCTTGCGGATGCGGTCCTTTAAAAGCTTGACAAATTCGTTGGGAAGCTCATCCACCACATCCAGACGGAAGCCGTCCGCGCCCAGCTTCAGCCAGTGCTCCACAACGGAATCTTTGCCGGTGATGATATAGTCCACAAAGCTGGGCTCCATCTTTTTTACCGTGGGTAGGGTGTCAAACTCCCACCAGCACTTGTAGGTGTCGGGATAGCGGTAAAATTCAAACCAGTCGTAATAGGCGGAATGGGGAGTGCAGTAAGCGCCCTTGCCGCCGAAGGTGCGGTTCTTGTCAAAATACAGACTGTTGGAGCCGGTGTGGGAGTACACGCCATCCAGAATCACCTTAATGCCCCGCTGGTGGGCAGCCTCACACAGAGCGGTGAAATCAGCCTTTGTGCCCAGCATAGGGTCGGGGGTTTTGTAGTCACCGGTATCGTAACGGTGGCTACTGAAGCTCTTGCTGATGGGGTTCAGATACAAAATGGTGGTGCCCAGGGAGGCAATGTAATCCATCTTTTCGGTGATGCCCTTAAAGTTGCCGCCGTAGAAATCGTTGTTCAGAACCAGTCCCTCGGGGGTAGGCCGCCATTGCACATCTTCATACCAGTCCTCGTGGACAGTGTAGGGCTCCAATTTGCCGGTGAGGTCGCACTTGCCGGACTTGTGGAACCGGTCAGGGAATACCTGATAAATGGTCGCGCCCTTTGCCCAGTCCGGTGTGGTGAAATCCGCGGGAACGCAGGATACCTGCCACAGGTCACCGGACTCCATATTGGTGCTGTTTCCCGTTTTGTACAGGCGGAAGGAGCCGTTTTTCTTATGGATCAGGAAGTAATAGAAAAAAAGGCCGGTCTGCTCCAGAGAAAAGGTTCCCTGGAAAATATCATAAGCACCCTTTTTCATACGGTAGTCCATGACAATTTCCCGGGCGGGTGTGCCATCCGCGTGCAGAAGCACACAATGCACCGTTGTTGCCTGAACGGAGGAGGGAATATGGATGTGCAGAGTGCAGGACTGCCCCGGCACCAGTGTGCCGAAGGGATCTTTAAAAGCAAGCTGTTTGGAATCAAAAAGAATACGCATATCGTTCTCCTAATATGTGTTCTTGTTATCACGGAAGGATTATACACCATTTCCTGGCAAAAGGGAAGAAAAAATACTTCCATTTCCTGCCGGTTTCGTGTACAATAAGAAAAACAAAAGATCAAGGAGGCGTCGACCGTGAGTGTAAAACCCAACAGCCCCACTGACCCCAAACTGCAGGAGCGAATCCAAAAGCAGGAGACAAGAGATCATAAAGTGGAGCATATTTTCCGTCATATCCTGCATCTCATCGAGCGGATTATTGCCACTGTTACCATCGTGGTGCTTCTGGTTGCACTGTTTCTGGAGTTCTACCAGATGTTTACGGTAGACGGCTATCTGACAGATTTGAACGCCTACCTGCATCACATTCTGACCATCGTCGTGGGCCTGGAATTTGTGCGTATGCTCATCGACACCACCCCTGCCAATGTTTTGGAAGTGCTCACCGTGGCTATTACCCGCCATGTTATTTTGAGCCATGACGACCCCTGGAGCAATGTGGCTTGTATCGCCTGTATTGCGGGTCTGTTTGCCATCCGCCGCTTCCTGGTCCGCCGCAGCGAGCTGAAGGAAGAAATGGTGGAAATGGAATAAAACGGCGAAACCTCCGCATGAGACCATACGGAGGTTTCCTTTTTATACGCAGTCATGCTTGCCGGCAACAATAAACGGCACAATGAAAACGGGGTAGATGCCATGAAAAAGCTGTACGAAAAGAACGAAGTTTATTTTGCTCTTGTGTGGATCGGTCTGTATGTGGTGGTGATGAACATTGCCCTGCAGGTCTGCGGCGGATTTGACGATCTGGCCGGCAAAACGGTAGGGCAGATGCTGGTGCCGGTGGTATGCATTCTGCTGCTGGCGGTGCTGTCTACGGTATGGATCATCCGTAACGGCCTGACGGAGAAATTTGGCCTGTGCCGCTTCAAGGGGAGCTTAAAAACCTTTTTGTGGTTTATCCCGCTGATTATCATGTCTTGCACCAACCTGAAGAATGGTTTGGCGCTGACCACACCCCTTGCTGTGACGCTGCTGATGATGGTGAACAAGGCAGTTGCGGGGTATGTTGAAGAGATCATCTTCCGGGGCTTCCTGTTCAGAGCCATGGCCAAAGAAAATCTGAAAAGTGCCATCATTGTGTCGGCGGTGACCTTTGGCGTTGGCCACATCGTAAACCTTGCAAACACAGCGGATACGGTGGGCGTGCTGCTGCAGGTGTGCTATGCCATCGTGATCGGCTTTTTGTACACAGTCATCGTTTATAAAGGCGGCAGTCTGTGGCCCTGTATTGCCAGCCACATGTTTGTTAATGGCAGCAGCGTATTCGCGTTGGAGCAAGGTCCTTTTACAGATTTGGTGCATGGAGTGTTCGGTGAAGGATCACCGGTGTTGATCCAGGCCTGCAGCGCGGTGCTGATCATTGTCGTCTCCGGCGGCTACGCTCTGTGGCTGTGGAAGAAAGCAAAGTAAGCAAAAGAAAGTAAAAAACGGTACCTGGTCATGTGACCAGGTACCGTTTTTTGATACTGTCAATTAATAGCCTTTAAACCAGGCCGTGGGTATATTTATGATCCCAGGCATCGTCGAAAAGACCGGCGGTGGGACTGCCGATGGCCAGATCCGCAGCCAGCTCCCGCAACTCGGCAACAGGCTCCAGAGATTCCAGATAAAATTCCGGAAGGGCCTCCTGCCCCAGCCGGGCACCCAAAATGGCGCCGGTAACTGCACCCACAGCGGCGCTGCGGCCGGAATGGTTCACCGCCAGGATCATGGCTGCGTCAAAGTCGTCGGGGCAGACCATTGCGGCATATGCGGCGGCCTTCAGACATTGGGAAGCGGTATCACATATAAAGCTTTCCATATCTGCCCGGTGATCGGCATCTTCCTTTTCTGCCATACTGAGAGCTTCCCGAAGAGCAGCGGCAATATCAGCAACCTGGGCAAAGCGATGTCCGTACTGCTGCTCCATCACATCCGCGGCATGGAGGAAGTGCTCCTGTACCGGCCGGTCAGACTCCTGCAGAATACCGGTAAGGGCATAGGCAAGGATGACGCCGGACAGGTATGCGTCGGGATTTCCGTGGGTCAGAGCGATGGACTGGGCCGTCAGCTCACCGATCTGGAAGGCGCTCATCCGCCGGGGATCAAAGAACATAGCCACCGCGGCAGCCTCAGTGATGGCGCCGGGGGAATCGGCCTTGTTGATGGGCTTTTGCAGGGTGCCCAGATTCTCAAACCGGAAGGCATCCAGCATCCAGGGGTCCCGGCAGTGACGGCGGCGCAGAGAGGTCTTTTGCGCCACCCAGCACCAGCTCTTTTCCGGATCCCGGGGGAAGTGCTGCCGTTTTGCCCATTCCCGCATGGCAAGGGAAATATAGCGCACATAGGTGTCCTGCTTGCCTCTGGTAACGCCCAGCAAAAGACCGTTGGCAACAAAGGCGGCGACCTGTGTGTAGGAAGTGACTTCGGCATAATCGTGCTGCAGATCATACCCCAAAAGACCGTTGGGACCGTAATTTGCACGAATGTCATCCCAGGTCATTTCGTCCACGGTGTAACCCATGGCATCGCCTACAGCAAGACCCAGCAGACAGCCGATGTATTTGTTAGCGTCTTTACCCATTGCGATCCCTCCTGCTTTTTCTTTTATTATAACGGATCACGAACCAAATGCAAGAAAAAAGTAGAAAACCCGGCGCTGATCTGACAGATCGGCGCCGGAAATCACATTATTCCGCACACAGGACATGAGCGCCCTGGAATTCCACATGCAGAGGCAGCATCTGCCAGTCGGCAGAGGTGACGGCATGCAGCTTTTTGCCCAGTTTTTCCTCCAGATCCTTGTTCCGGGTGATGCACAGCAGTGTGGGGCCTGCACCACTAAGGCAGAAGGCTGCACCGGTAGTACGGACCAGCGCTTCGATCTGATCGTAATCCCGGATCAGCTTTTTCCGGTAGGGCTGATGAATCCGGTCCTGCATGGCATTGCGAAGCAGCTTTTCGTCGCCCAGCTCCAGCGCCTTTAATACCAGCGCGCCGTGGGAGATGTTATAGATGGCATCGCCCCGGGGTAGCTCGGTGGGCAGCACGGAACGGGCATGGCTGGTGGGCAGGTCAAAATCCGGCACAAGAGCCAGAAACTCCCAGTCAGGGTGCAGGGGGAAGTTCACGGTGACAGGCAGGCCATTATCCACCATGGAGGCGGTCAGACCGCCGTAAAAGGCGGGAGCCAGATTATCCGGGTGACCTTCCATGGCGTTGGTGATATTCAGCAGGCCCTGGGTGGACAGACGGTTGCCCCGGAGCACATTGGCGCCCATGGCACCGGCCACCAGCAGAGCAGCGGAGGAACCCAAACCCCGGCAGATGGGGATATGGGCATCGATGTGGATCTTCACGCCCCGGATCTCCTCGCTGAGGGATGCCAGAACGGCGCAGTAGGACACATAAGCCAGGTTGTCAGGGCCAGTGTATTCCTCGTCACAGCCGGTGATCTCCAGACCGCTTTCCGTTTCCTCAAAGGTCACATCGGTATAAAGGCTCAGGGCGCAGCCGAAAGCGTCAAAGCCGGGACCCAGGTTGGCGGTGGTGGCGGGAACACGCACAGTCACTCGTTTCATAGTATTCTCTCCTTTATCAAAGGGACATTACAAAGTCCAGCATTTTGTTTTTTTCAATGTCGCCGGTGTGCAGCTCTTTTTTCTCCTGCAGACCCGCAAGATTTGCGGGAATGGGAACGCCGGTCTTTTCCTGCAGCCGCTCCATCTGGGCAAATTCATCGCAGCCATCCACTGCCTCGAGAGAGGACAGCACCGCTGCCGGGAACTTGTAGGGAGATGCTGTGGATAGCACTACCATGGGACGGGTGTCACCGGTTTGGTTTACATAATCTTCAGCGACAGCCCAGCCTGCGGCGGTGTGGGTATCGCATAGGTAGCCTTGCTCACGCCATACCTTACCGATGGTTTCTTTGGTCAGTGCGTCGTCACAGCAGCCGGCCCAGAACTCTGCCCGGATGGCTTCCTGCATCCTTTCGGGAACGGTGTAAGCGCCCTCCCGGTTCAGCTTGCCCATGAGGTCAGCCACCAGGGCGGTGTTGCCGTCAGACATAAAGTACAGAAGCCGCTCCAAATTGGAGGACACCAGAATGTCCATGGAGGGGGACACCGTCTTGTGCAGCGGTCTGCGGCGGTCGTATGTACCGGTGCGGATGAAGTCTGTCAGCACGTTATTAGCATTGGAGGCGCACACCAGCATGCCCACAGGCAGACCCAGCTTCTTGGCAAGATAACCTGCCAGAATATCACCGAAGTTTCCGGTGGGAACACAGAAATTCACCTTGTCGCCCATAGCAATCTGACCGCGCTTCAAAAGGTCGGCATAGGCCTTGAAATAGTAGGTGATCTGGGGTGCCAGACGGCCAATATTGATGGAGTTGGCGGTGGACAGACGGCAGCGGTTGCCCTCGGGAAGCTTGCCGTCCACGGCGGCGGCAAAGATATTCTTCACGCCGGTCTGGGCATCGTCAAAGTTACCCTTTACAGCGCACACAGCCACGTTGTTGCCCTCCTGGGTCACCATCTGTGCCCGCTGGACTTTGGAAACACCGCCGTCGGGGTAGAACACACAGATCTTTACGCCGGGTACATCCTGAAAACCTGCGAGGGCGGCCTTGCCGGTGTCACCGGAGGTGGCGGTGAGGATCAGAATATCTTCTTCCATGCCCTTAACCTTTTTGGCGGTTGTCAGAAGCTGGGGCAGCATGCACAGCGCCACATCCTTGAAGGCGGAGGTAGGACCGCGGAACAGCTCCAGAACGGTAAATTTACCGGTGTCCACAGTGGGGGTCAGCTCCACCGTCTGGAATTTACCGGTATAGGCACGCTTAACCAGTGCGTCCATATTGGGAATGTCCGGGAGCAATGCGCCCATGATCCGGGCAGCCATTTCCATGGTGCTTTCCTGCAGGCAGGCGGCCACATCGATATGGGGCAGTTTTACGGGAATATACAGTCCGCCGTCGGGTGCCAGACCGTTGAGAACAGCCTGGGCGCTGTCGATATAAATATCACCGTTTCTGGTGGATAAATACTTCATGAATTTCTCCTCACTTCTTTGCTAAATGCACAAATGAGCGGTTATTTGCCGTAAAAACTTGTTTTTTTACTACTATTGCAATTTTAATAGGTATATGATATACTGTTCCCGTTAAAAAGGCAAGTGTTTTTTGTGCAAGGGCATTTGACCGCATTTTGAAAAGAAGAGAGTACAGGAGGAAGAGGTATGCGTATTGGCTTATTGGGTTTCGGCGTTGTTGGCAAGGGCGTATATGATCTGACACAGGAGCGTTCCGACATGCAGGTCGTCAAGGTTTTGTGCCTTGAGAATATCACACTTCCCGACGCAGAAGTGACCAAGGACTTCCAGTCCATCTTAAATGATGATACCATCGACACAGTGGTGGAGGCCATGGGCGGCCTGCATCCTGCGTATGACTTCGTCCGTGCCGCTATGGAAGCTGGCAAGAATATTGTTACTTCCAACAAGGCGCTGGTTGCCAATTTCTATGACGAGCTGATTCCTCTGGCAGAGGAGAAGGGTCTGCGCTTCCGCTGTACCGCAGCCGTTGGCGGCGGTATCGGCTGGCTCAGTGAGCTGGAGCGTGCCCGCCGCATTCAGAAGCTGGAGCGTGTTGGCGGCATCATGAACGGCACCTGCAACTATATCCTGGACTCCATGACCCGCCTGGGTCTTACATATGCTGACGCTCTGTCCCAGGCGCAGGCTCTGGGCTACGCCGAGGCTAACCCCACCACCGATGTGGAAGGCATCGACACCTGGCACAAGGTGATCCTGTCCTCTAATATCGGCTTTGCAGTCAGCCTGGAACCCGAGACCGTTCCTGTTTCCGGTATCAGCACCATCCGTGCCGAGGACGTGGAGAATTTCAAGAACCACGGTCTGGTGTGTAAGCTGATCTCCACCGGCAAGTGCGTTGACGGCAATATCAGCGCCTATGTGCAGCCTACTCTGGTGAAGAACGGCCAGCCCGAGGCTGCTGTTCCAGCCAACTACAACCTTATCACCCTGGTTGGCAGCGCTTCCGGTCGCATGAGTTTCTTCGGCCAGGGCGCAGGCCGCTATCCCACCGCATATAATGTGGTGCAGGACTGTGCGGACGTTCTGTCCGGCAAGGGCTTCTACAGCCCCTATGGTCCGAAGGTGGCAGCGGGTAACACCGACGAGCTGTGCTACTACGTCAGCGGCGTAAAGGACGCATGGCTGGAAGAAATCAAGGCGGAAACCTGGGGCGATGCCATTGTCACAAAGCCCGTTTCCGTGGCTGCAATGCACGCATGGCGCAAGGAAAACAAGAACGCTTTCATCGCAGCCATCGCAGAGTAATCTTAATCGAAAGTAGGACATTTCATGCTGAAAGTAGCAAAATTCGGCGGCTCCTCCATGGCAGACGCCGGTCAGTACCGCAAGGTACGGGATATTCTCCAGGCTGACAAGGCCCGGAAAGTGGTGGTGGTCTCCGCCGCCGGCAAGCGCGACAGCAAGGATTATAAGATCACCGATCTTCTGTATCTTTGTCACGCACACACCCAGTACGGTGTGGACTGCACCTCCGTTTTTGAAATGATCACCTCCCGGTATCTGGAGATCCGGGATGAGCTGGGCATTCAGATGGATCTGGAATCTGAGTTTGCAGAACTCAAGAAAAAGCTGGATTCCAAGAGTATTTCTCAGGATGAACTGGTCAGTCGGGGCGAGTATTTCTCCGCCAAGCTGATGGCGGCATTTTTGGGATTCCGGTTCGTGGATGCCGCGGATTGGGTGCATTTCAATATGGACGGCACCGTGGATGAGGAAGCTTCTTATCCCGCACTGTGCGCCCTTTGTCCCAAGGGAAGAGGCGTTGTGATCCCCGGCTTCTACGGCGTTATGCCCAACGGTACCATCAAGACCTTCTCCCGTGGCGGCAGTGATATTACCGGCGCTCTGGCAGCAGCCGCACTGGATGCCGATGTATATGAAAACTGGACGGATGTTTCCGGCATCCTCATGGCCGATCCCCGGATCGTTGAGAATCCCCAGCCCATCCCCGAAGTTACCTATGACGAGCTGCGGGAACTGAGCTATGCCGGTGCCCAGGTGCTCCATGAGCTGACCATTTTCCCTGTCCGTGAGAAGAACATCCCTCTGAATATCCGCAATACCAACGCCCCCGACCATCCCGGTACCATTATCCAGGAGGACTTTGAGACAGAGACCGATCCCCACCGGGTCATCACCGGCATCACCGGAAAGAAGGACTTCTCCATCATCACCATGTTCAAGCGAGGTATGACCAGCCAGGTGGGTGTTTTGCGGAGAGTTCTGTCTGTTCTGGAGCGCCATGGCATTTCTGTGGATTTTGTCCCCAATGGCATTGATAATGTTTCTTTGGTCATGCCTACCGCCACGGTGGCTCCCCATCTGTACAGCATTCTGGCTGAGATCCAGCAAGATGTGTCTCCTGATCGGCTGGAAGTTTTGGATAATATTGCCGTTGTTGCCGCTGTCGGCCACCGTATGGCATTCCGTCCCGGTGTTTCCGGCAAGATCTTCGCTGCACTGGGCGAGGCGGGCATCAATATCCGCATGATCAACCAGGGACCCGATGAGCTGAATATTATCTTCGGCGTGAATAATAAAGACTTTGCCGAAGCCATCCGTGTCCTTTACAACAGTTTTGTAAAGTAACCCAATAGGAGGTAGGAACATGAAAAAGCTGTATACTGTTGCCGTTCTGGGTGCCACCGGTGCCGTGGGACAGGAAATGATGAGAATTCTGGAAGAGCGAAACTTCCCTGTAGGTAAGCTCATTCCTTTGGCGTCCGCCCGAAGCGTAGGCAAGACTTTAAAGTTCAACGGTGAGGACGTGACCATTCAGCTGGCCTGCGAAGAAGCGTTTGAGGGCGTGGACATTGTTCTGGGCGCCGCTGAGAATGATATCGCTGAAAAATTTGCTCCCGCCATTGTCAAAGCCGGTGCGGTATTCGTTGATAATTCTTCCGCATTCCGTCTGAGAGACGATGTGCCTCTGGTGGTTCCCGAGGTTAACCCCGAGGATGTCAAGTGGAACAAGGGCATCATCTCTAACCCCAACTGCTCCACTATCATCACCGTTACCGCTGTCAACGCGCTGAATAAGCTGTCCCCCATCAAGAGTATGGTAGCTTCTACTTATCAGGCGGTTTCCGGCGCCGGTGTTGCCGGCATGGCAGAACTGAAGGACCAGCTGGAAGCTTTGCAGGCCGGAAAACCCGCAGAAGTCAAGGCCTTTGCATACCAGATCGCTTACAACCTGATCCCCCAGATCGGCGGCGAGCAGGTTGACGGCTACACCAGCGAGGAAATGAAGTTGCATTTCGAGGGCCGCAAGATCATGCATCTGCCCGAGATGAACGTCTCCTGCACCTGCGTCCGCGTGCCTGTTATGCGCAGCCACTCCATCTCCGCTCAGCTGAAGTTCGACCGTCCCGTTTCCGTAGAGGAAGCTCGTGAGGTGCTGAAGGACGCTCCCGGCGTCAAGCTGGTGGACGATTTGAATGCTAAGCAGTATCCCATGCCTCTGGAGACCACCGGCCAGGATTTGGTCTTTGTGGGCCGTATCCGTCCTGATCTGACCGACCCCAATGGCCTGTGCCTGTGGTGCTGCGGTGACCAGATCCGCAAGGGCGCTGCCACCAACTGCGTCCAGATCGCAGAACTGCTCATTGAGAAATAATTATAAAATGGAAAGAGCCTGCTCATGGAGCAGGCTCTTTTATTTTAGATTCTCAGCAAACCCTTTGCTACCACGAAGTAGATCAGCAGAGAAACCGCGTCCACGATGGTGGTAATGAAGGGACTTGCCATTACCGCGGGGTCAAGCTTCAGCGCCTTGGCTGCCAGGGGCAGCACCGCGCCCACCAGCTTAGCGATAAGAACGGTAACAAACAGAGCGATACAGACCACTGCGTCAACTATGAGATTGATCTCGTCGTTGCCCAGCAGCAGCTTGTCCACCAGCCAAATTTTGACAAAACAGACGACCGACAGAGCCGCGCCGCAGATCACAGCAGTACGGATCTCTTTCCAGATGACCCGAGGCAGGTCTGCAAACCGCAGCTCGTCCAGACTCAGGGCACGGATGATGGTGACGGAGGACTGGGAACCGGAGTTACCGCCGGTACCCATCAGCATGGGGATAAAGGCAGTCAGCACCACCATTTCATTCAGAGCGTCTTCAAAGCCGGTGATGATCATACCGGTGAAGGTGGCAGACACCATCAGAAGCATCAGCCAGGGGATACGGTTTTTAAACAGCTCCCAAACCGTACTTTTCAGGTAGGTTTTTTCAGAAGGGAGCATACCACCCATTCGCTCAATGTCCTCGGTTGCCTCTTCTTCCATCACGTCGATGGCGTCATCGACGGTAACGATACCGACCATGCGGCTTTCGTTATCCACAACGGGCATTGCCAGGAAGTCATACTTACTGAACATACTGGCCACTTCTTCCTGATCCGTATGGGTGTTGACAGAGATCAGGTCGGTGATCATCAGATCGGAGATGAGCATTTCATCGTCCTCGGCAAGGAGCAGATCCTTAACGGTGACGATACCCAGCAGCTTCCGGTCCTTGGTAACATAGCAGGTGTAGATGGTCTCTTTATCTACGCCCTGACGGCGGATCCGCAGGATCGCCTCTTCCACGGTCATGCCGGGACGCAGGGAAACATACTCTGTGGTCATCCAGGCACCGGCAGAGTTTTCGGGGTAGCGCAGGATCTGGTTGATGGACGTGCGCATCTCCGGGTCTGCCTGGGACAGAATACGCCGCACCACATTGGCGGGCATTTCCTCAATGATGTCAACGGCATCATCGACATACAGCTCGTCCAAAACTTCCTTTAGCTCATTATCGGAGAAACCCCGGATCAGCAATTCCTGATCGTCCGGCTCCATTTCAACAAAGGTTTCAGCCGCCAGCTCCTTGGGAAGCAGACGGAACAGCAGGGGGATCTTCTGATCCTCCAGCATTACAAATAACTCCGCGATGTCCGCGGGGTTCATGGTGACAAGAATATCCCGCAGGGTGGAATACTTCTTGTCCTCCAGCATTTTGATCAGTGCTTTTTCTACGATTACAAAGCGTTCTGACATCCGGTGTGCCCTCCTCATTTTTTATGAAGCACCGGGGTCAAAGGTCAGCGGCACCACAGCCGCGTCCGACTACTTCGGCCCGGTATACTGCCGCTATTACTGCCCGCGTCCATGGTGTTCCCTCCTTTAAAGTCAAATGCGCAGATACAATTATTTTATACCTGGAATGAACGGCTGTCAAGGGTTGGCATATTGCCATAAAAAAGTTTTCCCCGGTAAAGCGGTTGACAAACAGGGCGTATACAATTAAAATTATGTTGTAGTAAAATGTTTTCTGTACAAAGCGTGTTTGTCAGAAAGAAAAAGAAGGAGGAAGCACGATGATTTGCCAAAATTGTCAAAAAGAACTGCCGGATCATGTAAAGTTCTGTTCCGGCTGCGGTACACCCGTTGTTCCCGCAGAACCCGTTGCTGAGGAGCCTGTTGTTGAGGAGCCTGTTGTTGAAGCACCTGTTGCTCCCGCAGAACCTGTTGTTGAAGCACCTGTTGCTCCCGTTGAGCCTGTTGTTGAGGAGCCTGTTGTTGAGGAGCCTGCTGCTCCCGTTGAGCCTGTTGTTCCCGTGGCACCTGCGGCTCCCGCACCCAAAAAGAAGATCAAGGTCAATAAGAAGCTGCTGCTCATTGCAGGTGTGGCTGTGATCGTTGTTGCCCTGGTGGTTCTGTTGATCTGCCTTCTGCCCGGCGGCAACAAGAGCAGCAGTGAGAATTACGACCCCCTGTACATCAAAGACGGCGAACTGTACTACACCGATTTCTCCATGGAAGAGCCGATAGAGCTGACTTCCCGTCTGGCACAGGATCTGGAGGATTACCAGTTCTCCTACATGGGCTATAGATTCAGCAACTTTACTTCCCTGAACGAAAAAGGCGACCGCCTGTTCTTCCCCGACAAGGTGGACATCAGCGCTGAAGGCGCACCGCTGTTCTACATAGATCTGGACAAGAAGGACGCCGAGGCTGTGAAGGTGGATTCTGACATTACTGCCTATTCCATCAACCCTGCCGGCACCAAGATCGTGTATCTGAAGGGTGAGGACGGCAACCTGTACATCAGCGACCTGGAAGAAAAGGAAAAGATCGCATCTGATGTTGTGGAGTTTGCCACAACTGAAGACCTGAAGAAGATCTGCTACCAGAAGGAAGACAATCTGTACCTGTGGCAGGAAGGTGAGGACGGTGTAAAGCTGGCCAGCGACATTACCTACATCGCTTATACAAACGAGGATATGAGTGTCGTGGGCTACATTAAGGACGAAAACCTGTACATGCACACCGTGGATACAGACGAAAAGGTAAAGGTTGACTCTGACATTTATACCACACTGCGCATCTACGAAACCGGTGAGATGTACTATGTGAAGGAAAATGTTACAGAGAAGGCTATGATCGACTATGTGGACGACGACATGGCCGCTGCGGATGCTGCCACTGCGGAGCCTGTATACCCCGAGTATCCCGAGTATCCCTCCTGGTGGGATTACGATACCAATGAAGAGTATTACGCAGCAGTGGACGCATACGACGTTGCATGGGAAGAGTACCTGGTAAAGGAAGAAGAGTACTACGCTGCTTATGAAGCGTATTATGAGGTTATGTGGCGGAATGAACTGCGCACCTATCTGCAGGATGCCACCATGGAGATGACCGATTATGAGCTGTATTACTATAATGGTACCGAGAGCGTGAAGGTTTGCGAAAACATTGCCGATGCCTTTAACTACGGCGGCTCCTATGATATGCCTCTGATCTATGTTTACATCAGCGAAGAGACCAATGTACCCAAGGTCCAGCTTTCTGAGATCGAATACTACGACGAAGTCTACTATCAGGTCCAGGATGCCATGGCCAGCGGCGGCACACCTTATCTGGTAAGCGGCGCCAAGATCACCCCCGTTGATGCTGAGCCGGTGGACACCATCCGTATCAACGCTGACGGAACCGAGATCTACTTCCGTGCAGAGGTGTCCGAGAAGGACGAGGGCGATCTGTACAAGGCAAAGATCAAGGACGGCGAGGTTGCTGACAAGGAACTCATTGACAGCGATGTATCCTTCCGTGTCCAGATCGTAAATGACAACGATGTGGTTTACTTCAAGGACCTGAACGAAGAGAAGTACACCGGCGACCTCTACCTCAACGGTGAAGAGATCGAATACGATGTTTACTACTACAGCATTGCCGGTCAGGACGGTGCGATCCTGTACTACGGCGACTGGGACGAGGAAGACGACTGCGGCACGCTGTATCGCTATGAGAAGGGTGAGGCAGAGAAGATCGGTGACGAGATCTACAACTACACATTCAATGCCGACGGCGACATCCTGTTCCTGAACGATTACAGCGAGAAGCGTTACACCGGCACCCTGTATCTGTACAAGAAGGGTGAGGCTGTGAAGATCGACGAAGATATTCTGTGTCTGGTGGACATTTACGACTCCGCTGTTAAGTACTGGTTCGGATACTGATTTTTGACCCATATTCGTGCAGCTTTCCGTAAGGAAAGCTGCACTTTTTTGCATAGTGTCGAAAAAAGCGGAATTTTCGGTATATATTTCCAGATTTTTAAAGTACACCAGAGAACGAATTGTGAAAATGGACAGAAAGAGCCGGCGTAATTTAGATATTTTGTCCCTTTCCTAAATGCAAAAAATATGATATGTTATTTGTGGAATTTTATGATGGAAGGGACAGTGTTCCTTTCATCCAAACTGAAAACATAAGGAGCTGTAACCATGTACTTCCAGAAAAAACGCTGCATCGCTATGCTTCTGGCCGGTGGCCAGGGCAGCCGCCTGAAGGTTCTGACAGAAAAAACTGCCAAGCCTGCCGTGCCCTTTGGCGGTAAGTACCGCATTATCGATTTCCCTCTGAGCAACTGTGTAAACTCCGGCATTGATACTGTGGGTATTCTGACCCAGTACCAGCCCCTGGAACTGAATGAATACATCGGCAATGGTCAGCCCTGGGGCCTGAACAAGACCCATAGCTGCGCTCAGGTTCTGCCTCCCTACGAGCGCCACGATAAGAAGAGCGGCTGGTATAAGGGCACTGCCAATGCTATTTACCAGAACATCGACTTCATCGAGCGTTTTGACCCCGATTATGTTGTGGTGTTGTCCGGCGACCATATTTATAAAATGGACTATGCCGACATGGTGGCTTACCATGAAAAGCACAATGCATCCTGCACCATCGCTGTCCGTGATGTGCCTCTGAAGGAAGCATCCCGTTTCGGCATTCTGAACACCAACCCCGACAACTCCATCTATGAATTTGAAGAGAAGCCCAAGAAACCCAAGTCCACCAACGCCTCCATGGGCATCTATGTTTTTAACTGGAAGGCACTCCGGGATGCGCTGATCATTGACGAAGAGGATGAGAATTCCTCCAATGACTTCGGTAAGAACATCATTCCCTACCTGCTCAACAACGGCCATAAGATGATGGCTTACAACTTTGACGGCTACTGGAAAGATGTGGGAACCATCGACTCTTTGTGGGAAGCCAACATGGAGCTGCTGGGCAAGAACCCCGAGTTCGACATCCGGGGCGACGAGAGCACCAAGATCTATGCCCGTAACGATGCCCATCCCTCCTCTTACATCGACGAGGAAGCAAAGACTGTCAACTGCTTTATCGCAGAGGGCTGTGAGGTTTACGGTACTGTCCGCCACAGCATCATTTCCGTAGGCTGCACCATCGGTGAAGGCGCTCTGGTTGAGGATTCCGTGGTCATGCCCGGTGTTGTTATTGAATCCGGTGCCATTGTCCGCCACGCAATTCTGGGCGAGAACAGCAAGGTCGGCCGCAACGCCGTTGTGGGCGGTGCCTTCGACGCAGGGGATAAGAAGGAAATCAGCGTCACAGCCAAGGGCGCTGTCGTAGAGGCAAACACCGTGCTCCTGCCCGGTGATTTGCTGTAAGGAGGTATGCGCTATGAAAGCAATGGGTATTATTTTTGCAAATGACGGAACCATCGGTTCTCTGACTGAAAAGCGTACCATGGCCAGCCTGCCCTTTGGCGGCCGTTACCGCCAGGTGGACTTTGCACTGAGCAACCTGTCCGCAGCCGGCATCCGCCATGTGGGCATCATCACCCGTCACAGCTACCAGAGCCTGATGAACCACATCGGCTCCGGTGAAGAATGGGGCATGGAGCTGGAAGAGGGCGGCCTGGAATTTTTGACCCCCTATGCCATGAGCACCACTGACAACTACCGCGGCAAGCTGGAATCCCTGTATTCCGCCATGGCATTCCTGGAGTACGGCACCGAGGACGAGTATGTATTCATGATCGACTCTGCCATCCTCAGCAACATCGACCTGAACGATGTCCTCAAGGCACACATCGCCAGCGGCAAGGCTGTTACCGTGGTAACCAAGGCCGGTATCGCCAACGGCAGTAAGCAGCTGGATCTGGCGCTGAAGCTGGACGACAAGGGCAATGTTGTGGATATGGCTGTTGACTATGTTGCCCCCGCAGACTATCTGGCATCCATGGATATTTTCGTGCTGTCCAAGAAGTGGCTGGTAAAGCAGGTCAAGGAGCACATCGCCCACGCCCTGTATCATATGGACCGGGATTTGGTTCTGGGTCTGTGGCACAATGATCCGGCTTCCGTCAACGTTTACCAGTTCAAGGGACTGGCAATGTTCAACGAATCCGTTGAGGAATATTTCCGGAACTCTCTGGCGCTGAATAAGAAGGAAGTGCGCCACGACCTGTTCCATTACAATCATCCCGTATTCACCAAGGTGCGTGACCGCGTTCCCACCTACTACGGTGAAGCCTGTGAGATCGAAAACTGTATCGTTGCCGACGGCTGTATGCTGGAGGGCGAGGCAGAAAACAGCGTTCTGTTCCGTCAGGTTACCCTGGAGGAAGGCGCTGAGATCGAGAACTGCGTGGTCATGAACGACGCAGTAATCGGCAAGGGCGCACAGCTGAAGAATGTGATCCTGGACAAGGATGTTATCGTCCGTCCCGGCTCCAAGCTCATCGGCACACCCAACAATCCCATTATCATCAGAAGAGGTGAAGAGGTATGAGAATCGCCATTCTGGCCTCTGAGGGTGCTCCTTATGCCAAGTCCGGCGGTCTGGGCGATGTGATGGAGGCGCTGCCCGCAGCGCTGGCCCGCATTGAAGGCAATGAGGTTGTTCTGATCCTGCCTTACTATAAAAAGATCATGGACAACCCCAAATATGAAGTGGAGCAGGTGGCACAGTTCCATGTGGCCCTGGGCTGGCGGCAGCAGTATGCCGGTATTTACCAGTTGAAAAACCGCAATGACGGTGTGAAGGTCTACTTCATTGATAATATGTATTATTTCGGCGGCCGTGAGGGTGCGATTTACGGCAACATGGACGACGGTGAGCGCTTTGCTTACTTCTCCAAGGCTTGCCTGGATACGCTGGTGGCAGTGGATTTCATCCCCGATGTGATCCAGTGCAACGACTGGCAGACCGCCCCCGTGCCGATCTTCCTGCAGGCACAGTACCGCCCCCTGTTCCCCAGTACCAAGTGCATGTACACCATCCACAACATTGAGTATCAGGGCTGGGCGCAGAGCAGCTTCTTTGACGATGTGCTGGCACTACCCTGGGAATACCGCGGCACGCTGGAAATGAACGGCGCCGTGAATGTGATGAAGGGCGCCATTGAGACCTGCGATCTGGTCACCACCGTTTCCGAGACCTATGCCCGTGAACTGATGTATCCCTACTATGCCCATGGCCTGGACGGTATTATTTCCGCCGCTGCCTGGAAGCTTACCGGCATCACCAACGGCATCGATACCAACACATTCAATCCGGAAACTGACCCCGCGCTGCCCGCGCATTTCAATGCGGATAACTTCGTTGTGGGAAAGGCCGCCTGTAAGGCCGCCCTGCAGGAGGAAGTGGGTCTGCCTATCAATCCCGACATTCCTCTGCTGGTCATGGTCACCCGCCTGGCAGGCCATAAGGGCCTGGATCTTCTGGTGCACATTGCCCGCCGCCTTATGTGGGAAGAGGACTGCCAGCTGCTGATCCTCGGCACCGGCGAGCCTCAGTACGAGCATTTCTTTACGGCACTTGCACAGGAATTCCCGGATCGGGTGGCAGCAAAGATCACCTTCAATCTGGATCTGGCTGCCCGGATTTATGCCGGCGGCGACATCTATTTGATGCCCTCCAAGAGCGAACCCTGCGGTCTGAGCCAGATGAACGCCATGCGTTACGGTACCGTGCCTGTTGTCCACTGCACCGGCGGCCTAAAGGATACTGTTCCTCCTGCCGACGAAAACGGACAGGGCGGTCTGGGCTTTAATTTCCAGAGCTACAACGCCGACGATTTCCATGGCGCGCTCCACCGCTGTCTGAACCTGTACCACAACAACCGGGAAGGCTTCCGTGCCCTGCAGCGCACCGATATGCAGCAGGACTTCAGCTGGAATGTCCCCGCCGGACGGTACATGGAGCTGTTCCATCGGATGCTGAATCAGTAATCAAAAATAAAGACCACCGAAACAAGTAGCTTCGGTGGTCTTTTTATTTTTTGTAATGTTTGCGCATTTCTTCTTTTGCTGTATCCACTTCTTCCCGCAGCTCTCTTGCGGACATCCGCAGTGCACCGCTGCGCAGGGAACTGAGCTGCACCAAACCGTCGGAAGTGGCTACCCGGAGGTTGTAGTTTCTGCCGATCTCGTTTGCCAGCGCCTCAATATAGGCATCGGCGGTCTGTCCTTCCTTGGTATAGACCAGCTGGATGTTGTGGTGCCGGGATTTTTCACCGGGGTTATCTTTCAGCTTGTAGCCGTCAAAAACCACCACGAGGCGGCATTTTTTAAAGCCTGCGTAGCTGGAGAGGACATCGCATAATTGCCTGCGGGCTGCCTCAATGTCACTTTTGGCGGTTTCCGCCAGATCCTCCCAGGCGAATATGATGTTATAGCCGTCCACAATGATGGCGGTATCTTTTGGGGTGCGGATAACCACCTCTTCTTTGGCGGGGCTTTTGGCTGGTGCGTAGTACAGGGGGCGCTTGATGGGGCCAAACTCCCGGTTCATAATGGCCTCCAACTCCTTGTCATCGATATGCTGGCGGGAGATAATGGCAGGCTCTGCCGGAGCATCCTCTTTAAGACCGCTGTCCAAATGCATATAGTCTTTTACTTTGTCCCACTTGACGGTGAAGCCTGCGCCGTGGGCGCAGAAGACAGAATCCGGGGAGTTGTCCAGATCGCTCTCCGGGTCGTAGCCGGCTTCCTCGACGACCTTTTGGGTGTTGTGGCAGGGAGCATAGCCCCGGAGGGTCACCTGCAGCTGTCCGCGGCCCTGCGTGTAGGCAGCCAGTTGATCGGCGTAATCCCCCAGTTCTCCGGCGGGGAGTTGACCCCTGAGGACACTCATGTTGCCCTCGACTTCCGGTGCGTCAAATTCGCCGCTCATTGCCCGGACATCAGAGATGGCACGGCCGATCTGCTCCGCAGGGACGGTCAAAGTAAAGTCGTACCAGGGCTCCAGTAATATGGATTGTGCCTGCATCAGTCCTTGGCGAACGGCCCGGTAGGTGGCCTGGCGGAAATCGCCGCCTTCGGTGTGCTTCAAATGGGCTTTGCCCACCAGAAGGGTGATCTTCATATCCGTAATGGGACTGCCGGTGAGTACACCCAAATGGGGTTTTTCCGACAGATGGGCCAAAATCAGCTTCTGATAGTTGATGTCCAGAACATCTGTGGAGCAGGCGGTATCGAACACCAGTCCGCTGCCCCGGGGTAGGGGCTCCAAAAGCAGGTGAACTTCCGCGTAATGACGCAGGGGCTCAAAGTGTCCCACACCCTCCACGGTGTTTGTGATGGTTTCCTTGTAGTAGATACGCCGGTCAGCGAGATCGGCTTCAATGCCAAAACGCTGCTTTAAAATGCTGCGCAGCACTTCCAACTGCACCTTGCCCATGAGCTGCACATGGATCTGCTTCAGCCGGTCATCCCACAGCACATGCAACTGCGGGTCTTCCTCCTCCAACTGCCGCAGCTTGGGCAGGGTCGTGACGGGATCACAGCCCTTGGGAAGCGCCACCCGATAGGTCATCACCGGCTCCATCACCGGCTTGGAGCTCTCCTGCTCCATGCCCAGCCCCTGACCTGCATAAGTGGCACTCAGACCCGTAACGGCACAAAGCTGTCCTGCGGTGACAGTATCGGGGGTCGTGAACTTATCGCCGGAGTACAGCCGCAGCTGTACGATCTTTTCTTCGGTGGGTGTCCCCTTGGTGCCGGTGTACGCAAGATTTGCGCGTACCTGCAGCTTGCCGCCGGTGACCTTCAGCCAGGTCAGACGGTTACCCTGGGGATCCCGAGTGATCTTATAGACCTTCGCCCCAAAGCCATCCGGATATTGGGGCAGGGGCGCATAGGCATCCAAAAGGTCCAGAAGGGTGTCAACACCCTCTAATTTCAGACCGCTGCCGAAGCAGCAGGGGAACAATCTCCTTGCAGCCACAAGCTCCCGGATGTTGGAATCGGTGACGATGCCGGTGTCCAGATAGGTTTCCAGTACCGCCTCATCGCACATGGCGGCAGCTTCCGCAAGCTGTTCTTGGTCTGCGGTAAAGTCCACGCAGTGGGGACTTAATGTGCTTTGCAGCTGGTCAAGAAGCTCCTCTTTGCTTTTGCTCGGCAGATCCATTTTGTTGATAAACAGAAATGTGGGAACATGGTACCGTTCCAACAGATTCCACAGCGTTACGGTATGAGCCTGAATGCCGGCGGTGGCGCTGATGACCAAAACCGCACAGTCCAGAATGGGCATGACCCGCTCTGCCTCCGGGGAAAAATCCACATGGCCGGGGGTGTCCACCAGGGTAATCGCCCGGTTGGGGGTAGACAGCAGGGCCTGCTTGGAGAAGATGGTGATGCCTCTGGCACGCTCCAGATTGTGGTTGTCCAGATAGGCGTTGGCGTGGTCCACCCGACCCAGTGCTCTCAGGGTGCCGCTGGTATACAGCAGCGCTTCAGAAAGGGTAGTCTTACCGGCATCCACATGAGCCAGCAGACCAGCACTAATTTGTTGTTTTTTTGGTCCCTCACCCATACAGGACGCCTCCTTCTCACTCAAGTAGGCCTTATTATAGCATGAAAATTGCCTTTCGTCGATAGCTGACTCGGGATTTGGGGCAAAAATCTAGTCTTACCCGCCTACAGAGACAACAAAAAAGAGCGCCCTCCCAAATTGAATTGGGAGGGCAGATTTAACATTTGGAAAGATTATTTCGGGAGCTTCGGGTAGATATGGACACTCAGTTCTCCTGCAGGCGTTCTGTAAAGAGTGGCTTTTTTAAGGACCAACTTCCATAATCTATTCTTTTCTTCTGTAGTCAGAATATCGTAGTTGTCCAGAATGTGCTGCGCAGTAGGGATGATATCCATTGCTGCTTGGTTTGCTTCGGCGCCAGCCTCTTTCTTTTGAAGAAGATCTGCTTCGGCTTCCTGTAGGTTTTTGATTTCGCGGGAAAGGGCGGCATTACGCTTTGTAAACATATCAATGGTGTATATTCCTTTGATGTGATGCTGAGCAAAATTCATTGATTTGATGGAGGACATCCTGATCACATACAGAGGTGAGGACGGTGGAGAAGGAACATAAAAACGATCTGTCCAATGAGGAACTCTGCGTCCTGGCCCAGGGCGGCGATGCAGAAGCGGTGATGCTTCTTC
>JAZUMW010000140.1:0-19809 GCA_045603825.1 Faecousia sp.
GCTCCGGTGCCAGAAGGATCATCACCAGGGCCACGGCGTAGGACATGAGAATCTGGAAGGTATAGAAGAAACGGATGATCTTCTTTACACGCTCCGTATTGCCCTGGCCGTAGTTATAGCCCACCAGCGGACCTGCGCTGAAGGAAAAGCCTACGATCATCATGGTGGGGATCATACTGATCCTGGAGGAAATGCCGGCTGCGGCCAGAACGGTGCTGCCGTAAAGCAGCAGGAACCGATTGGATACGATCTGGCCAAAGGAATTCATCAGATTATTCACCGAAGCAGGAATCCCGATGGAGAAGACCGGAAGGATCTCGTCCCGTTTTCCGGTCAGCTTCCCGGGAGAAACGCTGAGGATCTGGGCTTTCCGGGTAATAAAGTACAGATACACCAGCAGCGACACCACGTTGCTCAAAACCGTGGCGATAGCCGCACCGGCGGCACCCATGCCCAGACCAAAAATAAACACAGGATCCAGCAGCACATTGGTCACGCTGCCCAGGGCAGAGCCCACCATACTGGCCCTGGTCATGCCCTCGCTGCGCAGAAGATTCAGCGGCACAACAGATGTAACGATCAGAGGCGCACCCAGGGCGATCCAGAAATAATACTGCCGCGCATAGGCCGCCGTAGCGCTGTCCGCGCCCAGCAGGCTGAGAATGGGAGTCTGAAAGCACAGCAGGAGCACCGCTGTGACCACCCCTGCCAGCAGAGCGCCATAGAAGCAGAACACACTGACCCTTCCGGCCCGCTCGGTGTCCCCCTTTCCGAAAAGCCGGGCGATGACACTACTGCCTCCCATGCCAAACACATCGCCGATGGCCAGCAGCAGAGAAAACACCGGACCGCACAGGGCTACACCCGCCACCAGGTGGACATCGTCCGTGGCAGCCAGAAACCAGGTATCTGCCATATTGTAAAGCAGCATGACCACCTTTCCCAATACCGAAGGAAGGGTCAGGGTAAAATAGGCTCTTGGGATAGGGGCCGTTTCAAACAGGAGCTGTCGTTGGGTTTTCATGGCATATCCTCCATTCTTTTTCTGCATTGTAGCAGAAATGCTTGCATTTGAATATGACATATGGCACAATGAAGCAAAACCATCCGCAAAGGAAGTGCGCAATATGCAGGAGATAAAGGACCCCAAAGCTCTGGAAGCCTATCTGAAAAAGCACCGGATCCCCCAGCTTTTCGATACCGCCGACCTACCTTTCCGGCTGTACCGGTATGAGGTGGGAGAAATGATGAATATCCTCCGCCCCACGCAGGAGTATCTCAAATTCGTTGTGGAGGGAAGCTTTGACCTGTACGCAGTCCTGTCCGACGGTACACGGCGGATGATCCATCCCTGCTCCGGTTTCACATTTCTGGGGGATCTGGAATTTTGCGGCAAAGCCTTGGAGCTGCGCTACCAGGAGGTCACCCGGACTGTACTCACCGTTGAGCTCCCGATAGAGCCCCTGCGTCAGCAGCTGCGGCAGGATGTGCGGTTTCTGAACTTTCTTCTGGAAACCATGTCCGATAAATTTGCCAGAGTCTCCACAGATCTTACCGCCTTCTCCGATCTCAGGCAGGCCATGC
The DNA here is from genome assembly GCA_045603825.1 of Faecousia sp. Classification (GTDB taxonomy): domain Bacteria; phylum Bacillota; class Clostridia; order Oscillospirales; family Oscillospiraceae; genus Faecousia. The sequence continues at coordinate 1,585 of JAZUMW010000140.1, forward strand.
TGTACTACATCCGATACCAATGCCCGGACCGGACCGTTACCAATGTCGGTCAGACCGCCTTCCGTCTGAACTACAGTCTGCGGCAGACCCAGCGCGTCCTGCGGCAGCTGACCCAGGAGGGGCTGCTGGAGAAGACCGGAAAAGGAAAATACCGGCTGGTATAAGCATAAGAGCATAGCCCTCCCACCCACTCTGCAGGAAAGCGTTACGGAAATATTTTTCGGAGGGCTGTCAGCTTTCTCCCCTGTGATTCGTATTCAGAATAGAGGCCTCCAGACAAGCAAAAGAGAAGGTGATACAGAATGAACGAACAGCAGGCCCGGCGCCTGGTGGAGCTGTATTCGGACAGGATCCTAAGGATCAGCTACAGCTATCTGAAGCATACCCAGGATGCGGAGGATATCTGCCAGACCGTATTTTTGAAATATCTGACCGTGCAGCCGGAGTTTGACAGCCTGGATCACGAAAAGGCATGGATCATAAGAACTGCCATCAATGCCTGCAAGGATCATTTACGCAGCGCCTTTTACCGCAGAACGGTACCGCTGGAGGATGCCGCCTCCGTTGCCGCCCCGGCTGCCGGAGATTCGCAGCTGCTGGATGCCATGATGGCACTGCCCAAGGATTACCGCATCATTCTCCACCTTTTCTACTACGAAGAATATTCCGCCCAGGAGATCGCCCACATTCTGGGGAAATCCAGAAGCGCCGTGGAGCAGTGCCTCTCCCGGGGACGGAAGAAGCTGCGGACAAACCTCATGCGGGAAAGGAGCCTTTCGGAACAATGAAACGAAATATGAAAGCAGAATATGTATCTTCCATGGACACTCTGGGCTTTTCCCCGTCGCAGAAGGCCGCAATGGTGCAGGACCTGATGGTCCGAATGGAGGAAACAAATATGAATAAGCAAACCATGTCCACAAGAAAGCTGGTTCTCATCGCCGCTGCGGCAGTTATGCTTTTGGCATGCCTCACCGGCGCGGCGGTATTTACCCGGTGGTCCAGAAGCGCACAGGCAAAGTACAATCCCTCCCAGGAGGTAAAGGAGCAGGCAGAAAAAAGCGGACTTTCCGTGATGCTGGAGGAAACAAATTCCGCCGAGGATCCCCATGAGGTGCTTTCCGTCACCGATCAGGGCATTACTGTCACCGCTGTCCAGACCATCGTGGATAACCACCAGGCAGAGCTCACCTTCCGGATCGAAGGCTTTGAAATGCCGGAAAACGCCACGCCCGGCATCTGGCCCGAAATCACCATTGACGGACGGGATGACTTCTATGTGATGCAGACGGGACAATTCTATCACGGTACCACCTGGAACGAGGCCGGGCAGTGGGTCTATGTGTCCACAGGGGAGCCGGTCCGGTACAGCGATGACGAATACCAATCCGCCATTTTGGATTATGTAGCCGATGACGGAAGCCTGGAATACACCCATTATATTACCTTTGATGAAGCCGACGGACGCTGGCTGGGCAAGGAGATCGTTGTCAAATTTCACAGCATCAATGTCCAGTCTGAGGAGAAGGCCGGAGCGGACAAGCCCCTGGTGGAGGGCAATTGGGAGCTGAAGTGGACCCTGACCGGAACCGGCGACAGCATCAGGATATCCCCCAATGCAGAAATCGGCAACAGCAATGTGATCCTGCTGGAAGCGGAGATCGGCCAGAAAACTGTCTGTGCCCGTTATCAGGTGAAGGAATACTGGGAAGGCTGGGACGAGCTGGTGACCCTTCCTCAGGCTGTCTGCGGCATCCGTATGAAGGACGGCAGCGAGCACTTCTGCGGAGGCGGCACCGGGGGCTTTGAGGATCCGGAAAACAGGATCTACTTTACCCGGTTCGATATCTCCAATGCCATTCTGGATGTCAGCCAGGCAGAATCCCTGATGTTCCGGGACGAAGACGGCAGCATCGTTTATATTCCCATTTCCTGAACGATTCTGCAGGGTGGGGTTATGACCCCACCGACGCACTTACGGAACCAAGGCAGTACGTTCGAACCGAGTGCACGCCGTTCATAACCTGTTCGGTGGGGTCGTGACCCCACCCTACGGGTTATCCGGAATTTTTACAGGTCATCCGCATCCTGTACCGGCTTCTCCCGGGTGTTTTCCGGTCTGCCGGTGTAGCTACCCATGGGGTCAGTTATGATCTTCGGGTCTTCAAATGTTCCCTTTTTCCGCATATTATCACCTCCTTTTCTATGATTCCGGTATTCATTGCATTTTATCCCGGGATATGCTATCATAAGGAAAAGGAGTGATGGCTGTGTTTGATGTGACGCTCATCGCCATGGGCAAGCTGAAAGAAAAATTCTATCTGTCCGCTGCCGCGGAATATGAAAAGCGGATGAAGGGCTACTGCCAGTTTAAAATTCTGGAGCTGCCGGAAGTGCGCCTTCCAGAGGATCCCTCCCCTGCTGAGATCACAGCCGGTCTTGAAAAGGAAGCGGATTTGATCCTTACCAAGATCCCCAAGGGCGCATGGTTTTGTGTGCTGACCCCGGAGGGAAAAATGCTGTCCTCAGAAGCCCTTGCAGGCAAGCTGAAGGATGTGAAGCTCAGCGGTAAAGGTAGTGCTTGCTTCCTCATTGGTTCTTCCTTTGGTATGGCGCAGCGGATCAAGGATAAGGCGGATTTCAAGCTGTCCATGAGTCCCATGACCTTCCCCCACCATTTGGCAAGAGTGATGGTACTGGAGCAGCTGTACCGGGCTGAGGCCATTCAGGCAGGCAGTAAATACCATAAATAAAGACCGGTCAATGACCGGTCTTTTAAAATTCTCCACTATAGTACATAACTGCCGACAGGGCGCACAAAGGTGCGGTTTCGCAGCGCAGGATCCGCTTGCCCAGAGTACAGATCTGCAGACCGGCTTCCTTCGCCTGCTCCACTTCTCTCTCCTCCAGGCCGCCCTCCGGGCCAGACAGCAGGCTGATAGTTTGGAAGGGGCTTTCATTCAGCGCCATGTGCAGGGTGGTAGCCTGCTCATTTTCATAAAAGAGAATGGCTTTGTCCGCCTTAGCCGCCCGTTCCAGAGCTTCTGCGTAGCTTCCTAATGCAATTACTTGAGGGATCCGGCCTCTGCCGGATTGCTCCGCCGCGGAGGCTGCAATCTTCTGCCAGCGCTCCAGCTTCTTTTTCATGCTCTTTTCATCGGGTCGGGAGATACATCTGGTCGAGGGAAACGCCACGATCTCACACGCGCCTAGCTCCGTTGCCTTCTGGATCACATGCTCCAGCTTGTCCGCTTTTGGAAAAGCCATGTATACACTTACCTTAACACAGGCTTCCGCAGGGGATTCCTGTCGGTTTTTGACCACCAGGCTGATTTGACCGGGACTGACATCGCTGACGGTACAGATACACTCGTTACCCTGGCCGTCACAAACCATGACCTCTTCCCCATTTTTCAATCGCAGCACCTTGGCATGGGCCGCGTTATCGCCAGTGAGCACCATAAACTCCGGCTGCATTTCCGCGGGGGATACAAAAAATCGCGTCATTGCTGTTCCTCCAGATCTTTTTCTGTTGACAGTATAACACACACTTCGACAGAAAACAACATGCATTAAAAAAATCCAAATACCCTTACGGGTATTTGGATTTTTGGTGCGAGAGATGGGACTCGAACCCACACGGCGATAACCACACGCACCTCAAACGTGCTTGTCTACCATTCCAACACTCTCGCAAGTGACTAAGCTATTATAACCACGGGATTTGTTTTTGTCAATAGATATTTCATTCTGATTCGAAAGGATGTGTAAAAGGCCGGTCTCATGGACCGGCCTTTATTTTAGTACTTAAATTCCGGGGCGATTTCCTTGATTTTGGGAAGCATGCCGATCTTATTGGGGGTGTGGGGAGGAAGCTGCCAGAAATCGTGGGCGCAGTAGGTGTTGCCCTCGATAATGACGGGACCTTTTTCTGTGATGGCCACATCCCAGCCAACATAGCGGATCTGAGGAATCACCTTGGAAGCATCCAGACACATCTGCACCGCTTCTTTTACGAAGGGGAACTGATAGCCGGGCAGCTTGATGTGGGTGTTGGGATGTTCCTCGTAGATGATGCCCAGAGTGGTGTCACCGGAGTGGGGCGCAAACAGATAACGGCCGGTCTCCAGATCCACAGGAGCGAACATGCAGTTATTATCGATGATGCTGCCGTTGAGACCGATCTTGTGAACGGCGTACAGGCAATGAGGCTCACCCTTGGCATCAAGCAGGGTGATAATACGCATGCTGTTGCAGGCGTTATCATACAGCTTTGCCACATCGGGATGATTCACGATCACATCCTCGATGGTGTAGAAGCCCTTTTCGGTGAGGTAAGCATACAGCGCATCGATGTTTTCAAAATCGGCAATATCCAAGCGCTCGCAGCCATGGCCGCAGGTCAGGTCGCGCATCTTGCAGAAAATACGGTCCTTGCCCTCTACGAACGCTGCCACATCTTCCTTGGTGGACTTGGACAGATCCAGATAGCTTCTGCCGGTGTATGCGCCGAAGGTGGCGTAGAACTCGTCCTTGTTGTCGAAGAAATGGCAGTAGTCCAGATCATTCATGAACATGTTCAGCTTCTTGCTGATAAATCGGGTGACATAGGTCTTACGCTGTGCGGCGTTCAGCTCATAGAAATTGAATATCTGATAGTCATAGTAACCGGCACCGTAGCGAAGGATACACCATCCCATATCGAACAGGATGCCGATCTTGCTCTTTCCGGAGCGCTCATGGACAACATCCACGGTCTCAAACAGCTTCTTAAAGCTGGCGTTCTTAATGACTCTAAATAAATAACCCTTTTCTTTCACTGTATTCTCCCCTTTATTCATATACTCTGGGCACACGCTTGGAGATGGAACATACGATCTCGTCCACATTTGCGTCGATTAGGTCTGCGTTTTTCAAAATTGTTACATCATCATCCAGCAGCGCCACCGTGTCACCGCAGCATACGCCCGGAATATCCGTGACATCCACCATGAACTGATCCATGCAGACTCTGCCCAGAATGGGAGCGTTCTGTCCGTGGATCCGCACAGAACCCAGGTTGGAAAGTCTGCGGCTGTAGCCGTCTGCAAAGCCAACGGGAATGGTGGCGATCCTGGTAGTACGGTCGGTGACATAGGTACCGCCGTAACCGATCTGGGTTCCCGCAGGAACTTCCTTAACCATGGCAACAATGGTGTACCAGTGCATCACCTGTTGAAAATCTTCCTTTTCCCAAAGGTCATTGTCCACAGGGCACAGGCCGAACAAAATATCACCTGCACGGACAGCATCCAGCTGTGCCTCAGGACGCAACAAAATGGCGGGAGAGTTGGACACATGCTTCAGCGGAATGGAAACACCTGCAGCTTCCAGCTTTTCTATCATGTACAGGTATTTGTTCAGCTGCATTGTGGCGGATACACCGTCCGGCTCGTCAGCTCTGGAGAAATGGGTGAAGGCACCGGTGATCTCCAGGTGTTCCATTTGGGCAATCTGCAAAATGGCAGGCAGGCTGCTCTCATCGGCCGGGAAGCCGATACGGCTCATACCGGTATCCAATTTGATGTGAACCGGCTGTTTTACGCCGGCCTTTTCTGCCAGTACATTCAGCTTAGACGCGGTTTCCACGGAAAAGATCGTGGGCGTCAAGCCATGCTGCAATAGCATGGGCAGATGAGCATCGCAGGTGTCGCCCAGGATTAAAACCGGGTCGGTACATCCGGCTGCGCGGAGCATAGCACCCTCTTCCCAAATGGCTACCGCATAGCGGTTGATACCGCAGGATTTTAATGTCGGATAAATGGCAGCAAGGCCGTGACCGTAGCCATCACCCTTTAAGACCGCCATAATCTCACAGCCATCGTGAAGGCGGCTGCGGATATTGCGGATGTTGTGGGCAAGGGCGTCCAGCCGAACCACGGCTTCTGTGCGTTGTGTCAGCTTTCTCAAAACAATCTCCTTCTTCCCTTTGGAAGTACAGCAATCTTTGACACTATACCACACTATTCCTATAAAATCAAGTTATCCCTTGTTTCATTCTATTTTGCACAAAAAAGAAGGCACCCGGAATACTCCGAATGCCTTCTATCATATACTTTTAACCTGCCAGAACTTCGATAAAGGCTTCTTTAACGATGTGCAGACCCTTCAGCAGCAGTTCATCGTCGATGACCAGCGCGGGCATCATTTTTACCACGCAGTTATCCCGTCCGGCACGCTCCAGGATCAAGCCCCGGCGGAAGCAGGCTGTGATGACTGCCTTGCTGAACGGATCGCCGCCCAGCTTCTCGCAGTCAACGCCCCACATCATGCCGATGCCCCGATGGGACAAACGGGAATCCAAAGGCAGTATCTCATTTTTAATAAAGTCCTCCACGATAACGGCCTTGCGCTGAACCTCTGCGCAAAGGTCATTGGCCAGCACAAAGTCCAGAGCAGCTTTACCCGCAACAAAGGCAAGCTGATTGCCGCGGAAGGTGCCGTTATGCTCCGCAGGCTGCCAGATGTCCAGCTTGGGAGCGATCAGCAGCAGAGACATGGGCATGCCGATGCCGCCGATGGACTTGGACAGAGTCACCATATCCGGCTGAATATCTCCACGCTCAAAGGAGAAGAAGGTGCCGGTACGGCAGTTGCCTGCCTGAATATCGTCCACGATCAGCAGGATGCCGTTGTCATCGCAGAACTTACGGCAGGCCTTCAGGAACGCAGGTTCAAAGGGATAGATGCCGCCCTCTGCCTGTACCGTCTCCATGATCAGCGCTGCAGGCTTGGCGATACCGGAGTGGTCATCGTCCAGCAGGCGCTGCATATAGGCGATCACATCCAGCTCCGGGAACATATAAGGTGTCGGAATGTGGGTGCAGTTTGTCAGAGGCACACCGGCAGCATCCCGGGCATAGGCCTCAGTGGTCAGCGACAGAGCGCCCAGAGACATACCGTGGAAGCAGCCCATAAAGGCCCAGATATTGGTGCGTCCGGTCACCTTTCTTGCCAGCTTTAATGCTGCCTCAACAGCATTGGTGCCCGTAGGACCGCAGCACATTACCCGGTAGTCCAGGTTTCTGGGCTTCAGGATCTTTTCCTGCAGGGTCTGCAGGAATTCCCGCTTGGCAGGGGTATACATATCCATGCCGTGAAGGATACCGTCGGTTTGCAGATAATCGATCACAGCATTGCGAATAGCGTCGTTATTATGTCCGTAGTTCAGCGCACCTGCACCGCAGAAGAAATCGATGTAACCCTTTCCTTCTTCATCGTACATCATAGCGCCTTTGCCTTTGCTGAACACAGCCGGAAAGCTGCGGCAGTAGGAGCGGACAGAGGATTCATAATTTTCAAATGCAGAGGTATTCATAGATTGTCCTTTCTTATTTAAGCTTGTGAAATACCAGCAGCTTGCTGCCGATATAGTTGAGGATCACCACCATAACGCTGGCGATCACTTTCATCCAGAGGTTGCTGAACCCGCACAGATCCACGGTCAGTGCCAAAAATACGGTTTCCAGCAATCCGGAACCGATGCGGCATCCCACAAAGGCGCCAAGCTCCGGGAGCAGGGTTTTTAACGACCAGTCATGGCTTTTAAAAACAAAGGGCTTGTTGGTCAAAAAGGCAAAGGCCACTGCCAGCACCCAGGAAAGCACATTGCTGACAGCCGCGGAAAACCCTGCGCGATGAAACAGCGCATAGGTAAGGAAGCTCACCCCTGTAGTCAGAACACCAAAAAACAGGTAAGATAAAATATCCCGGTACTTTTCAATACAACCGCAGAGCTTCTTGCCCATGTACACGCCTCCAATTTACATTCCTAAGTCCTCACCGACAAGAATAAATTTGATTCTTCCGGCAGGACGGCAGTTGCGGGTAATGAGGATCTGATTGCAGATGGATGTTTCACAAGTGCAATTTGCGCAGGTACCCGTAACTGTGCATGGATTCGTCTGACCGAACCGCTGCTGGTTCATGGGTGCAGCAACCGTTCGTGCCCGGCGGACCGCATCCTCCAAAGTATCCATGACCTTATTCATGCCGGCGATCACCAGCACATTCTTGGGGCCGAAGATGATGGCGGCCATCCGGTTTCCGGAGCCGTCAATGCTGACCATCTGTCCGTCCATGCTCAGCGCATTGGCGCTGACCAGGAATACATCAGAAAACAGACACGCTCGCTGCGCCTGATCCCGTTCCTCCGCACCGGTGCAGGAATCCCGGTCAATGGCACGGTAATTCCCCTTTTTGACTGCGTCCAGAAGGCCGATCTGCTGGCAGGTCAGGGTTCCGCCCCAGCCCACGCTGGCACCTTCCGGGATCAGCTCCAGAGCTTTCGCCAGAGCTTCTTCCCTATTGGCGCAGTAATATGCTTCAAAATGACGGTTCCGCAGGTTCTTTACCAGCAGTTTTCCCCGCTTTTCATAATAGGATTCTCTGGGATTAGCCATATGTATCCCTCCATAATAAATTGAGGCGGATTTGCATCCGCCTCAAATATATCATACATTCAACAATTTTTCAAGTGCAGCAAGTTTGAGACAGGTGCAGAACACATCCATGGCCTTTTCCAGCTCCTCAACGGGAGGCAGGCTGGGTGCGATACGGATGTTGCTGTCATTGGGATCCAGGCCATGGGGATAGGTAGCACCAGCGGGAGTCATCTCAACGCCTGCTTCCTTACACAGAGCCACAGCGCGCTTTGCGGTGCCGGGCATGGTGTTGATGCTGACAAAGTAGCCGCCCTTGGGATTATTCCACTGCGCAAAGTCGCAGGGAGCAATCTCCTGGTCCAGCCACTTCAGAACCACCTGGAACTTGGGAGCCATGATAGCGGCGTGGCGCTTCATGATCTCAATAGTATGTGCTTTGTTCTTCAGGTAACGGACATGACGCAGCTGATTGACCTTATCGTAGCTGATGGTGTGTACGCCGTACAGCTTGGAGAAGTAATCAATATTAGCCTTGGAAGCAGCCATGACAGAGAAACCGCCACCAGCGAGAGTGACCTTGGAAGTGGAGGCAAACTCAATGACCATATCGGGATTTCCAGCAGCTTCACAAATGCTGATGATGTCAGGGAACGGGATGTACTCACCGGCAAACTCGTGGATGCAGTATGCGTTATCCCACATAACAGTGAAGTCAGGAGCTGCAGGCTTCAGATTGGCAAAGCGGTTGATCACTGCATCAGAATAAATAATGCCCTCGGGGTTGGAGTACTTGGGAACACACCAGATGCCCTTGACCTGGGGATCGGTCACCAGCTGCTCAACAACATCCATATCGGGGCCTTCAGCGGTCATGGGAACGGTGATCAGCTCTGCGCCAAAGAACTCGGTAATACGGAAATGACGGTCATAGCCGGGGCTGGGGCACAGGAATTTTACAACTTCTTCCTTGCACCAGGGTCGCTCACTGTGGAGCAAGCCGTGGGTGTAAGCACGGGAGATCACATCGAACATCATGTTCAGGCTGGAGCTGCCGCCAACAAAGGTCTGCTCCACCTTGCAGCCCAGCACCTCTGCCCAGTACTCTCTGGCGCAGGGAATACCCTTGAGCTCGCCGTAGTTACGGACATCGATACTGCCGTCAAAGCAGTCCTCAGCGGAAGTCAGTGCGGTGAGAATATCGCTGACTGCATCCAACTGCGCTTTTGCAGGCTTACCTCTTGCCATGTTCAGCTTGAGGTTCTGCTCCTTGCATGCTTCAAAATGAGCCTTTACAGATTCATACTGCTGTTCCAGTTCCTGGGGATTTAAAGACGCGTAATTTGCCATATTTAAATCATCCTTTCGTCATTTGGCATGATACCAATACTATACAACGAATTGTCACAAAACGCAATAGAATAAACAATTTTTCTTCCTTTAAACGAATGCTGTTTTTTCAATATATACAACTAAAGCATTGATGCGGCAGGTAAAATTTTACGGATTCTTCTATTGCTTTTTTCCCCGTAATACAATAGAATTTTATTAAAGGCGACTTGCCCTATTGCAAAGGAAGGATGTGCTGTTATGAATCCCCATCTGGATGTCCCCGCCATTTTTGGCAGCGATGTGTTTAACGAGTCCGCGATGAAGCAGCGGCTGAGTCCCGAGATCTATGCCGCATGGCAGCAGTGTATCCAAAACGGAACTCCTCTGAAACTAGATGTTGCTAACGAGATCGCCGAGGGTATGAAGCAGTGGGCCATTGAAAAAGGTGCCACCCACTATACCCACTGGTTCCAGCCCATGACCGGCATCACCGCAGAAAAGCATGATTCTTTTATTGCCCCCTCTGAAGACGGCAAGGTGATCATGGCCTTCTCCGGTAAGGCTTTGGTGCGGGGCGAACCGGATGCCTCCTCCTTCCCCTCCGGCGGCTTGAGAGCCACCTTTGAAGCCCGTGGCTATACTGCTTGGGATCCCACTGCCTATGCCTTTGTTCGGGAAGGCAGTCTGTACATTCCCACCTGTTTCTTCTCCTATACCGGCGCAGCGCTGGATATGAAAACCCCGTTGCTCCGTTCCACTGAAGCCGTTTCCCATGCTGCCCTGCGTATTTTGCGTCTTTTCGGCGACACGGAAACCAAGCGCGTTATCTCCTGTGTAGGCGCAGAGCAGGAATACTTCCTGCTGCCCAGAGATATGTACGCCCAGCGGGAGGATCTGCGGCTCACTGGCCGCACCCTGTTCGGCGCTCCCCCTCCAAAGGGTCAAGAGCTGGATGACCATTATTACGGCACCATCCGCAACCGTGTGGCAAGCTTTATGCAGGATCTGGATGAACAGCTCTGGCGGCTGGGTATTCCCTCCAAAACAAAGCATAACGAAGCCGCTCCCTGTCAGCATGAGCTTGCTCCCATTTACACCAATGTCAACAGCGCCTGTGATGACAATCAGCTGATCATGCTGGTCCTCAAAAAATGTGCCGCCAAGCACAATCTGGTGTGTCTGCTTCACGAGAAACCCTTCGCGGGTGTGAACGGTTCCGGCAAGCACAACAACTGGTCCTTGTCCACCGATTCCGGAAAGAATCTTTTCCGCCCCGGCAAGACGCCCCGACAGAACGCCCAGTTCCTGGTGTTCCTGGCGGCGTTTATCAAGGGCGTGGATGAATATCAGGAGTTTTTACGTTGTTCCGTAGCCTCTGCCGGTAACGATCACCGTCTGGGTGCCAACGAAGCACCTCCTGCCATCATCTCCATTTTTCTGGGTGATGAGTTAACGGCTGTTGTGGATTCTATTATCAGCGCTACCAGCTACACCGGCCCCGAGAAGCGCATGATGCGTATTGGCGTGGATGTACTGCCCTCGATTCCCATGGATACCACCGACCGGAACCGTACCTCTCCTCTGGCCTTTACCGGTAACAAATTTGAATTTCGTATGTTGGGCTCCTCCCAGTCCATCGCCGATCCTAATGTGGCACTAAATACCATTATGGCAGATGCGCTCCACAAATTTGCCGATGAACTGGAGCAGGCAACGGATTTCGATGCCGCTCTGCAGGAACTGATCTGCCGTACCCTCACCCAGCACCAACGGATCATTTTTAGTGGAAACAGCTATTCTGATGAATGGCAGGCAGAGGCTGAAGGACGGGGGCTGGCTAACCTGCGGTCCACAGCTGAAGCGCTTCCCACTTATGTCAGCCGGAAAAACATTGATCTGGTCACACGGCATAAGGTCTTTACCGAGGAAGAACTCCGGGCACGGTGTGACATCCACATGGATGCATACTGCAAGATCATTAACATTGAAGCCCGTACCAGCATTGACATGGTTTTGCGGCAGATCCTGCCGGCTGCCATGGCATACACCAATTTCCTTTGTGAATGCGCATGTAAAAAGCAGCAGTTGGGCGCTGTATCCAAAGCAGAGGATGTGCTGATCACCCTGTTGTCCAACGCCACCGGCTCGCTGTTTGAAAACTGTGAGGCACTTGGTAAGGAACTGCGCGCCGTTCCCCAGGACCGGGAAGAAGCGGTGGCGTATTACCGGAATGTGATCGTCAGCCGCATGGCTTCCATTCGGGAATATGCAGACATTCTGGAGCAGCACACTGATAAAAAATACTGGCCTTACCCCACTTACTCTGATCTGCTGTTCTACTAAAGGATATAACATACTCCGGCAGGTACTAAATATTGGTGCCTGCCGGTTCTTTTCGGCTAAATTTATAGAATGTTCAGAATTCCATCCCCGCTAGAGGTGGACAAATCCTCCGTCTTGTGTTATATTTTAAGGTGAGATTTTGTGTACTGCGGAATTTTCCAACAACAGGAGGCAACCATAAATATGGGCAAGCTAATTGTAATTGAAGGAACCGACGGTTCCGGTAAGTCCACACAGTTCCGTCTTCTCTCTGAGCGGCTGGAACAAGATGCTGTTATTTTTAAACATATCGTGTTTCCCCGGTACGATCAGGAAAGTTCTGCTCTGATCCGTATGTATCTGGGCGGCGATTTCGGCTCCAATCCTTCGGACGTGAACGCCTATGCAGCATCCTCTTTCTATGCAGTGGACCGGTATGCTTCCTACAAAATGGATTGGGGTCAGTGGTATGAACAGGGCGGTGTGGTTTTATCTGACCGCTACACCACCTCCAATGCCGTTCACCAGGCATCCAAGGAGCCTGCGGACAAGCAAAATGAATTTTTGAAGTGGCTGTATGATTTTGAGTACGATAAGCTGGGACTTCCCCGTCCTGATCTGACGATCTATCTGGATGTGCCCACCGACTTTACGGAACGGCTGCTGCGGCATCGGGAGCAGGACACCAACACCCACGCTGATATCCACGAACAGGATATGCAGTATCTTGGCACTTGCCGTCAGGCTGGACGAATAGCCGCCCAGTATTACGGTTGGACCGTGATCCAGTGCGTAAAAGACGGTGCGATGCGTTCCATCGAAGACATTCACGAAGAAATCTACCGCCATGTTATGAATTGTTTGGAGGATTGAGTTATGGTATATATGCTGTTGGGCACCGGATTTGAAGAAACAGAAGCCATTGCCCCCCTGGATTTGCTCCGTCGGGCAGGCGTTCAGGTTTTGACCGTTGGTGTCAACGGAAAAGTCGTATATGGCGGTCACGGTATCGGTATTGAAGCAGACATCCTTTTGGAAGAGATGGATCTGACCGATCTTGAAATGATCATTCTTCCCGGTGGTCTGGGCGGTGTAACCTCCGTGCGGGCCAGCAAGGAAGCTATGGATGCTCTGACTTTTGCCTGGGAAAACGATAAGTATGTTGCCGCTATTTGTGCAGGTCCCACCGTTCTTGCGGACCTGCACATCACCGACGGCAAAAACACCACCTGCTATCCCGGCTGTGAAAGCGGCATGGGCGGCGCTGTGGTAGTAGAAAATGCGGCTGCTCTTCGGGACGGCAAACTGATCACCGGCACTTCTGCCGGATGCGCCATTCCCTTCGGTCTGGAGCTGGTCCACGCCCTTAAGGGTGATGCAGCCGCAAAGGTCATTGCGGATCAGATCGTGATCCGCTGACAGGAGGATTTTTATGGATTACGAAAACAAGGATACGCAGGAAAACCAGGACTGGGTTGACGAGATCCTGGGTTCTGCAAGTCCTGAACGGGAGCTCGGGCCGGATGAACATGCTGTTTACTCCGCCGGCCTGATCCATCCCGATGATATGGAACTGGAAATGATCCTTGCTGAACACCGCCAGGAAGAGCTGGAGGCTGAGATCTCTGCCTCTGTGGAAGCGGTTATGGAGGAAGCACAGTCCCAGGTCTCTGCCGAACGGGAGACCATTGTGGGACTGGATGTGGAAGTACAGGAATCCATTTCCAACGAAGTGACCCAGTTTATCTCGCTGCAGCCGGAAGTGTCGGAAGAAGAACCGGAAGCCGCTGTGACTGAGGAAGCCGAAGAAGCCGAGCCCACTTCCATGGAGGAGACTCAATTCTTTACAGAAGTGCCTGCAGAGACTGAAGCCGTCACCGAAAAACTGGAGGAAGCCCTTCCGGAAGAGCCTGTCCCCGAGGAAACGCCTGTAATCAAACATCGTCCTAAGCACAAGAAGGGTTACGGTCTTTGGGGTATCCCCCACATTATTTCCACCCTGATCTGGCTGGCAATCATTGTGGTCATCGGCGTTTCTCTGGGTCGTACCCTGTGGCTCTGCTGCGCTGATGTCATGGCCTTCGGCAAGGAAGACAAAGCGGTGGTGGTCACCATTTCCGAAACGGACACCATCGAAACCATCTCCCAGACGCTGGCAGACAACGGACTGATCCGCTATCCCTGGCTGTTCCAGAAATTTGCTCAGCTCACCCATAAGGAGGACAATATCAGCAAGGGTACATTCACCCTAAACTCCCGTCTGGACTATAATGCCATGATCAACAACATGAGCATCTATGCCTCTGCCCGTGAGGAAATTACGGTCATGTTCCCCGAAGGCTATACCTGTGCCCAGATATTCGCCCTTCTGGAAGAAAAGAATGTCTGTACCGTTGCGGAGCTGGAAGAATATGCCGCTAATGGTGAGCTGGACGAATACTGGTTCCTGGAGGGTGTTCAGCGGGGCGACAAATACTGCCTGGAAGGCTATCTGTTCCCGGATACCTATACCTTCTATACAAACGATGACCCCGGACGCGTGCTGGAAAAATTCCTGGATTGTTTCGATGTTCGTTTTACCGACATCATGCGGGAGCGTCTGGAGCAGATCAGCCTTGATTATGCCGATTGGCTGGCTGACGAAGGATACGGGCAGGAATATATCGACGCCCATCCCATTACTATCCGTGAGGCGATTATCATCGCTTCGCTGATTGAAAAGGAAACCTCCGGCGGTGACGAGAGCTATGTGATCTCTTCTGTTATTTACAACCGTCTGACAGACTCCTCCAATCCCCCTTATCTGAACATTGACGCTGCTCTGTATTACGGCTTGGGCGGCAAGAAGGATCCTGTCACTGGCGAATCCCTGCCCCTGACAACAGAGGATCTGCAGACTGATAACCCCTATAACACATATCTCTACACCGGTTTGACTCCCGGCCCCATCTGCAATCCTGGCCAGGAAAGTCTGAACGCAGCCATTACTCCCGACGATACCAGCTATTACTACTATGCGCTGAATCCGGAAACCGGTACCCACGAGTTTTTTAAAACCTATAAAGAGCACCAGAAATTCCTGGAGAGTTTAGACTGAGTTTATGAAAAAGATAGAACTGTTAAGTCCTGCCGGAGATATGGAACGGCTGAAAATGTCAGTACTTTACGGTGCAGATGCGGTGTATCTGGCAGGTACTGATTTTGGTATGCGCTCCTTTGCGGGTAATTTTACCCCGGAGGAGCTGCCCCAGGCTGTTGAATTTGCCCATAGCCACGGTGTCAAGGTCCATGTGACGGTGAACACCATGCCCCGGAACAACGAAGTGGCGAATCTGCCTACTTATCTGGAGCAATTGCAGGATGCCGGTGTTGATGCCCTGATCCTGGCCGATCTGGGTGCCTTCACCCTGGCGGGCAAATACGCCCCCAAGTGTCAGCGGCATATTTCCACCCAGCAATCCATCGCCAACTATGAATGCGCCCAGGCTTGGTTTGATCTGGGTGCGCAGCGGGTGGTGCTGGCCAGAGAGCTGAATCTGCAGGAGATCACGGAGATTCGGCAGAAGGTCTCCCCTGCGTTGGAGATCGAAACCTTCGGTCACGGTGCCATGTGCGTCAGCTACTCCGGCCGTTGTTTGCTCAGCAACTACATGACCGGCCGTGACTCCAACCGGGGTGCCTGCGCCCAACCTTGCCGCTACCAGTACGCACTGATGGAGGAAAAACGTCCCGGAGAGTATTTCCCTGTTTTCGAGGATGAGAAAGGCACCTATATTCTGAACTCCCGGGATATGTGCACCATTGATTATTTGCAGGAACTGACGGACGCCGGCATCGACTGTATTAAGATCGAAGGCCGCGCCAAGTCCGCCTATTATGCTGCCATCGTCACCGGCGCTTACCGGCACTGTATTGACGATCTGGCTGCAGGCAGGCCCATGGATCCCGTCTGGCGTGATGAGGTGGAGCATGTTTCCCACCGGGTCTATTCCACCGGTTTCTACTTTGGTCATCCCGGACAATACACAGAAAATTCCCGGTATATCCGCCAGTGGCAGATCGCCGCAAAAGTGGAGTCCTGTGATGAAACAGGTCTGGCTCTGTGCAGCCTGAACAACAAGTTCTCTGCCGGAGATACGCTGGAAGCCGTTGGTCCTGATACGAAGCCCTTCGCTTTCACTGTCCCCACCATGTCTGACACAGAGGGAAATGCCCTGGACGAGCCCAGAACGCCCCAGATGCGCTTTTATCTGCAGCTTCCCACGCAAGTGCCGCCCCTTTCCATTTTGCGAAAAGCCGTGGAGCTGTCTGCTAAATAATGAAAATCACCGATGCTTGCTGCATCGGTGATTCTTTATTAAGCAATATGCAGTGTCTGTCCCATATGGGGGATATACAGCTTCGGTCCGTTCCCTTGTCCGGTCGTTTCCCCAACTGCCTGCCAAAGGCCATAAGGGTCACATTCCTTATCCGGCAGGTGCAGCAGCACGACAGTCTCCGCACCCAGCTGTGCAGAGATCTGCCAGCCGCTACCAATGGCATAGCCATAGGGTGCGATCAGCACATCAGGCTTGGGCAGATCCTTCAGCTTTCTCCACTGAAGCGGAGACGCGTCTCCCATAAACCATACACAGCGTGAACCCTCCAGAATAAAGCTGTTATGTCCCAGTGCCGCTGACACGCCCAAATGATGGGTAGGCACCTGTGTGATCCGCACAATTCCCAGTGTTACGGTTTCAGCCGTACTAAAGGGAATATCAGGAGGCCCCAAAATGGGGCCTGCGGCATTTTCACGGTATGCGGAAACAAACGCAGCATCGTAATGATCCTTATGGTCATGGGTAAAGGCGATGGCATCCGGAGCGCTTTTCAGCAACGCTTCCCTTTCGCCGGCAGGTGTGGGCAAATAGGGCTTTACCTCTTCACACACACCGTCCAGCAAAATGCTTATGCCATCCAGCCGCAGCAATACGCCTGCATTGGCTGTCCGTTTGATTTCCATATGGGATTACACGCCTTCCTTAGCCCGGCGGATGATCTCAGCCTCGGTAGCACCGGTGGAGGAGACATGGCCGTTAAGAGGAACCAGCTTGTCGTTGATGGCGTCGATGATCCAGGAAGCCTGGGGGAAGAAGAACTCGTCGAACTCGAAGGGAGGAGTGATCCAGTTCTTAGCGCCGATAACAACGGGAGGTGCATCCAGATAGTCGAAGCACAACTCAGTGATATTGCGGGCAACATCGTTCATGAAGCAGCCACGAGCGCAAGCATCGGAAACCAGGACAACACGGCCGGTCTTCTTGACGGACTCGATGATGTTGGTGTAATCCAGGGGAACCATGGAGTGCAGGTTGATGACATCAGCTTCCATGCCGTACTTCTCGCTCAGCTCCTTGGCTGCATTGATGGCACGGTACAGAACAGCGCCCAGAGTCAGGATGGTGACATCCTTACCGTCGCGAACCTTGTTGGTATCGCCGATGGTGATCTCGTAACGCTCAGCAGGAACGCCGCCCTCGTGGAACTGCTCACCCACGTCGTAAATTCTCTGGGACTCGAAGAAGACAACGGGGTCGGTGCCCTTCAGAGCGGTCTCCATCAGGCCCTTAGCTTCCCAAGGAGTTGCGGGGAAGCAGACCTTCAGGCCGGGGATATGTGCACACAGTGCGGTCCAGTCCTGAGAGTGCTGTGCGCCGTACTTGGAGCCGACGGAAACACGCAGAACCAGAGGCATCTTCAGGATGCCAGCGGACATGGACTGCCACTTAGCCATCTGGTTGAAGATCTCGTCACCGGCGCAGCCGATGAAGTCAGCGTACATCAGCTCGACCAGTGCACGGCCGCCGGACAGAGCGTAACCGACAGCAGTACCGACAATAGCGCCTTCAGCCAGAGGAGAGTTGAACAGACGGCAGTGAGGCAGAGCGTCCATCATGCCACGGTAAACTGCGAATGCGCCGCCCCAGTCACGGCAGTCTTCGCCGTAAGCGATCAGAGTGGGATCCTCGTAGAAACGGTCCCAGATAACCTCGGACAGAGCGTCACGCAGGTTGTACATCTTCATCTTGGAAACGGGCTTGCCATCAGCATCCCAGGGGCTGCGGGACTTAGCCTTGATCTTCTTGTAGCCTTCAGCCTCTTCCTTGGGAAC
>JAZUMW010000141.1:0-5572 GCA_045603825.1 Faecousia sp.
ATCTGCGGGAGAACATGCTGTCCTTCCTGCGGGGCGTTATCGATTCCACCGTATCCGAGGCCCTTAGCCAGACCGGCGGTATCGCCGACGAGGACAGCCGCCGTGTTGTGTTGGGCAAGCTTCAGGGCATCTACTTCCCCAGAGGCGCATACCAGTCTGCGGAAGAAAAGAAGGCTGACCAGTTTGCCGACGAATTGTATGCGCTGGCGCTGCGTACCTACGAAACCAAAGAAGCCGCCTTTACCCCCACCGTCATGCGTGAGGTGGAGCGTGTGATCATGCTCCGGGTGGTGGATGAATACTGGATGGACAACATCGATGCCATGGACGACCTGAAGCAGGGCATCGGTCTGCGGGCTTACGGCCAGCACGACCCCGTCATCGCCTACAAGGAAGAAGGCTATGAGATGTTCCAGGCCATGGTGAATGTCATCCGGGAAGAAACCAACCGCCGACTGTTCCTTGTGCAGCTGAAGCAGGAAGTGAAGCGGGAAAAGGTGGCTAAGGAAACCTCCACCTCCGGTACTGCTGACAAGACCGTTAAAAAGCAGCCTGTCCGGAACAAGGACAAGAAGGTTGGCCCCAACGATCCCTGTCCCTGCGGCAGCGGCAAGAAATACAAAAAATGCTGTATGCAGAAGGACAAGTCTTCTGGCATGGAGCAATAATTTACCATCGACGCAGCAGCCAAAGGCCCCTTTTACACAAGGGAGGCTTTGGGCTTATGCTATTATGGAAAATAGTTCTGTTCATTAGAATCTGAATGTACACCAGCGGAGTTGCTATGTCTATCACAACTGTAAAGAAAGACAACTTAGAATATTTAACAGCGGAGGGTATTTCTGTGCCCCACTGCTTTACCACCCGGTTTGGGGGTGTCAGCGAAGGCTATCTTTCTTCGTTGAACATCGGTGTTCATCGGGGCGATGACCCGGAGAAGGTGGCCCGGAATTATGAGATCCTGGCAGAGCTTTTGGGCATCGGTATGGCTGATTTTGTGGTGACGAAGCAAACCCATTCCGATATTGTCCGGGTAGTGGACGGAAGGGACCGGGGCGTTGCCTTAGTGGAAGGCGCTTCCCAGGAGTGCGACGCGCTGGTGACGGATACTCCCGGGGTTGCCCTTGTGATCTACACTGCCGACTGCACCCCCATCCTTTTGTGGGATCCTGTGACCGGTGCCGTAGGTGCCGCCCATGCCGGCTGGAAGGGAACCGCAGCCGATATTGCGGGTAAGACTGTGGCAGCGATGACCGTCTGCTTTGGCTGCAATCCGAAAAATATCCGGGCAGCCATCGGCCCCAATATTGGCCCGTGCTGTTTTGAGACCCACAGCGATGTGCCCCAGGCCATGATCCGCGCCCTGGGTGATGGCGCAAAGGACTGCATCCGTCCTTCCGGCGATAAGTATTATGTAAACCTTAAAGAGCTGAATGCCCGGTTCTTACGCCGCGCCGGGGTACAGCTTATTGAAATTTCCACAGACTGCACCTACTGCCAGCCGGACCGCTTCTGGTCCCACCGGTACACCGGCGGTCTGCGGGGTTCTCAGGGCGCTGTTATTGTATGTAAGGAGGTGGGCAAATGAATCGTTTTCTTTGCATTTTACTGTGCTGTGTTCTGCTGACGGGCATTTTTTCCGGCTGCGAAGCCACAGATGAGCCTTATGTGCCCACCGGCGACGGACTGACCTGGGACGAGGGTGCCCCCAACGCTGCGGTGACCCAGCCCAAGGAGGATCCTCTGCAGGAGCTGACGCTGATCTATTATCCAGAGGTTTCTCTGAACCCTCTGCTTTGCACCGACTACACCAACCGCACCATTTTGTCCCTGCTGTACCAGGGGCTGTTCACCGTGGACCGGGATTATACCGTTGAGCCCATGCTGTGCAGCCGTTACGCCATGTCTGAGAATATGCGTACCTACACCTTTTATCTGGAGGAAACCGCCACCTTCTCCGACGGCGAGCCTGTCACCGCAGAGGATGTGGTTGCTACCCTCCAGGCCGCCAAAAGCAGCGGCGTTTACCGCAGCCGCTTCTCCAAGGTCAACAGCTTTTCCGTGGGTGAGGACGGCAGCGTGGTAGTGAAGCTGAACACCGCTTACGAAAACTTCCCACTGCTTCTGGATGTACCCATTCTCAAGGCGGAAGAGGTGGAGCTGGACCGACCCCTTGGTACCGGCCCCTATATCTTTACCGATTTCGGCATGGGTGCCCAGCTGACCCGGCGCAGCAACTGGTGGTGCAGCGCCCCCGATATGGTGGTGACCGCCTCCATCATCAAGCTGGTGGAAGCAGAATCCGTGAACCAGATCCGTGATGAATTCCAGTTCGGCGATCTGGACCTGGTGCGGGCGGATACCGGCTCTGACCGCTACGCGGACTACCTGTGTGACTACGAGCTGTGGGACAGCGAAAACGGCATTTTCCTGTATTTGGTATTCAATCAGGAGAGCTCTTACTTCTCCGATTCCAAGGTTCGCTCCGCCATGACCTATGGCATCGACCGGGATCTGTTGGTCAGCGAATACTACAAGGGCTTTGCCCGCAGCGCCACGCTGCCTGCTTCTCCCTTATCTCCCTACTACAACACAAGTCTTGCCTCCCGGTATGAATACGATCCCATCGCCTTTGTTTCCGCTGTGCAGAACGCCAATCTGGACGGTGAGACCCTTGTGATGATCGTCAACGGCAGAGACAGCCACCGGCAGCATGTGGCTGAGGCCATTGTGGACATGTTTGCCTATGCCGGCGTGACCGTAAAGATCCAGACCTACTCCGGCAGCAACTATTCTTACGCGCTGAACAATCTGGACTACGATATGTATCTGGGTCAGACCATGCTGTCTCCCAATATGGATCTTTCCCACTTCTTCTCCACCAGCGGCAATCTGAATTACGGCGGCATCGCGGATATTACCGCCTATACCCTGTGCCAGCAGGCGCTGGAGAACCACGGCAACTACTACACCCTGCACCAGACCGTTATGGAAGAAGGTCTGATCTGCCCGATCCTGTTCCGCAGCTATGCGGTCTACGCCACCCGCGGCCTTTTGACCGACCTGACTCCCGCCCGGGATAATGTGTTCTATTACTCCATCGGCAGGACTATGGAAGACGCCTTCATCCGGGAATAAACAGATACAGGAGGAATTCTCATGAAGCTCAATTACAAGCGTACGATCCTTGTAGGCTTTGCCTTTTTCCTCATCAGCGCCTTCTGGCAGGCTTACGATGCCACCATTGCGCTGACGCTGACCAACAAATTCGGCATGAGCCAGACCCTGTCCGGCGTGGTCATGGCGCTGGACAACATTTTGGCGCTGTTCCTGCTGCCTTTGTTCGGCACGCTTTCCGACAAGCACAAAGGTAAAAGCGGCCGCCGTACCCCCTTCATCCGGTTGGGTACAACGGTTGCCGCCATTGCGCTGGTGGTGCTGAGCTTTACAGACAATATGCAGCTGAATCTGATCC
Source organism: Faecousia sp. (assembly GCA_045603825.1). Classification (GTDB taxonomy): domain Bacteria; phylum Bacillota; class Clostridia; order Oscillospirales; family Oscillospiraceae; genus Faecousia. Next base: position 3,476 of record JAZUMW010000141.1, read on the forward strand.
GGGATGTGAGCACCGTGAATGATCCCGCCGCTTTGGAAATCATTTACGACACCCAGTCCCATAAGGAGCTGCAGACCCCCAACGGCACCAAATTCGTTTTGTCTGAGGTTTTCTCCCGTGAGGAATTCACCCAAATCCGCAGCACCGACGATGTTTCCGATGTGACCAACAAGGACGAGGGTCAGACCCCCTACACCAGCTATGTGGTTCCTGCTCGGCAGGCCTATGCCAAGGATGTCACCGCCCAGAATCCCACGCCGCTGATCCTGTTTATCTGCGTGCTGCTGGTATTACTGCTGGCCATGGGCATTTTCCGGTCTCCCGCTGTGGCGCTGATGCCCGATGTGACACTGAAGCCCCTGCGCTCCAAGGCCAACGCTATCATCAACCTGATGGGCAACGCAGGCGGTATTATCGTGCTGGTTTTGGGTATGGGCTTTGCCTTTGGCATCTCCGCCGCAAAAAACGCTATGATGAGCTACACCCCCTATTACATCACCATCGCCGCTGTAATGATCGTTGCGCTGATCATCTTCCTGACCACCGTTAAGGAAAAAGAGTGGGTGGCACAGATGAGGTCTGATGCTATTCGCTACGGCATTGAAGAAGAACTCCCTCAGAATACCCAGGAAAAGCGCAAGCTCTCCCGCAGTGAGCGGTTCAGCCTGATCTGCATCCTGCTGTCTGTTTCCCTGTGGTATTTTGGTTACAACGCCGTTACCTCCAAATATTCCGTATACGCCCCCAATGTGCTGCTCATGGGCTACAGCGAGACCATGCTCATTGCCCAGGCCTGTGCCATCGTGGCATACCTGCCCGCCGGCATGGTGGCCTCCAAGATCGGCAGAAAGAAGACCATTCTGGCCGGTGTTGTCATGCTCACCGCCGCCTTTACTGTGGCCTCCTTCCTGCGCGCCGGCTCTCCTGCATGGTTGATGTACATCATGTTCGCCCTGGCAGGCATCGCCTGGGCAACCATCAATGTCAACTCCTTCCCCATGGTGGTGGAAATGTGCTCCGGCAGCGATGTGGGTAAGTATACCGGCTTCTACTACACCGCTTCCATGGCTGCCCAGACCGCAACCCCCATGATCTCCGGCTTCCTCATGGATCAGCTGGGTATGACCGCCCTGTTCCCCTACTCCGCCATCTTTGTTGCGTTGGCCTTTGTTACCATGGCGCTGACCAAGCACGGCGATGCCCGTCCTCTGGACAAAGTTTAAAGGTAGCCTATGATTGTTGCGATTATCCTTTTTGTTCTCATCTGTCTGTATCTGCTTGCCCTGCGCGGACGGAGCGGTCATCCACAGCTGGCGGTTCTAAAAGGTTACAGTTACGCCCACCGGGGACTGCATGACTCTGCCCGTCCGGAAAACAGCCTTGCGGCCTTCCGGGCTGCGGTGGAGCATGGCTTCGGCATGGAGCTGGATGTGCATCTGCTGAAGGACGGCACCCTGGCGGTGATCCATGATTCACTGCTTAAGCGGACCACCGGCGCAGAGGGTCGGGTGGAGGATCTGACGGAGGCAGAACTTTCCGGATATTTCCTCCAGGGTACAGACCAGACCATTCCCACCCTTCCCCAGGTCCTTGACCTGGTACAGGGCAGTGTTCCGCTGATCATCGAGCTGAAATCCGCGGACAACAACTATGCCGCCCTTTCCAAGACCGCCTGTGACCTTTTGGACAGGTATACCGGACCGTACTGCATGGAGTCCTTCGACCCCCGGTGCGTTTTGTGGCTGAAAAAGAACCGGCCGCAGATCATTCGTGGACAGCTGGTGGAGAATTTTCTGAATACCAACGTTTCTGTTTCCTGGTTTTCGCGGCTGCTGATGACCTGTCAGCTGGGAAATTTTCTGATCCAGCCGGATTTTGTGGCCTATAAATACAGCGACAGAAAGAATCTAAGTAATTTTCTGGTGCGAAAGCTGTGGAAGGTGCAGGGCATCAGCTGGACGTTGAAGACCCCGGAAGAATACCGCACCGCGACAGATGAGGGGTATCTTCCCATATTTGAGAATTTCATACCGTAACAAAAACCATCGGGGCTCCCCGCCGGCCCCCCGTTTGTCCCCGCAGAAAACTCTATAATTT
>JAZUMW010000142.1:0-12777 GCA_045603825.1 Faecousia sp.
AGCGGTTGATGCCACGGGTCATGGAGAAAAGATTGATCACATTCCACCGGTCCAGGATCTCAGATGCCCAGGCGTCCAAACCCCACTCGGTAACCATGCAGGGACCAAAGCAGTTAAAATGCTTGCAGTTCATGGTGACCATGACGCAGCCGCCAGAGTCTACACAGACCAGGTAGTCATGCTTTCTGTCAAAGGAATCGAAAATGGACATGGCATTCACCTTACATGTGGGTATAGAACATACCGCAGTAGGCGTCAATAGGATCGGTACCCTTGAAAGCTTCGGGGCCGGTCAGCAAAGCGTCTACCAGGGCGTCCATGGTATCGTCGTTGGAGTCGTAGGTATTGATGTAAGTACGCAACATGGGAACATCCGCCAGCATGGTGGGCTTGTTTACGGAAATGCCGATCACCGGCAGTTCGTGGACATACCAGGGGATTTCGCCGCCACCCTTACTGACGCCGAAAGCGGGATGACCGTTAGCAACATCCAGCAGGGAAATGACCAGATCGTTTTCTGCGGTAAAGTCTGCGATGGCGTGCTTGCCTGCGAAGTACAGATTCAAACTGGGCTTTTCGCCGGCTGCGATCATCTGCTGGATCTTCTCCAGGGGACTTACATAGATGTGGGCGTCGAAGCCTTTTTCGATCAGTCGGTCGCGCAGTTTTTCGGCGGGAGTCTTTCTGTTGGCACCGCCGCCCATTGCCATAGCAGCCAGCGCCATCAGAGGATTGGGAGCGCCTTTGATATGGACGATCATGACCCGCTTGGTCTTGTTGGGATTCAGAGGCAGGACACCCTCGTCCTTATACTTGACCAGCGTCAGGCAGTCCTTTGAAATAGCGGGAGCCACAGTCTTGAATTCGGGATTCTGCAGAGCGGCAGCCAACTCTTCGTCCGTGCCGCACAGCTGCTCCTGGCTCATTTTATGCATGCCCTTGGCGGCCTTCAGACCCAGAATGCGAGTCAGAGCCTCCACCATGCGATCCTCGCTGATGACACCGTTTTTGTAAGCGTCCAGCATGAAGCCGAAGTCTTCCTCGGGGTCGTTGAAGAACAGGAACATGTCGCAGCCGGCATTGATGGCAGCGGGGAGCATATCCTTACGCCGCATACGGTTGGTCATACCTACCATGTGGGAAGCATCGGTAACGACCATGCCGTTGAAGCCCAGCTCGTCCCGCAGCAGATCGGTCATGATCTCTTTGCAGAGGGTGGCGGGCATGATGGTGTCAGCAGTGATATCGGGGTCACGCTCCAGCATATATTCGGGCATCAGAATGTGGCCGCCCATAATGGCATCCAGACCGTTATCGATGAGGGTCTTATACACATGACCGTAGGAAGCCATCCAGTCGTCATGACCGAAGTGGTTTACATTGTTGGAAACATGGGCGTCGCGGTAATCCTGTCCATTGCCGGGGAAGTGCTTGGCGCAGCAATAGACACCCTCTGTTTCGTGCAGGCCGTCCATGAAAGCCTTACCCATGTTGGCTACCAGTTTGGGATCGTTGCCGTAGGCACGGGAGAGAACTTCTTCACATTCGCAGTTATAAGTAATGTCCACAACGGGAGCAAACGCCATGTTGCAGCCGGTGGCCTTGATCTGAACGCCGGATACACGGCCCATGGCCTGGGCGTATTCGGCCTTGCCGGTAGCGCCGATCTTTATCTGACTGGAAACGAAGGTGCCGTCGGGACAGACACCGTTGCCGCCCTGTTCAGGATTACAGGCGATAAAAACAGGGATCTTGGCGTACTTCTGCAGGATGCGGTTCTGATTCAGAACCATCTGACCGGGCATGCCGTTATAGCGGCAGCCGCCCAGATGATATTTTTCCATCAGTTCCTGCAGATACTCTTCGGAATTGCCGGCGGTGAGCTGCCAGAACAGCTGTCCAACCTTTTCCTCCGCAGTCATGCCTGCGATGGTGTTTTCAACCCATGCGATGTCGTCATCGGAAAGAAAATAGGGTTTTGCTTTCAAGTTTACCATATATTTGCTCCCTTCTGCTTTTTTTAAGCAGCTTAATAGTTTGTGTAATGAAATACCCGCCGATTATAGCGGCGGTATTTTAAAAGGAAATCACCTTGATTTTATTATAATGATTGGGCGTAGTGAAGTCAATGAAAAAGTACGGGCGTATTGGATTGACATACAAATACCCTCCGGGGCTCTCGCGCCGGAGGGTATTTACCTTTTACAATAGAGGTAGACCAAAATCCTGGGGGATCAGCTTAAACGGTGTTAATTGTTTGCTCCCTCACACAGAAGTTTTATGGCGTATTGAGCGTGTTCCGGAAGGTACTGATCTTTACGGGTTACAATTACAGGCTGGCGGGAGCGCACACTGTACGGCAAAGGAAACAACACTGTGTCACCTGCACCCATATGTTCCACAAATTGCCGGGGCAGCAAAGTGGCCCCAATTCCTGCCCGGCACATGGCCCAAGAGGTACTCAGACCAACAACCTCCATGGCGATCCGGGGCTGAAGATTAGCTGTGGCACAGATTTTATCAAACAGGCAACGCATCTCCTGGGATTTACCTACAACGATAAAAGGAAGATCTTTACAGTTGCTAAATTCAATTTTGGAGACATCGGGCAGCATGGAACAGAAGACTTTCGGAACAGCAAGCACAAGCTCATCGGAATCAATAAGCGTTACATCCAACACCGATTCGTCTACAGGGAGATTTACAATGGCGAAATCGTATTTCCCTTCGACCGCTTCCTTGCGGAGAATGTCGCTGGAGGCTTCACGCAAAACAATTTCAATGCCTGGATACTGTGCCTGAACTTTTTTTATCACATTAGGGATTAAATACATGCTGCGAAAAGGAGAGATGCCGATGGTCAGGCAACCGCGTTTGCCGGAGCCAAACTCCTGCATGGAACGCAGCAATTGGCTTTCCTGGTATAAGAGTTTTTGCGCCTCCCGGAAGAAGTGCGTGCCTGCGGGAGTGACCGAAACAGGGGTTGTGGTACGGTCAAAAAGCTTAACACCGAGTTCCGCTTCGAGATTCAGTATTTGCTTACTTAAGGCCGGCTGTGTTATACCGAGCTTTTCTGCAACCAACGAAAAATTGAGATTTTCATAGAGCATTAAAGCATATTGCAATTGCCTGGTGTTCATTTTTATCCCCCATTACTATTTTGTTATGTATATAATAACCCCTTGATGGCAATTTATCAAGAAAATACTTGACAAAAAAGAAATTTGAAGCATAATATAACCAGAAAGAAATGATACAAATAACCAAAAAGAAATAAAGGATGAAGAGTCATGCCATTTTCCCTCATTTGTCTCAGCATCATGCTTGTAGTAATCATTATATGGTTTGCGATTTTAAAACGGCCTGTTTACGAAGCGGTGTTTTTAAGCTTTATTTTGCTGCTTAGCATAACGGGCATGTGGGGAAACGTTCTTGTCTATATAGATGCCGCGTTATCAACCTCTCTGCTGTATTCAATGGTTGCGTTTGTAGCAATGTCGATCATTTTGACAAAAACAAAAATCATTGACAGTTGTATTGCTGTGATCCTTGCCCTTATCGGAAGAGTCACAGGAGGTGCGGGTTATGTTGCAGTCATTGCCAGCGCTTTTATGGGAGCGCTTTCCGGCTCCGGCCCCGGCAATGTAATGGCTACAGGCGCAATAACGATTCCTGCAATGAAGCGTTCGGGCTTTCCCCCGGAACTTGCTGCGAATATAGAAAGCAACGCAAGCTATATGGGAAATATGATCCCGCCGTCTTCCAACATTGTGGCGGCATTGGGTGCGTTTACAGCGGTTTATCCATCGCTGGACTTAACTACGGGACAGTTCTGGATCATCTTGTGGGGAATAGCGATATGGTTCGTTTTACAGCGCCTTATAATGGTGTGGGGCTTCTGTAAATATTATAAAGTGAAACCTCTCCCCAAAGAAGACCACCTCAGCGTTCGGGAAACATTAAAAAAAGGCTGGAAGGGGCTTTTTCTGCCTGTTATAATCCTGCTGCCTTTTGTGCTGGATTATTTGTTTAAGGATACTTTTTTTACCGCACGGCTGGGAGCAACGGGCGCAAAATATTTTTCCAGCTCAATTCTTCTGTTTGTCGGCGGTATTTCCGCAATGTTTGCTTGTCTGGTTGCTGAGGATAAGCGCGTGGTGAAATTAAGCAACCTGGCCAAAATTTTTGGAGATTCAGTCAAAACAATTGCATCTACCATTGGCGTTTGTGTGTTTGGTTATATGATCGGGGCGCTGTTTGGCGACCTGCATGTTTCGGAGGAAATGGGCAACCTGATTATCGCTTGGCAGTTTGGCAAGTTTGGTACTGTGGTAGCGGTTTGCTTGCTTACCTGTTTTATGGGAATGGTGATCCCCGGATCTTCACTGGTCGTTATTTTTGGTCCCATGTTTATAACGGTTCTGGCTTCTGTAGGATGCGATCCTTTGCTGGTAGCGGCTATGCTTCCGTGTATCTGCGGTGTCATGTGTGGCATAACGCCTCCGTTGGGACTGGGAATGTATGCAGGTATGACGCTGGCTGAATCGGATTTCAACAAAACCTTTAAAAATAATCTTTGGTGGGTAACGGCACAGTTTGTCCTTGAAGTGGTTGTACTAATGGGCTGGCTGCCAATACTGGGTCTTTAAGGAGGCGGCGGAATGAAAGAAGTTCTGAGAAAAACAGCAGCTGTATTAAGAACGGTTTTTGGCTACGGTATAATGATCTGCCTGTTTGCCGGCGGATTGACATTCTTCGGCTATCTTGCCGCGATGATGATCGGTGGAGAAGCAGCGGTGGTTATTTGTGAGGTTATTTACAAAAAAATAACACCCATCATCATTTATTGTTCTACCATACTGGTCTTGCTTGGCTTGGTCGTTATGTACCTCAATGGTGAAAAAGCGTTGACTGCCAATAAGAAAAAGGCAGCAAAACATGAAGGCAAACATTAAAAAATCACCCTCCGGGGCTTTCGCACCGGAGGGTGATTTTGTTTACTTCATTTTAGGTGCCCGCAGGGCGCGGATCGCATTCAGAACGGCCAGGACCATCACGCCCACATCGGCAAAAATGGCCAGACCCATTCCGGCAGTACCCAGCGCAACCAGCAGCAAAGACAAAAGCTTGACGGCCAGGGCAAACACGATGTTCTGATAGACGATGGAGCTGCACTTTCTGCAGATACGGATGGCCAGGGAGATCTTTCTGGGGTCGTCATCCATCAGCACCACATCTGCTGCCTCAATAGCGGCATCGGAACCCAGGGCACCCATGGCAATACCGATATCCGCCCGGGAGAGAACAGGTGCGTCGTTGATACCGTCGCCGGCAAAGACCAGCTTAGCAGATTTTTTCTGCCGGGACAGAAGCTGCTCCACGCGTTCCACCTTGTCTGCCGGGAGAAGCTGGCTGTAAAACTGTGTGATGCCAAGTTCTTCCGCGGTCTGACGGGCAGCGGCCTCGCTGTCGCCGGTGAGCATCACAATGTTCTCTGCGCCCGCAGACTTCAGTTCGGCGATAGCCAGCTGCGCGGAGGGTTTCAGCTTGTCGCAGATCAGAATGTGACCGGCAAAGCTGCCGTTCAGGCTGACGTATACCACAGTTCCGGGCTTTTGACAGGGCGTAAAAGCAATGCCCAGCCGGTTCATCAGCTTGTCGTTGCCCACGCCAACGGCAATCCCGTCCACCGTTGCGGTAATACCGCAGCCGCTGAGCTCCTGCAGCTGGGTGACTCTGTCACGGCGGACCTGGCCGCCGTAGGCCTGCCGCAGGCTTTTGCTGATGGGATGCCCGGAGTCACACTCCGCATGGGCGGCAAGCTCCAGAAGCCTCTCCCGGCTTACATCTGCCGTGACAACCTCTTCCACCTCAAACACGCCCTGGGTGAGGGTGCCGGTTTTGTCGAAGACCACGGTCTTGGCCTTGGCCAAAGCTTCCAAATAGTTGGAGCCTTTCACCAAAACACCGGCTCGGCTGGCACCGCCGATACCGGCGAAGAAGGTCAGAGGAATGCTGATCACCAATGCGCAGGGACAGCTGGCAACAAGGAAGGTCAGTGCCCGGTAAAGCCATTGACCCCACATGGGCGCAGCACCCACCAGCAGGGAGATCACCGGAGGCAGCAGGACCAGCGCCAAAGCACAGCAGCAAACCGCGGGGGTATAGATCCGGGCGAATCTGGAAATAAACTGCTCCGACCGGGACTTGTTGGAGCTGGCGTTTTCCACCAGCTCCAGAATTTTGGAGACAGTGGATTCGCCAAATTCCCTGGTGGTCCGGATCTTCAAAGGGCCGGACATATTGATGCAGCCGCTGAGAATGTCCTCCCCCGGGCCAACATCCCTGGGAACACTTTCGCCGGTGAGAGCGCTGGTGTTCAAAACGGAATTGCCCTCCAGGACCACGCCGTCAATGGGGACTTTTTCTCCGGGCAGAACTACGATCACCGTGCCGATGGCGATCTCGTCCGGGTCTGTCTGGACAAGGGCTCCGTTTTTCTCGATATTGGCGCAATCCGGACGAATATCCATCAGCGCGCTGATACTGCGGCGGCTTTTGCCCACAGCATAGCTCTGGAACAGTTCCCCCACCTGGTAGAGGAGCATTACCGCAATAGCCTCCACATAATCGCCGCTTTGGGTAACACCTAAAATCAGCGCACCCACGGTGGCTACAGCCATAAGGAAATTCTCGTCAAAGACCTGCCGGTTGGCAATTCCCTTTCCGGCCTTGATAAGAATGTCATAGCCGATGATAAAGTAGGGAACAAGAAACAGCAGAAATCGCGCCAATCCCTGAAAGGGGATCAGCAAAAGAAGGGCCATCAATGCCGCTGCAACGATGATCCGCAGCAGCAATTTTTTCTGTTTCCTGGTCATATTACAAATAGATCTCGCAGTCACTTTCGACTTTTTTACAGTTTTTCAGAACCTGCGGCATAACTTCATTGGGAATCTGACCCTCTTCAAATTCCAGAATGATCTTTTGTGCCATAAAGTTTACGGTGGCAGACTTTATGCCGGGAGTGCCCGCTGCGGCACGCTCCATTTTGTTGGCGCAGTTGGCGCAGTCCACTTCGATCTTATAGGTTTTTTTCATGAGATTGCCTCCTTGATAATACGATTAAACGATTGTTTAATTGTATTATAATAAAGATCCGGTTCCTTGTCAAGAAAAAATCAGCTTTTCTTTTTTTGTCGGCTGTGGTATAATAAAAAAAAGGAGTGGTTTGTGTGTCCAACATCCCGTTGCCCCACGATCATGGGCAGAAGATAGAAGAACGGCTGTCCTGCCTGCCGGAAATCGGCGAATTTCAGACAACAGCGGAGCTGTTCCGTCAGTTAAGTGATGGCAGCCGCCTGCGTCTGTTCTGGTTGTTGTGCCACTGTGAGGAGTGCGTCACCAATCTGGCGGCTATGATGAATATGAGCGCCCCTGCGGTATCTCATCACCTGCGCCAGCTGAAAGCTGCCGGGGTGATCACCAGCCGCCGGGAGGGTAAGGAAGTATATTATAAGGCGGTGGGCACGCCCGCAGCGGTGAGTCTGCACAAGGCCATGGAAGAGCTGATGGCAATTACCTGCCCAATGGAATAATAAGGAAATCCCCCTGCCGATGTTTGTTGGCAGGGGGATATTTTTATATACTTGTTGACAATTCAACAAGCGTGTGCTATACTGTGAAAAGTTGACAAATCAACATCTTGAAAGGAGAACACATATGATCGCTCGGTTTGAACGGTTTTCTTATACCATTGCGGAGATCTCCCGGTGCTGGCACCGGATCGCCGGAGAAGAGATGCGGCAATACGGCCTGAACGGATCCGCCTCTGTATATTTTACGGTTCTGTACCGCTGCCCGGAGGGCATTACTGCGGCCCAGCTGGGCGAGCTGTGCGGCCGGGATAAGGCGGAGGTTTCCCGTACCGTGTCTTTGCTGGAGAAAAAGGGTCTGATCACCCGCCGGGATGAAGGCGGAAAGGCGTACCGTGCCATGGTGAAGCTCACGGCCGCAGGCAAGGAAGTGGCAGAGCAGATCAATCAGAAAGCCAGCGCCGCCGTGGAGCGCGCCAGCCGTGGCCTGCCGGAGGAGAAACGGCAAGTTTTTTATGAGGCCCTGGAATTGATCACAGAGAATCTGCAGAAATTAAGCAAGGAGGGACTTCCCTCCGAAAGAGAGGAACAGAAAAATGATTAAAATTATAGTGGATTCTGCCTCCGATTGCAGAAAAGAGGACGGGATCTTTGATGTATGCATTCCTCTGACGGTAAGCATCGGCGGCAGGGATTACCTTGCAGGTGTGGATCTGAGCGCAGATGAATTTTACGGACTGCTTACTTCTACAGAGGAGTTTCCCAAAACCTCCCAGCCCTCCCCCGAGGTGTTTGCGGAGGAATTTGAAAAGATCAAGCAGGCTGGCGATGAGGCCATCTGCCTGACCCTTTCATCGGCTCTGAGCGGAACATACCAGAGCGCGGTGATCGCCAAAACCATGGTGGATTATGAGGGTATTTATATTATTGATACCCTGGGTGTGACCCATATGATCGCCGTGCTTGCCAAACTTGCCAGACAGCAGGCAGAGGCAGGTGTTCCCGCGGTCCGGATCGTTCAGCAGTGTGAGGAGCTGAAAGGCAAAATCCGCGTTATGGCCGGACTGGATACGCTGGAATACCTCTACAAGGGCGGCCGTCTCAGCAGAGCAACCGCAACCGTGGGAGAAATTGCCGGCATCAAGCCCATCATAACCTTGACTGCCGAGGGAACAGTCCATGCCGGCAGCAAGGCCATCGGTGTAGCCCGAGCCATGCAGGCCATTCTCACGAAGATGAAGAGCGCGGAGCTGGATGAGCGGTTTCCGTTGTATACCCTGTGCACCTGCGGCACGGAAAACGCCCAAGTCTTTGAAACAAAACTGGCATCGGCGGGCTTTGAAAGCAGCGGTCGGCTGCAGGTGGGTCCCACCATCGGCGCCCATGCGGGCCCCGGAGTTTACGGTGTCCTGTATGTTATAAAGTAATGCGCGCCCCGCTGGGAATCACCGGCGGGGATTGTGCATAGTGTACCATTTGGGGGAGATACTGTTAAAATAAGGAGTTTTTACCCCGCATGCCGAATTTTAACAAGGTTTTTGTTGGCAAAACAGCCAATATTATAATGGATGATCCAGTGATAAAACACATAAATATCCACAATACGAAAATAAATACCAATATAGTGTACGCCTTGAAAGGACATAAAGAAATTAGAAAGAAGAATTTTGTATACATTGACCAATTGAGCAAAAAATACTTGCAGATTTTATGGTTGGTTGCACAAAAAATTAAAGAATCGTGAAAAAACCCACAATTTTTCTTATTATTTTGTTGATTCTTTCTTAAAAAAATGATACAATTGGTGTACCCGCCAGTCTCTGCGTAAAAAACAAATGTATTCCACAGAGATACACGGAAACAGGGATGGTGAAATTATGGCAAGCAGGAAATATGCGTCCGATTACCGGTTGGAGCAGCATATATTACCAAACGGGAAAACCGAAAGAATTCCGGTTTATGAGGGACGGTATTTCAGGTTTACCGCATCACCCCAACAGTTGCGCTTTTTGCAGCGCCTGCTCTTCGCCGGCTGCGGAGCGATCCTCCTTCTTCTGCTGCCCATGCTGCTGGATAATACCCGGCTGGGCCGCACGGTATATGTGATCCTTCCTGCGGCCTTCACCATGATTCCTTTGTACCTGCTGCTGGCAAGTGCCCGGCGGTTGAGGATGGCGCAATCACCCTTTATCCGGGAACACCGGGACAAAACGGACAATCGGATCCGGGGTGCCAGTGTGGCACTAACGGTGATCCTTGGAATCAGCTGTTTGGGAAGTGTGCTTCATTTTATTCTCAATGGAGTCGCCCGCAACGAGCTGCTGCCTGTTGTGTGCCTGTTTTTGGCCCTGGGGGTAAGCGTAGTGATACTGCGGTTCCGAAAAACAGCCCATACCGAAGAGGTGGAAAATTAAAAAATTTGTTTTTCTCCCCCGAAAAACAAGAATACCCGTTCACCGGGCCTTGCGCCCCGGTGAACTTAATGGGTCATTGATGTGTTATTTTCCCGGGTACAGCCCACCCGGTGAAATAAAAAATTATTGGAGGTAAAAAAATGAAAAAGCTTATTGCATTGCTGCTGGCTCTGGTCATGATCGTTGGCCTGGTTGCTTGTGGCAACAACGATGCTCCTGCTGCTGACGCACCCGCTGCTGACGCACCCGCTGCTGACGCACCTGCTGCTGATGCTCCCGCAGCTGAAGTGGACGAAACTCCCGAAACTCTGGTTATTGGTACTCAGAACTTCGATGGCAAGTTCTCTCCCTTCTTCTACACCAACGCCTACGAAAACGATGTTCTGAGCCTGGTCAACGTTGGCCTGCTGGGCACCGACCGTGAAGGCGCTGTCGTTTACAACGGTATCGAAGGTGAAGTCCGTCCCTACAACGGCACCGACTACACCTACACCGGTATTGCCAACTGCGTGATCACTGAGAACGCTGACGGCACCGTTTACTACGACATCACTCTGAAGGACGGCGTTCTGTTCTCCGATGGCACCGAAATGGACATCGACGACGTCATCTTCTCCCTGTACGTACCCCTGGATCCCACCTACGATGGCATCATGACTCTGTACTCCCTGCCCATCGAAGGTCTGGAAGCTTACCGTTCCGGCATGGATTCCCGTATGAACCTGGTTCTGGCCGGCGGCAACGAGGGCTATGTTGCTAACGACTACTATACCGAAGAGCAGTACAATACTTTCTGGGCTGCATTTGATACTGCCGGTATCGAGTTCGTTAACGGCATCAAGGGCTACCTGGTGGACTATGGCGTCAACACCGAAGAAGACTCCGTTGCTACTTGGGCTCTGAACTGGGGCTATGCTCTGGCTGAAGATGCTACTGAAGCAGATTTCTGGAACGAGATCGTTGCTACTTACGGCTTCGACATCAGCGACAACGGCATCAACTACGAGGCCGGTAATGTCACCATCACCGCTGCTCTGGAAGCTGCTCTGGGCGACAAGGCCGGCGAGTTCCAGGCTGGTGTTCAGACCGGTGATTCCGCTCCCAATGTTTCCGGTATTCAGAAGACTGGCGACAACTCTCTGCGTATCGTGCTGACCGAGGTTTCCGCCACCGCTATCTATCAGCTGGCTACCACCGTCGTTCCCATGCACTACTACGGCGATGAGTCCCTGTACGACTACGAGAACAACATGTTCGGCTTCACCAAGGGCGACCTGTCCGACGTTAAGTCCGTCACCACTATGCCCCAGGGCGCTGGTCCCTACACCTTCGAGTCCTACGAGAACGGTACTGTAACTCTGGCTGCCAACGCCAACTACTGGAAGGGCTGCCCCAAGATCGAGTTCATCCAGTTCAAGGAAGGCCAGGATGCTGATAAGGTTCCCGGCGTTGTTGCTGGCACCATCGACATCACCGATCCCTCCTACTCCGGCGAAACCGCAAAGGCTATCGCTGAGGCAAACGGCGGCGCTGTTTCCGGCGACGTGATCACCACCAACATGGTCGCTAACCTGGGCTACGGCTACACAGGCATCTGTGCCAAGAACGTCTGCGTTGCTGGCGACAGCGGCTCCGAAGCTTCCAAGAACCTGCGTAAGGCTATCTGCACCGTCATCGCTGTTTACCGTGATGTGGCTGTTGACTCCTACTACGGCGAGTTCGCAAACGTTATCAACTACCCCATCTCCGACACCTCCTGGGCAGCACCCCGTGTTACCGACGAGGGCTACCAGGTCGCATTCTCCGTCGATGTTGATGGCAACCCCATCTACACCGATGGTATGAGCGTTGAAGAGAAGTACGCTGCCGCTAAGGCTGCTGCTCTGGGCTTCTTCGAAGCTGCCGGTTACACCGTCGCTGACGGCAAGATCACCGCTGCTCCCGAAGGCGCTGAAATGGGCTACGAAGTCATGATCGGCGGCAGCGGCATCGGCGATCACCCCGGCTTCATGTGCCTGACCATGGCTGCTGACGCCCTGGCTGAGATCGGCTTCACTCTGACCGTTACCGATATGTCTAACTTTGCTGACATGACCAACGCTGTCAACTCCGGTACTGCTGAAATGTTCACCATGGCATGGCAGGCAACCGTTGATCCCGACATGTACCAGATCTACCACAGCGAAGGCGGCTCCAACGAGAAGTCCTACTGGATCAAGGACGCTGAGCTGGATGAGCTGATCCTGATGGCTCGCCAGTCCACCGACCAGACCTACCGTAAGACTCTGTACAAGGAGTGCCTGGACATCGTTGCTGACTGGGCAGTTGAGATCCCCCTGTACCAGAGACAGAACGTTATCATCTTCTCCACCGAGCGTGTCAACATCGACACCGTTACTCCCGACATCACCACCTTCTGGGGTTGGGCAAACGACATCGAGCTGCTGGAGATGAACGAGGCTTAATTTAAAGCCAAATTTAATTCCTGACTGACTAATGCAGGTTGCCGTGCAGCCCTGGGCTGCAGGGCAATCTGCAAAGGTTTTCTATTCTGCATATGAGCCTGCCGGCCAGACCGAAGAACCGGGATCGGACCGGCTGCCTGATATGCAGAATTGGGTATCTGCCCGCAAATACACATCTGGAGGGACACTATGCGGAAGTATATCGCAAAGAGATTAGGTATTTCATTCATAATCTTGCTGTTTGTTATCTTTATTATTTATGTGCTGATGCGCTGCCTGCCGTCTTCCTATGTGGAGACCATG
>JAZUMW010000143.1:0-6171 GCA_045603825.1 Faecousia sp.
TCTCTGATCCGCAATTTTTCCATTATCGCCCACATCGACCACGGTAAGTCTACCCTTGCCGACCGGCTGTTAGAGGAGTGCAATGCCATTGACCAGCGTATCCGTGCCGAGCAGATGCTGGATTCCATGGAGCTGGAAAAGCAGCGGGGCATTACCATCAAGGCCACCGCCGCCACCTTGTCCTACACCGCCGATGACGGCAAGACCTATGCCCTGAACCTCATTGACACCCCCGGCCATGTGGACTTTAACTATGAAGTCTCCCGCTCCCTTGCTGCCTGCGAAGGCGCGATCCTGGTGGTGGACGCCAGCCAGGGTGTGGAAGCCCAAACCCTTGCCAACACTTACCTTGCCATCGATGCCGGCCTGGAAGTGCTGCCGGTGATCAACAAAATCGACCTGCCCTCTGCCCGTCCGTCGGAAGTAAAGGCTGAGGTGGAGGATATTATTGGCATTCCCGCCGAGGATTCTCCCGAAATTTCCGCCAAAAACGGCATCAATATCCACTCTGTTCTGGAGATGATCGTTAAGGATGTACCCGCGCCCCCCGGCGACCGGGAAGCACCCCTGCAGGCGTTGATCTTTGACAGTCAGTACGATTCCTACCGGGGTGTCATCGTCTACACCAGGATCAAGGAAGGCACCGTCCGTCCCGGCCAGGATATTAAGATGATGGCTACCGAGGCCGTTTACAAAGTTGTGGAAGTGGGCACAATGAGTCCTCAGGGACTTGTTCCCAAAGACGCTCTGGGCGCAGGTGAAGTGGGCTACATCACCGCCTCCATCAAGACTGTGGCAGATACCCGTGTGGGCGACACCATCACCGCCACGGATAACCCCGCTGCCGAGCCTCTTCCCGGCTACCGTCCGGTGCAGCCCATGGTCTACTCCGGCGTGTATCCTGCCGACGGCTCCAAGTACCAGGATCTCCGGGAGGCACTGGAAAAACTGAAGCTCAACGATGCCTCCATGTCCTATGAGCTGGAAAATTCCATCGCGCTGGGCTTCGGTTTCCGCTGCGGCTTCCTGGGACTGCTGCATATGGAGATCATTCAGGAGCGTTTGGAGCGGGAATACAACCTGGACCTCATTACTACCGCCCCCAATGTCGTTTACCGCATCACCAAAAATAACGGTGAAGTGATGATGGTCTACACCCCTCTGGATTACCCCGATCCCATGGAGATCCAGCTGGCGGAGGAACCCTTTGTGAAGGCCAGCCTTATCGCGCCCCAGGAATATGTGGGCAATATCATGGAGCTGGCACAGCAGCGTCGCGGTGAATTTAAGGATATGGTATATCTGGACGCAAACCGTGTGGAGCTGCATTACGAAATGCCCCTGAACGAGATCATTTACGATTTCTTTGACGCTCTGAAATCCCGCACCAGAGGCTACGGCAGCCTGGATTATGAGCTGATCGGCTACCGTCCCAGCCGCCTGGTGAAGCTGGACATCCTCCTTAACGGCGAGATCGTGGACGCGCTGAGCTTCATCCTCTTTGCGGACAACGCCTATCCCCGGGCCCGGAAGATCTGTGAAAAGCTGAAGGAGAACATTCCCCGCGCCCAGTTTGAGATCCCGGTGCAGGCAGCTGTGGGCGGCAAGATCATTGCCCGTGAGACGATTAAGGCGCTGCGCAAGGATGTGCTTGCCAAGTGCTACGGCGGCGATATTACCCGCAAGAAGAAGCTGCTGGAAAAGCAGAAGGAAGGCAAGAAGCGGATGCGCACCTTCGGTACCGTTGCCGTTCCCAGTGAAGCCTTCATGGCGGTGCTGAAATTAGACGAAGACTAATGCTAAGTTGACAGTTAATAGTTGACAGTTGACAATTATCAACTGTTATCAACTCTATGAGGACAACTTACTATGGAGCATACCGTTAAAGAAAAAAGCTTCTTGTTTGCTGTGCGCATCGTAAATGTATATAAGCATTTTACACATACACAAAATGAATATGTTCTTTCAAAACAGCTTTTGCGTTGCGGTACCAGTATAGGTGCCAACATAGCAGAAGCACAACAAGCGCAGAGCCGTGCAGACTTTATTTCAAAACTTAGTATCGCTTTAAAAGAAGCTTGTGAAACAGATTATTGGCTTCGTCTTTTAAAAGCAACAAATTATCTTTCAGAAACAGAATGTTCCTCACTCATTGAAGATTGTCAGGAAATAGAGAAAATGTTGACTGCCATCATTAAAACCGCAAAGAACTAAAAACAACTGTCACCTATTAAATTGATCGGAGATCAATATGCCACTTTTTTCCCGTAAAAACAAAATACCGTTGGGCATTTATATCCATGTTCCCTTTTGCCGCAGCAAATGTCAGTACTGTGATTTCTATTCCGTAACGGAAAAGACGCCCAAGCTGATGGATGCCTATCTGAAAGCGGTGTGCACCCATATCAAGGAATCCGGCGCCCTTGCCCCCAACTATCTGGTGGATACCATTTATTTTGGCGGCGGTACCCCTTCCTTCTTCGGGGGCAACGGCTTGGCCACCATCCTTACCACCATCCGCAAGCATTTTGATGTTGCCCCGGACGCGGAGATCACCTTCGAGGCAAATCCGGATTCCGTCAGCCCCCGGCTGCTTTGGCGGCTACGTCGGGAGGGCTTTAACCGGGTCAGTCTGGGCATCCAGTGTGACGACGACAAGCTCCTCAACAAGATCGGCCGTCCCCACACCTACGCTCAGGCCGTGAACGCGGTGCGGATGATCCGCCGGTTCGGTTTTAAGAATCTTTCTGTGGATCTGATGTTCGGTTTGCCGGGTCAGACCCTGGTGGACTGGGAAAAGACCCTGCGGAATGTGCTGAATCTGGCACCGGAGCACATCAGCTGCTACGGACTGAAGGTGGAAGAGGGCACGCCCCTTTATGAATACCAGGACTGCTGCAATCTGGCGGACGACGACACCCAGGCAGATATGTACCTGTCTGCCATCCAGATCCTGCGCAAGCACGGCTACCGCCAGTACGAGATCTCCAATTTCTGCAGAAAGGGAAATGTCTCCCGGCACAATCTGAAGTATTGGAGCGGCGGCGCGTATCTTGGCTTCGGCCCCAACGCCAGCTCTGATTTCGGCGGACGGCGGTTCTCCATCATCCGGGATCTGCAAGGCTATATTGACGGCATCAAAAACGGTGGTCAGGTGCTGGAGGACATTCAGGAGGTAGCCCCCCGGGAGCGGGCAGGTGAGTATCTGATGATGCGGCTGCGTACCGTAGCCGGTATCGATCCGGCTGTTTATGAACAGCAGTTCCTGCTGCCCTTCGCGCCTCTGGAGGAGGTTCTGCTGCGGTGCAAGGAAAACCGGCTGGCAGACCAGACCTTTGACGGCCGGTGGCGGCTGACCCCCAAGGGCTTCCTTGTTTCCAACTCCATTATCTCTGACCTGCTGCTGGTGCAGGAGAAAACCACCACCATTACAAAACGCATTTAAATTCCACTCCGCAGAGCGTTGGCTCTGCGGAGTTTTTTCGGCCCGGATAATTCACAAAATTTTCTATTATTTTTGTTCAGAGTGTGCTATAATGGCAAAAATAGTGCCTGTTACCAAAGGAGATTCTTACATGGGACTTTTGACAAAACTGTTCGGAACCCGTTCTGAGCGTGAAATTAAAAAAATTCAACCCCTGGTGGACAAGATCCTGGCCATGGAGGCAGAGTATGCCGCCCTGTCTGATGACGCGCTGAAGGCCAAGACCCCCTGGTTCAAGGATCGGCTTGCACAGGGCGAGACTCTGGACGATATTCTGCCCGATGCCTTTGCCGCTATCCGGGAGGCCCCCTGGCGTGTGCTGGGCATGAAGCCGTATCCTGTACAGCTCATGGGCGGCATCGTGCTGCACCAGGGCCGTATCGCGGAAATGAAGACCGGTGAAGGCAAGACGCTGGTTGCCATTCTCCCCTGCTATCTGAACGCGCTGGCAGGACAGGGCGTCCATGTGGTCACCGTCAACGACTACCTTGCAAAGCGTGACTCGGACTGGATGGGCAAGGTGCACCGGTTCATGGGTCTGAGCGTCGGTCTGGTGATTCCCGGCATGAAGCCGGCAGAGCGCCGTGTGGCCTATGCCGCCGACATCCCCTACTGCACCAATAACGAACTGGACTTCGACTATCTCCGGGACAATATGGCCATCTACGAGGCGGAGCTGGTACAGCGGGGTCATGCCTTTGCCATCGTGGACGAGGTGGACTCCATCCTCATCGACGAGGCCAGAACGCCGCTGATCATCTCGGGCAAGGGCGAAAGCTCCTCCAAGCTCTATGAAATGGCGGACTACTTCGTGTCCACCCTGCGCAAGCAGGTATTTGCCAAGACCGAGGACAAGGAAGTCCATGACGATTACGACTGCGACTACTTTGTGGACGAAAAGTCAAAAACCGTCAGCCTCACTGCCTCCGGCATTGCCAAGGCTGAGAAGTTCTTCGGCGTGGACAACCTGGCTGACCCGGAAAATGCCACCCTGTCCCACCACATCAACCAGGCCATGAAGGCCCGGGGCATTATGAAAAAGGACATCGACTATGTCATCAAGGACGGTCAGATCATCATTGTTGACGAGTTTACCGGCCGTCTGATGTACGGCAGGCGGTATAACGAAGGTCTGCACCAGGCCATCGAGGCCAAGGAGCGGGTCACCGTCGCCGAGGAGAGCAAGACCCTTGCTACCATCACCTTCCAGAATTTCTTCCGTCTGTATAACAAGCTCTCCGGCATGACCGGTACTGCCCTGACCGAGGAAGAGGAATTTAATTCCATTTACATGCTGGATGTGGTGGAGATCCCCACCAACAAGCCCGTGATCCGCAAGGATCAGCCCGATGTGGTGTATAAAACCGAGCTGGGCAAATTTAAGGCCATCATCCGCCAGGTTCAGGAATGCCACGCCAAGGGTCAGCCCGTTCTGGTGGGTACCGTATCCATCGAAAAGAGCGAAATTTTAAGCAAGCTCTTAAAGCGCACAGGCATCCAGCACCATGTGCTCAACGCCAAGTATCACGAGCAGGAAGCACAGATCGTGGCCCAGGCCGGTAAATTGGGGGCTGTTACCATCGCCACCAACATGGCAGGCCGTGGTACGGACATCGTTCTGGGCGGCAACGCCGAGTTTATGGCCATGAATGAGCTGCGGAAGGCCGATATTCCCGAGGAACTGCTCCGGGAGGCCAATTCCTTTGCTGAAACCACCGACCCCGAAATTCTGGAGATCCGCCGCCGCTATGATGCGTTGCTGGCGCAGTTTAAGTCCGAAATGGCTCTGGAGGCGCAGCAGGTGCGGCAGGCAGGCGGTCTGTTCATCATCGGTACCGAGCGCCACGAATCCCGGCGTATCGACAACCAGCTCCGTGGCCGTTCCGGCCGTCAGGGCGATCCCGGCGAAAGCCGCTTCTATCTGAGTTTGCAGGACGATCTGATGCGTCTGTTCTCCTCTGACCGCATCATGGCCATGATGGACTCCATGGGTCTGGACGAGGATACCCCCATTGATGCCAAGATTCTTTCCGGCGCGGTGGAAAATGCCCAAAAGGCTGTGGAAAGCCGCCACTTCAAAGCCAGAAAGAATGTTCTGGAGTACGATAATGTGATGAACACCCAGCGTGAGGTGATCTATGCCCAGCGGCAGAAGGTGCTCCGGGGCGAAGATCTGCGGGAGTACATGCTGTCCTTCCTGCGGGGCGTTATCGATTCCACCGTATCCGAGGCCCTCAGCCAGACCGGCGGTATCGCCGACGAGGACAGCCGCCGCACCGTTCTGGGCAAGCTTCAGGGCATCTATTTCCCCAGAGGCGCATACCAGTCTGCAGAAGAAAAGAAGGCCGACCAGTTTGCCGACGAACTGTATGCTCTGGCACTGCAGACCTACGAAGCCAAGGAAGCTGCCTACACCCCCGCGGTTATGCGGGAACTGGAGCGCGTGGTCATGCTCCGTGTTGTTGACGAATACTGGATGGACAACATCGATGCCATGGATGATCTGAAGCAGGGCATCGGTCTGCGGGCTTACGGTCAGCATGACCCGGTCATTGCCTATAAGGAAGAGGGCTATGAACTGTTTCATGCTATGATCACGGCCATTCGGGAGGAGACCATCCGCAGACTCTTCCTGGTGGAGCTGCGCCCTACCCAGGAGGTCAAGCGCCAGAGAGTTGCCAAGGAGA
>JAZUMW010000144.1:0-14412 GCA_045603825.1 Faecousia sp.
CCGCAGATCTTCAAAACGATGGCAGCCACAGCGGCGATCATCACAAACAGGTATCCTGCCCAGGACCAGGCTTTCATGGACAAAAATTTGTTGCGCTCGTCGTTTAGTTCCACATCCACTGCTGCTTTGTAGGTCTCGTTGGTCTTATAACGGATGTGCCGGATGAGCTGCAATGCACCCACGACGATCAGCGCGGTACCCATGCCGCTCCAAAAATCGTCGATCACATCAAAAAATCGCAGCAGCAGCAGGCCCAGACCCACTACGATCTCAATAATACTGGCAATAAAACGCTTGTTGCACTTCATAATAGTTACCTCCCGTCCTCTTCTTCAAAAATAAAGACTTCTTCAATGGTCATCTCGAAATACTTTGCTATTTTATAGGCTAAGAATATTGAAGGGTTGTACCGCCCGGTTTCCAGGGAGCTGATGGTCTGCCGGGAGACACCCAGGGCTTTGGCAAAATCCTCCTGCCGGATATTTTTCGCTTTTCGGATCTGTTCTATTTTGTTTTTCATGGATAGCCTCCTTTTGTAAAGTTAACTTTACATCAATATAGCATAGCTATTATAAAATGTCAAGCACGCTTTACGTTTTTTAATATAACCAGGTGTTTTCAACATGTGGTTTTTAGTGCTAAACTATAAATTACAAATGATTTGCACAGTAGTAATGGTGTGCTGTAGGGTGGGGTCGTGACCCCGCCGACGCACCCAATAATACAAAAGTAAAGCGTGACCAATTTACGGTCACGCTTTACTTTTTATATTCGATGATATCGCTGATCTGACAATCCAGAGCGTTACAAATGCGCTCTAAAATATAGCTGTCATAACGCTTCACACGGTTTTTGTAATAATTATCAATGATCTGATACTGGATACCGGTCCGCTTTGCCAATTCATACCGGCTGATACTTTGTTCACACAACACCTTGTCAAGGGATATTCTGATCATATACTCACCCCGAAATATATTCTAATAAGAATATATTTTGTTGACAATTTTCCTATATAAGTATATATTTAAGTAAATATATAAAATTAGAGAAAGCGTATAGATGATATGATAGAATATATTTCTAAAACAAGTGCCGACCAACTCCCGAAACTGTTAATGGCGGTAATAGAACGCTACCATAAAGTATTTCCGGATTGGGATATTAGTATGGTTTCGATCCATAAAGACGGTACCGCTTATGAACAAATCAGCAGAATGATCGAGTTGCTGGAAAAACTGCGAGAGGACTATAAGGATAAATAAAAAACTGGAGTAGGTACTACTCCAGTTTTTTATTTATCCTACAATTACAGATGCGATGTAACCCCACATGATCTCCTCGTTGACGGGGAAATCCTCGGTTTTGCAGTAGCTCTGCACTACCCAGAAGTTTTCATTGGATTCAAACACGCCGCACAGGTATGTATAGCCGGAAGCGGAATACGCAAAACGGGGGATCCCGTCCATGAAATCCACGGTGGCCTCCACGCCGTTGGTCTGCACAAAGGCTTGGGCGTACTTTTCCGGGTCAATGTCCGGAATGTACTGCTGCAGATAGGCTTTTTCCTCAAAGCTTCCACAGATACCCATGTCCACATCGGCATAATTGAAGGCGAGGCCTTCTTCTGTGCCGTCTTCGCTGAAGTCAGTAAAGCCGGCGGGAAGGGTCAGGGTCAGCTCTTTGCAGATGATTTCCTGCTCCTGTGGAGCAGCTGCACAACCGCACAGCAGACAGACAGCCAGAACCAGGACAAGAAAACCCTTTCCTGCGGGGTTCATTTTACTGCTTCTCCTTCAGCAGATCGCGGATCTCGGTGAGGAGGACTTCCTCAGCAGAGGGAGCGGGAGGTGCGGGGGGAGCGGCTTCCTCTTCAGCGGCCTTCTTCTTTTCAGCAGCAGCCTTGGCGGCATTGAGAACCTTGACCACCATAAAGACTACCAGAGCCACCAGAATGAAGTCGATAATGGTTGCCACGAAGGTGCCAAAACCGATGGTGATGGCAGCCTGCACAACGTTGCCCTCTGCGTCCAGAATCTCAGGGCGGACGATCAGGTTCAGCGCGGTCATATCCCGGGCACCGAAGATCCAGCTGATGAAGGGCATGAATACATCATTGACCAAGGAAGTGGTGATCTTGCCGAATGCGGTGGCGATGATGACGCCGATTGCCATGTCCATGACATTGCCACGGGCGATGAAGGTTTTGAATTCGTTGAAAAGCTTTTTCATTGTTTTCTTTCCTTTCTGGTTGGTTTACATAATATTATTTCTTTTCGATTACTTCCAGACCGCCCAAGTACTTACGCAGGACCTCAGGAATCACGATGGAGCCGTCAGCTTTCTGGTTCTGTTCCACAATGGCGGGGAAAATACGGGAGGTTGCCAGGCCGGAGCCGTTCAGGGTGTGAACGAAGTCCAGCTTGCCGTCGGCGCGGCGGTAACGGCAGTTGCCCCGGCGTGCCTGATAGTCACGGGCGTTGGAAACGGAGGATACTTCCTTATAGCCGTTCATGGAGGGGATCAGAATTTCAATGTCGTAGGTTCTTGCCATGGAGGCGGAACAGTCGCCTGCTGCCAGCTTCACAGTACGGAAGTGCAGACCCAGACCGGCAACCAGGTTTTCTGCCTTGGTGACCAGCTCGTCGAAGGCCGCGTCAGAACCCTCGGGGGTGGTGAACTGGAACATCTCTACCTTGTTGAACTGATGACCACGAACCATGCCGCGCTCGTCAGCACGGTGAGATCCGGCCTCACGGCGGAAGCAGGGAGTGTATGCGAAGAATTTCTTGGGCAGGTCAGCCTCAGAAAGGATCTCATCCCGGTAAATGGAAGCCAGAGCGGCTTCTGCGGTGGGCAGCATATAGAAGGTGCCGCCCTCGGTGGGATGGTTGGAGATCTTGAAGACTTCGTCAGCAAACTTGGGGAACTGACCGGCGGTCTCACCGCACATGTACTCCAACATGTGGGGAGGCAGGATGAAATCGTAGCCGTCGGCGGTATGGGTGTCGATGAAATAGTTCAGCAGCGCCCACTCCAGCCGGGCACCCATGCCGGTGTACATCCAGTTGCCGGAACCGGCCAGCTTAACGCCCCGCTCGTAGTCGATAAGGCCCAGATCCTGGCACAGACCCACATGGTGCTTGGGCTCAAAATCGAAGGCATGCTTCTCGCCGATGTAGCGCAGAGGCTCGTTGTTTTCCTTGCCGCCGGGGAGCAGGTCTGCGTCGGGGAGGTTGGGCAGGCTCAGCATAGCGGTCTTATACTCTGCGCTCAGCTCCTTCAGCTTTGCGGTGTCAGCCTCGTTGGCAGCATCCAGAGCGATGGATTCGGCCTTGTTGGCCTCGATCTGTGCTTCGATGGCGGAAGTGTCTTCACCCTTCTTCTCCATACCCTTCTTCTGACCGAAGAGCTTGCCGTTTTCCTTGGCGATCTTGTTCTTCTGGGCGGTACGGCCTTCAGATGCGGTCTTCAGACCGCGGATGGCCACATCCAGTTCCAGAATGCGGTCAACAGTTGCGTCGCAATCTACTTCCTTTGCACGGAGGCCTGCCTTGACGGCATCGGGATTTTCTTTGATTTTCTTAATATCTAACATAATTACCTCTCCTTAGTATTACTTTTCAATGGTCATAAGAGCGTCCAGGAGAGTCTGCAGATCTTCCTGTCCGTAAAATTCCAATTCAAAGTGGCCCTTCCGCTTTCCGTTTACGATCTTGACGCCACGGCCCAAATGCTTACTGAGGGACTTTTCGCATTCGGCCACATAGTCCACTGCCAATGTGATTTCCTTTTTGGGTGTGGGTTCTTTATTGAGATTTTTGCACAGCAGTTCTGCCTGCCGGACGGATAGACCCAAGGCAATGATCTTTTGGGCGGCATCTTTCTGCGCTTTCTCGCTTTTTAATGTGAGTATAGCCCGGGCATGACCGGCAGAAAGCGCACCGGAGCGCACCTGCTCCAGAACCGTGGCACACAGTGACAGCAGCCGCAGGGCGTTTGCCACAGCGGGACGGGATTTGCCCACCCGTTTGGCGGTTTCCGCCTGGGTCAGTCCGTACTGATCCATTAAGGTTTGATAACCCAGTGCCTCTTCCACCGGGTTTAGATCCTGGCGCTGGAGATTTTCAATGAGAGCCAGTTCCATGGTCTTTTTGTCGTCCGCTTCGATAATGACTACGGGGATCTCTTTTAGATCTGCCAGCCGCGCGGCACGCCACCGGCGTTCACCGGCGATAATCTGATAGTAACCGCTGCCCGTCTCCCGAACAGTAAGGGGCTGAACGATGCCGTGGATGGCGATGGATTCAGCTAAAGCTTCCAACTCGGCCTGGTCGAAATCCTGCCGGGGCTGGTGGGGGTTGGGTTCGATCTTATAAACAGGTAGCAACTGGTAGGGACTTTTGCTGCTGACAGGCTCGTCCATATAATCGCCTATCAGAGCACCAAGTCCTTTACCAAGACCTTTCTGACTTGCCAAATCAATCACCTCGATTATAATTTACTGATAATTTCCTGTGCCATGGCACGGTAAGCGGCAGCGCCCCGGCTATGGCGGTCATATACGGTAACCGGCAGACCGTGGCTGGGGGCCTCGGCCAGACGGACATTTCTGGGAATCACTGAGGCAAACACCTTGCCGGGGAAGTGACGGCGCACCTCCTGCGCCACCTGGGTAGAGAAGTTTGTTCTGCCGTCAAACATGGTAAGGGCTACACCAAAGATCTCCAGGGCGGGATTCATGCGCTTTTTAACCAGCCGCAGGGTGGTCATGAGATCGGTCAGACCCTCCAAAGCGTAATACTCACACTGCACCGGCACCAGAATACTGTCCGCTGCGGACAAGCCGTTCAGAGTCAGCAGTTCCAGAGAGGGAGGGCAGTCAATGAAGATCACATCGTACTGGTCTTTGACCTTTTCCAGCGCTTTCTTCAGGCAGAAATTCGGCTCGGGCATGGAGATCAGCTCCACACCGGCACCCGCCAAGTCTGCGGTGGAGGGGAGAATATCACCAAAATTGGTTTCCACCACCACATCCAGGGGGTGCAAGCCGTTAATGACCACATCGTAAATGCTGTGGCGCACATGGCGCTTATCGATACCCAGTCCGGAAGTGGCATTGGCCTGAGGGTCAAAGTCGCACAGTAGCACTTTTTTACCGGCTTCGGTCAATGCGGCTGTGAGGTTGACTGCGGAGGTGGTTTTGCCTACGCCGCCCTTTTGATTGACCACAGCAATAATTCTTCCCATAAGTATATCCTTTCTTTGTTTCACGTGAAACATTCCTGCAGCAAAAAATGTTTCTCGTGAAACATTCAGTCTGTCTGTTGGGTGGTATCTACATTGTAATTCCTGCCGATGTCGGAGCTTTTCTGATGGGAGAACCAATAAAAAGCACCGGCAGCGGCCAGACTGATCAAAAGGATCAGCGCCGCGATAAATGCCCGTGCCCGGCGTAGGGATTTCCGGAGCTGGATGACCTGCTCCTCAGCAGTTATCCGGCGGACTTTCTTTTTTACAGGAGCGGAGAGGGTTCTGTGGGGCAGGTGAACGGCTGTTCCGGGCTTTACGGGATAGCTGTCCATGTTTTGCTGGCAATGATCACAGAACACACGGTCGTCCTTTGTGTCCCGGCCGCAGCGCAAACAATACATAATACACACCCCTTCTTTATATCTTTTCCTATTATACATCGCTTTTGTCTTTTCGTAAAGAGGGGGAAAACAGAAAAGTTTGCGTTTCGTCTTCTCTGGTTTTCAGCAGAAACATACACTTTAGTTTACATAACAAAATCGGCACTCTCATTGAGTGCCGATTTATGAAGCGTGTCTACTTCTCCCCGGGATGCAGGATGGAATCCGCCAGACTGTCCGCATAGTTCCAGTCCCGGAAATCGTTTATTGGCGTATTGGTTTCGGTTTTCAGTGCGTTCCGGGCCTGCGTGGCGATTTGGACATTCCCATCATCCGTCAACCGCGCAATATAAGGAACGGCACCGCTGCCCAACTGATCCAAATATGCCACATCCACGGTTTCCAGCGTTCCGTTTTGGTAGGCGGTAACATTGTAACGGGCAACTACCGTGTCCACATCCGCCCAGGCAACCGCGGCACCCATAATAAGCGCCAGTACCACCACAAATTTCATATAGGGCAGACCGGGCACGAACAACCAGATGCAAACCGCCAGGGTGGACAGGCCAAGCCAGAGCATGATGATCTCCGTCAGCACCCGCAGTCGGGTCAGACCGAAGGTGTCGATGTACAAAAACATCTTCGCGCTGGCGGATACCACAAAAAACAGCGTCACAATGCCGATGAACAGGCATACAAGCCGGGTCAGCAGAGGAGGAATGGCCTGCTTGCGGACAAGACCCACGCCCAGGGCAATGATCCCAAGATTGATGGCACACAGCCAGGCCATTTCAAAAAATCCCCGCCGGGCATATTCTGCCATGGTATAGCCCTCCGGCAGGATCCCGGAAAAACCGCCGGAAAAATAGGCAAGCTGGCTGATGAGATATACCCCGTAAACCGCGGAAACGGCGATCAGCACGGTGTTGACGGTGAGAGGGTTCACGCCTTTTCTAACTGTGGTATCCGGCACTTCCTTGGGGGTATGGCGCAGCGCTGTGGCACGTACATACAGATAACCGGCCAAGAGGGCGCCAAGGATGATGCTGCCGATGATCTCACCAAAATTCCAGTCCGGCAGCTTACGCAGCAGGGCGTCAAAGGCTGCGTCTGCGCGGATCAGCAGAGGGATCACAATGGCCAGCAGAGGCACAGAGATCAAAACGCCCAACATGACCGCACCGCCTTTTTTGCCGGCGGTGCCGCTTTCCCGGATGCCTTTATACAGACCCCGGAAAGCGGGGGAGCACTTCCCCAGTCCCAGAAGGAATACGGTGCGGAAAATATCCATAAAGCACAGAAAACCTTTCGGGGAACGGCGGTTTTGTCCGGCCAGCAGGCACAGACCCAGATTTACGCTGAACAAAAGAAAGCAAAACAGAACGAATTTTACCAGACCGTCATCGCTTCTTGCAAAGGACGCGGTGATGATCAGACTGCATACCAGCAAAATACCGGTGTAAAAAGTAGGTTTACAGCCGCAGCAAAGCAGATAAACCTCGGAGCAGAGAATAGCGCAGCCCGCGAAAATCGCAAAGCCCAGATTCAGTCCCGCGTAAAATATGCTGTTGCACAAAAAACAAGCGGCAAGCAGCACACCGGCGGCGAAGATAAATTCTCTTTTGCCCGCGGGGAACGGGGGATTTGCAGGCGGCCAGGGAGAGGGCTGATGCATTTCTTCCATAGAGATCCTCCTTTCGGGATAATCAGCGTTTCCAGGGGTCGGAATCTTCGGTGTACTCCAACAGGTCACCGGGCTGACACTTCAGTTCCCTGCAGATGGCTTCCAAGGTGCTCATGCGAATGGCTTTGGCCTTACCTGTTTTCAAAATAGAAAGGTTGGCGGGGGTCATGCCCACCCGCTGTGCCAGCTCCAGAGAAGTCATTTTCCGCTTGGCCAGCATTACATCCAGATTTACGATGATCGCCATAGCTGCCTCCTTAGATCGTCAGATCGTTTTCTTCCCGGATGGCAACAGCGGCCTTCATGACCTGACCGACCACGGTGATGGCCAAAGACAGAAAGGCCATAATGATGGCCAGGAAGATCAGCGAAGGGAAACCGAAGGCTGCTGCAAGGCAGATCAGACTGACAGCAACACAGCACCAGCGCACTACCCGGATGTGACGGACATTCTCCAGAATGAACAGCTGCTCCTGCAGAATGTTCCGCAGCAGCTTATCCATATTCCACAATGCCAGCAGCACCGGCAGCGCGCAGACGTAAAAGGCCGCGATGATTGCGGTTCGCTCCGAGCTTGCCAGCAGCCGGAAATGCTGATGGTACCGCTCTACCAAAGCAGGGAAAAAGAGCAGCAGCGCCAGCATGACCAGCATAACGACGCGGCAGGCGTACAGCGTAACCTTAGAGGAAAATTTGTAATGGTTCATTTTTCCACCTCCTGTTTGTGCTACCATATCATTAAAATTATCGAATGTCAATAATAAGTTTATGAAAACAAATAAAAACCCGGCTGTCTTTTGACAGCCGGGTTAAATGACAGCGGTTAGCTGAGCCGGTTTTCGGTGGTGACCACATCGCTGACCTCGTCCACATCAAAGTACACATCCATGATGGCACGGGCCACGGATGCCACGGTACGGCCGTGTCCGCCCCGCTCGATGTAAACGGCAATGGCGATCTGGGGATCCTCAGCGGGAGCAAAGCAGACGAAGGCACCGTTGTCGGAAGCACCCCAGATTTCTTCGGCGGTACCGGTCTTGCCGGCCACCGTTACGGGATAGTTGTTAAACTGGGAGTAAGCAGTACCCTCCCGCTCGGAGGTAACCTTGATCATACCCTCCAGGTAGGCGTTGTAGGCCTCGCTGGAGATATCCATCTGGTCCACGATGGTAGGGGCGTTTTCTTCCAGCATGCTGCGGTAGTCCGCGGAGACGATGCGGTTCATGAAGGTTGCCTTATAACGGGTACCCTTATTGGCAAGGGTGGAGGCATACACACACAGCTGAATGGGGGTAAACCGGTTTTCACCCTGACCGATGGCGGCCAGAACCTGGTCACCCTGATACCACAGGGCGTCGCCGCCCACATACAGCATTTCCTTTGTTTCGTCGTTGGCGCGGTAACCGATGGCTTCGGGGAGCTCTACACCGGTAGGCTCGCCAAGCCCCAGATGCTTAGCGGTGTCGTCCATGGCTTTCAAACTGAGGCGGTCACCCAATTCATAAAAATAATAGTTACAGGAGACCTTCAAAGCGTTGGGGGCGTCCAGAAAACCGTGACCGACACGGGCGCTGGCAAATTTCAGACAGGTGCAGTAGAAGCCTTCGTACTTATCGAAAACGCCCAGGTCCTCGATCAGATCGTGAGAGGAGACTTTTCCGGAGTCGATGGCCGCGATCAGCGTGGACATTTTATAAGTGGAGCCGGGAGGATAGGTGCCGAACAGCGCCCGGTTATACAGGGGGTTGCCGTCGGCCTCCAGCAGCTCGTTATAGTCCTCAAAGATCTTGGTTAGATCGTAGGACGGATAGCTGGCGCAGACCAGCACCTGTCCGGTCCGTACATCCATGGCCACTACAGCGCCACCCTCGGCATCGATACCGTCGGCTTCAGGATCCTCCTGACCCTGAAGGTTCTGAATGGTCAAGGCAAGCTGTTCCTCACCTGCTGCCTGCAGATTAAGATCAATGGAGATTTCCACATTGGAACCGGCCTTCGGCTCCTGCGTGTATACGGAGGAGATTAGCGTACCGTCTGCGGCAACGGTATCCAGACGCCAGCCGTCCACACCGTGGAGATACTCTTCATAAACCTGCTCCAGACCGGACTGACCTACCTCGGCATCCATTTCATAGCCGCCCAGGGCTTCATAGTATTCCCACTGCTCGGGGCTCATGGCACCCACATAGCCCAAAACATGCGCGGCATAAGCGGTGTTATATTCACGGACGGTAGAGGATTCAACACTCATGCCGGGAAGGTTCATTTCTGTAATGGAGGACAGAGCCTCGTCGCTGGCGTCGGAAAGGAACACATAGTTTGCCATGGTGGGCACACAGTACCGCAGAGACATCTCATACCGCAGGCCAATGACCTTACGGACTTCCTCGTCGGTCCACGCCGCAGGCAGGCTGTACCGGTCACGAAGCTTGTCGATCAGTAGCGGCGCGGTAATATCCGAGTCGATGCCGCCGGCGTATTCCAGAAACGCCTGGAAATAACTCTGCCAGGTGGTGCTGTATTCATCCAGCGTGTAGGTGAAGGGACGCTCCAGGGAAACAGGGAAATGCTCGTTGTATTCAATGCCCTGCTCCTCGCAGACCTTTATGAGGCGGTACAGATTTTCGTTGGTGCCGTCGGTACTCAGCGCCACATAGTGGTTCAAGATCAGGTCGTAACTGGCACGGTTACTTACCAGCACATTGCCGTTGCAATCCAGAATATCGCCCCGGGCCGCTTTGACACGGGTCAGCGTGGTAAAGGTGGTGGTGTTGTCGGTGACGCCGCCGGTTTCGACGATCTGCAGATCATACAGCTTCAACGCCAGAAGGCCTACGATCACAAGAAAGATCACCAACAGGACACGGGAACGGAATCGGCTTATTCTTTCCATGATTCTCCTCCAATGGAACTGATAGCAACAAAAACGGGGTACAACACAGGAACGGCGATGAGAGACAGACCGGTGGTGATGGCAAAGCCAACAAACCGTTCCGGATAGGTATTACCCAGGAAAACAGCAATAAAGAAGATCAGCAGCTCATAAAGAACCATTGCCAGAATGACGCACAAAAATGCGGAGCTAAAGCTCTTCTGCAGAAAGCCCTGGCGCAGGATGCAGATACACACAGCCAACACCGTGATGATCAGCATGGCGTGGGGACCTGCGGCGGTACCGGAAAACAGGTACAAGGCGGATGCGATCAGCGCGAAAACGCTGCCCCGTTCCGTTCCCTCCAGAATGCAGATCAGAAAAATACCCACAGGTACCAGCTCTGTAGTGGCGCCGTTCAGCCGGAAGCGGCACAGAACCACATCCTGCAAAAGGGACAGCACCAGCAAGGACAGGGCGTACAGAACCCATTTTAATATGATCTTGCGCTGCCGCTTTGTTAGATACAGCTTACTCAGCCAGGATGAGCGGGGCTTATCCGGTTGAAATTCGTATTTTTTGGACATAGGATCACCCTGCGTTGTAGTTGGTAATGATAAAGATCTGCTCCAGGCTGCCAATGTCGGCGGCAGGCTCCAGCAGCGCGAACTTGGCAACGCCTGTGTCGTCAAAACCCGCGTCCACCACATGACCCAGGATTAGATCCCGGGGATAGACGGTGGAGCCGGTGGTGACCACCTGGTCGTTGTTACGGATGGTGGCATCACTAGGCAGGTAATTCATGCGCAGCAGACCCTCCAGACCGGTGGAGTAACCGCCC
This sequence comes from Faecousia sp., assembly GCA_045603825.1. Taxonomy (GTDB): domain Bacteria; phylum Bacillota; class Clostridia; order Oscillospirales; family Oscillospiraceae; genus Faecousia. The sequence goes on from JAZUMW010000144.1 coordinate 11,031, forward strand.
TGCACCATGCCGTTATAACCGGAGGCAGCGATGGTGGCACTGATCTCCAGAGAGGAGTCCAGAACGGATTTGACAATGGCGTAATTGGTGCCCACTTCGCTGACAAGGCCCACCAGCTCGCCGTTGGCGGTGATGGCACACATGCCCTCCTCGATGCCCACATTGGAGCCCCGGTTGATGGTAAAGGTACTGGACCAGTCATTGGAGCTGTGGGAAATGATATAGCTGTCCACAAGGGCATACTCCTCGTGGGTGGTGGGCAGATCCAGCAGCAGGCGCAGGCGCACGTTTTCACGGGCAATGGAATCGGCCTGTCTGGCCCGGTCCTCGATGTCCGCCAGCTCTTCCTTCAGCCGTTCGTTTTCCGCGGCGATGCTTTCGTATTTAAACATATAGCTGTAAAGCTGCTCGGCACGGTCAGTAAGCTGGCTGATGCCGGTGCGAATGGGGGTCAGAATGCCCTTTGTCCACATTTCGGGCAGCGTCAGACCGGTGAGGTTGCCGGCGATGGTAAGAACGATGGCCAGCAGCACCGCGGTGATCAAAACGACCCGCACCCGGGTGGTAAATAAATGTCTCATAAGGTTTCCTCCATCAGTTCGGGAGCAAGCTGCCGCAGCATCTGTCCCAAACGACATACCGGCAGACCCATTACATTGTAATAGTCGCCTGCCATTTTTTCGGCAAACAGGGCTGCGCCGCCCTGGATCCCGTAGCTTCCGGCCTTGTCCATGGGCTCACCGGAGCGGATATAGCTCCAGATCTCCCGGTCGGACAGTTCACGGAAGTGAATATCGGTGATTTCCGTATGTACCAGCTCCTGCGTACCCTTCAAAACAGTCACGCCGGTCATTACCTGGTGATCCCGTCCGCTGAGAAGCCGCAGCATCCGGAATGCGTCCTGCGCATCTCTGGGCTTTCCCAGCACCTGGCCGGCACAGACCACGATGGTATCCGCGGCGATCACCACATCCTCCGGATCACGGGGGGTGGCCAGCGCCTTACAGCGGCTGACCCGTGCCACCTCCTGAAAGGCAGGCAGGTTGGGATCCATGGTCTCGTCAATATCCGCGCTGCGGATCAGAAAAGGAATGTGAAACAGACCCATCAGTTCTTTGCGCCGGGGAGATTGGGATGCGAGAATCAGTTGCATAGGATTTCCTTTCAGTCAAGTCCCCGGAGATACAGTCCGCGGGTAGCGGAGCCGGGGTCAAAGGGAACGGGATTCTGATAAGCATTCAGAACCTGATCCACTTCTTTGGCGTTTTCAGTAGTGAAGTACAGACGGATGGCCCAAAGGCCCAGGCGTGCCAGATCGTCCTGACGGTCCAGCCAGTTCAGTTTTTTGCCGTTAAGCAGGACACTGCGGCAGGATGTGCCGTCTTTGATAATGGGGAAGTCAGAACCGGTCTTGTCGGTGAGCTTGGTTGCGCCCATCTGACAGACACAGTCTCCGGTTTTGCCCCGGATCACACAGTTTTCCGTGACCATCAGCGGGAGCCGTCCGTAAGCGAAGATCTCACAGGGGACGGCCTTGGTCACATCCCGGATCTGGGGCAGCGTCATCTCAAAGCTCAGACAGGCGGACTGTAGCTCCAGCTCCCGGGCGGTATACACAGCGCCGGAATTATAAAGGTTCAGACCAAAGTCGCCTCTGGCTCGCAGACCGCACTCCCGAACCGGCAGCAGCAGGCCGAGATTGCCCACCAGCGCCTCCCGGACACCCAGGTTTTTCAGATCCCGCAGGGTCTGCTTCAGCTGGGGCAGAGCTGCGTCATGAACGATACGGGGAAGAACAGCGCAGATCCGGGTCTTGCGCACCAGAGTCACACAAAATACCGGATCTTCCGCCAAAATGTGCATGGGCACATACAACACAGCGGGATTCATTTTCAAAAGCCGTCCGGTGATCTGTTCCCGGGAGGTGACCTGCACTGTCAGCTCCGGCAAATTCCGGTTGCCGGGGAAATTGGGCAGTTTCTGGGGGCGTCCCAGCCGCGGCAGATCCCGGCGGGCGCGCTGGGCGGTCAGCAGGTTCAGGACATCCCGGCGCATGGCGTTAATGGCAGCAGCGGACAGGGAAAGTCCCGGTGCTATGTCCGCGTTCACACTGACGCAGCGGTAGGGGGTGCCGCCGGTCTTGTTCAGGCGTTCCTCCAACTCCCGGTAGGTCAGCTCCCGCACCCGGGCGATTTCCGCGGGCGGTCCTTCCAAAGAACAGGTCCGTCCTTCGGGGTCGGTGACAGACAGGGAAGTGCCTTCTGGCCGCACCATAGCATGGAAAACGATGGGAACGAGACCTGCTTCGGTGGATTCGTAGGTCTGGCGGATCTCCTTGAGCCAGATGTGGTTGTCCTGGGTATCCTGCCGGATACCGAACATGTGGCTGCCGGGGTTACCGGCGTAATAGCCGTTGGTAAAGCCCTGGCGGTTAAAGGCATCGTAAAGCTGCTGCTCCATGGACGGGGTCACCTTGCCGGTGTCCAGCGCCTGACGGTAGACCTGTGTCACCGCGGCCACATATTCCGGCCGTTTCATGCGGCCCTCCAGCTTCAATGAGGCAACGCCCATCTCCTGCAGGTCCTGTAGCTCGTGTACAAGGCAATTGTCCTTCAGACTTAAGGGATACTGGTTCTGCCAGCGGCTGTATCCGTAGCTCTGGCGGCAAGGTTGGGCGCAGCGGCCACGGTTGCCGGAGCGGCCGCCGATGGCGGCGGACAGATAACACTGTCCGGAATAACTCATACACAGGGCGCCATGGCCGAAAATCTCGATCTCAATGGGGGAATTCTGGCAGATGTAACGGATCTCCTCCCGGCTCAGCTCCCGGCTGAGGACCACACGGGTCATGCCCCAGGCGGCACACATCAAAACGCCGGGGAGGGAATGAACGGTCATCTGGGTGGAACCGTGAATGGGAATATAGGGCGCGATCTGCTGACAAAGGCGCAGTACGCCCAGATCCTGCACGATGAAGGCATCCACACCGCTTTCTGCGGCATGGCGCACCAGATCGGCAGCATCGGCCATTTCCTTATCGGAAACAAGGGTATTTAAAGTCAGATGGACGGCAACGCCACGGATATGACAGTATTTCACCGCCTCGGTGAGTGCCTGAGGGGTAAAATTCTTGGCACCCTGCCGGGCATTGAAAATGCCGCAGCCCAGATATACCGCATCGGCTCCGTTTTGCACCGCTGCCCGCAGAGCTTCCATAGAGCCGGCCGGGGCTAAAAGTTCCAACATAATTTTTCTCTCCATATAATAGGCTATACTTACGCTCATTATAGCATAATCACAGCAGAACTTCTACCCCGGATGAGGAAAATTAACAATTTTTCTCCGCAATAAAACTGCGGCACTCCGTTGGAGTGCCGCAGGA
>JAZUMW010000145.1:0-52934 GCA_045603825.1 Faecousia sp.
CATGCCGACCATGGGGTTGTTGCCGGCGCCGAGGAAGCCCATCATCTCAACGTGGGCGGGGACGGAGGAGGAACCGGCAAACTGAGCGTCAGAATGCATACAAGTCGGAGGGCCAAGCGGGCTTAGGAAGACAACACTTAGCTACAACTCCTTGGCTCACAGAACGACATGGCTACGATCCGACTTCATGCCGACCATGGGGTTGTTGCCGGCGCCGAGGAAGCCCATCATCTCAACGTGGGCGGGGACGGAGGAGGAACCGGCAAACTGAGCGTCAGAATGCATACGGCCCATAGTGTCGGTCATGCCGTAGGAAGCGGGGCCGGCAGCCATGTTGTCGGGATGCAGAGTACGGCCGGTGCCGCCGCCGGAAGCGACGGAGAAGTACTTCTTGCCCTGCTCGATGCACTCTTTCTTGTAAGTGCCGGCAACGGGATGCTGGAAGCGGGTGGGGTTGGTGGAGTTACCGGTGATGGAAACATCAACACCCTCAGCGTGCATGATGGCAACGCCCTCACGGACATCGTCGGAGCCGTAGCAGCGGACAGCGGCGCGCTCACCGTTGGAGTAAGCGATCTCGTTGACGACCTTCAGCTCGCCGGTGTAGTAGTCGAACTGAGTCTGAACATAGGTGAAGCCGTTGATGCGGCTGATGATCTGAGCGGCGTCCTTGCCCAGACCGTTGAGGATAACGCGCAGGGGCTCTTTACGGGCCTTGTTGGCGTTGCGGGCGATGCCGGTGGCGCCCTCAGCAGCGGCGAAGGACTCATGGCCGGCGAGGAAGGCGAAGCACTTGGTCTCTTCACGAAGCAGCATTGCGCCCAGGTTGCCGTGGCCGATGCCGACCTTGCGGTCGTCAGCGACGGAGCCGGGGATGCAGAAAGCCTGCAGGCCGATGCCGATGGCCTCAGCGGCCTCAGCGGCGGTCTTGACGCCCTTCTTGATGGCGATGGCGGCGCCCATTGTGTAGGCCCAGCCGGCGTTCTCAAAGGCGATGGGCTGAATGCCCTTGACGATCTCGTAGGGGTTGATGCCCTTCTCTTTGCAGATCTCCATGCACTCCTCGATGGAGCCGATGCCGTACTCGTTGAGGACGGGGGTGATCTGGTTTATTCTTCTTTCATAGGATTCAAAAAGTGCCATATCCGTCACCTTATTCCTTTCTGGGGTCGATGTACTTGACAGCATCCTGGAAGCGGCCGTAAGAGCCGGTAGCCTTCTTCAGAGCTTCGTTAGCATCAACGCCGTTCTTGATGGATTCCATCATCTTTCCAAGATGGACGAACTCGTAGCCGATGATCTCATCGTTGGCGTCCAGAGCCAGGCGGGTGATGTAACCCTCAGTCAGGCTCAGATAGCGGGGGCCCTTCTCCTTGGTGGCGAAGATGGTGCCGACCTGACCGCACAGACCCTTGCCCAGGTCCTCAAGACCGGCGCCGATGGGCAGGCCGCCCTCGGAGAAAGCTGTCTGGCTGCGGCCATAAACGATCTGCAGGAACAGCTCGCGCATGGCGGTGTTGATAGCGTCACAAACCAGGTCAGTGTTCAGAGCCTCAAGAATGGTCTTGCCGATGAGGATCTCGCCAGCCATAGCGGCAGAGTGAGTCATGCCGGTGCAGCCCAGGGTCTCAACCAGAGCCTCTTCAATGATGCCGTCCTTGATGTTCAGGCTCAGCTTGCAGGCGCCCTGCTGAGGAGCTCACCACCCGACACCATGGGTAAAGCCGCTGATGTCCTTGATCTCTTTGACCTGCACCCACTTGCCTTCCTCAGGTATGGGAGCGGGACCATGATATGCGCCCTTGGCGACGTGGCACATATGCTGCACTTCCGCGGAATAAATCATATGATTTTGCCTCCTGTGTAGTGGTTATAACCACGCGTCGTAATACGCGCGGGGCTTTATGTAATTTGCCGCAAACATTATATCAGATGCTTTTGCTCAATGCAAGGAAATTTGAGGAATATCGTCACGGGTAAACAGTGAAAAAGCAAGGGTAGCAGCACGGCGTTGTTCGTGCATTTTTGACCAATCCGGCAGCAAAACCTCATGTAAAATGTTCCCGGCGGCGATGCGGCTATACCGCATGAATCCATAATCTCGGTTCGGCGGCGTGGTTTTATGAAGGGCAAAAACGGCGGTGCAAATTTATACAAATATTTTCAAAATTATGGTGAAAATTTGTTTATATTGTGTTATAATTAAGTTTATATTAAAGCAAGGCAAAAAACACTGTGCAGTATCCCGTTTGACGCTATTTTAATGACGGAGGGACAGCAATGGCTTTTACGATCAGAGAGAGCAGTATTCCGGCTTCCTGCGGTATTGGCAGCTGCTATGTAAAGTATTGGATACCCGATGCGCCCAAGGCTGTCGTGCAGATCTGCCACGGAATGGCAGAACACATTGCCAGATACAACGAACTTGCGGCGGCACTGTGCGCCGAAAACTATCTTGTCTGCGGCCTGGATTATAAGGGGCACGGCCTCAGTTTGGCTGAGGGGGATGCAAAGGGCTTTTTCTCGGCCGTTGACGGCTGGGACTATAATATCCGTGACGTGATGGAGCTTAACCGCCGCGTCAGGGAAGAGTGGCCGCAGTTGAGCGCTGTGCTTTTCGGGCACAGCATGGGCTCGTTCATTGCCCGCTGCGTGGCATCACGCTATCGCGGCTGTTTTGACGGGTACATATTTGAGGGGACCTCCGGCGCGAACCCCGTTCTTGGCGTCGCGCGGCTGATCGCGGCGCGCGAGGTGACCAAGAAGGGCGCCAATGTGCCCAGTGAGACGCTGGATAATCTGGCCTTCGGCGGATATAACAAGCGCATCAAGAATCCGCGCACCAAGTTTGACTGGCTCAGCCGCCGTGAGGATGTTGTGGATAAGTATGTCGCCGATGATCTTTGCGGCTTCGTGTTTACTGCTCAGGGCTTCTATGATCTTTTTACCGGCCTTAAAGAGATACAGGCTTCGGACTGGGCGCAGAAGGTGCCCAATGTGCCGATTTTCATATTTGCAGGGGACGAGGACCCTGTGGGCGAGTACGGAAAAGGCGTGAAGCAGGTTGCGGACAAGCTGACAGACAGCGGGCATACGGCTGTTCGTCTCAAGCTGTATCCCGGCGCCCGTCATGAGGTGCACAATGAACTGTGTGCCGAAGAATGCTATGCTGATATTATCAGCTGGCTGCGGGAAGTCGTTGGATAAAGGACAGGTATTAACAGACGCGGCGCCCTTACGGCGCCGCGTTTTTGCGATTTGTAATGAAAAATGTTAACAGTTTTCACCAGCCTTGACTTGATATATGGGGTTTGTTATAATAAAAAAACCCATTGTAGACTTACTGCGGCCTTTTTGTCGATAATATACAGGAGCTTGCTATGAAGATTCGGAAGCTGAAAGCTGTAACGCTTACGCTGCTAATGATACTGCTGCTGACGGTCATTCCGTCAATGAATATCACCGCCCGCGCAGAGAGCGGGCGCGTCACATTTAACGATCCCTCTGCCCAGCTGGGGCAGAGTATCGCCGTGTATATGAGCATAACTTCCGGCAATTCCGCCAACTGGAATGTTGCCAGCGTGGATATCACTCTCAGCTACGACACCGAGTATCTGCAGTATGTGTCGTGCTCTGAGGGCATGGGCAATCTGGAGGTTACCGGCGGCGCGGGCACTATCCGCGTTACAGACCGCGTGGACAGCGGTACCACCAAATTTGGCTGCTACCTGCGCTTTAACTCCCTTAAGGCCGGCTCCACCAAGCTGAAGGTGGAGTCCTGCACCGTGCTTGACCGAAGCGGCAACAAGTTTACCATGTACTACGGCACGGCATCCATCACTATTAATGACAGCCACTCTGTTGCATCCCTTGCAACACTGGAGATTGCCGGCTGTGAGCTTTATCCCAACTTTGTCAGCCAGACCTACGATTACACTGCCTACGCCCTCAACTCCGTAACCGAGGCACAGGTCACCGCAACGCTGACCAATAAAAACTCTTCCTACCGCATTGCCGGCGACACCAAATTTGAGGTGGGCGAAAATGTGCTGCAGATCATGGTCACGGCGCAGGACGGTACCACCAATACATATACCATCACGATAACGCGTCTCGGCCCGGGTGAGGCGATACCGGATACGCCAAAGATCCCCGTGGTGTCCTCCACCGGGGATGGGAGCAAGATCAATGAAAGCCTGCTGATACTGGATGAAAACGGCGAGGCGGTCATTATCTATGTGCGTGACGATGTGGCGCTGCCGGTACTCAATTTTGATGACAGCATCATACCCACGGGCTTCACCCGTTCGACCTATGAGTACAACGGCACTACGATCCCCTGCTGCGTTTATACGGCAAACGATGAGGTTGAGCCGGTGTTTTGCCTGAAGGGCATGGATAACTATACCACCGGCTTCTACTATTTTTCCGAGACTACCCGCCGCTGTACCGCCGTTGCCAGCATCCAGTCGGGCGAATACTCCGTTGTGGATATGCTGTCCACATTCGAATGTCCCGAGGGCTATCGCGAAGGCTCGTACATGATCGGCGGCGCGTCATACAGCCTGTTTACACCCAAGGATATTGATATACCCAATCACTACATCGTTTGCGCCATCAACCGCGACGGACTTTTAGGCCTGTATGTATACGATGTGGCGGAAGGTACGCTTCAGCGCTACAATTTTATGGAGCTGGCAGTCACCGAGGAGGTTGTGGTTGAAGATCCCAACGCCGGTGACGGCGGCGATGACGATGACGGCGAGATTGACACCACCTTCAAAAGCATTGGCAGTCTTTTGCGGGCGATGGGAATCGTGGACGATGACAGCAAGCTTTCCCGCTTTGTCACCACTCTCTTCCTTGCTATTTTTGTGCTCCTGCTTGTTATTGCGGTCATGTTCTATGTTATGAGCCAGCGCGCCATAAAGTACAGGCGTGTTTTGAAATTCAATGTTCCTCCCACCAGTGTGCACGCCGAGGCGCTTGAGCGGCAGGCGGCACAGGCGCGCATAATCAAGAAAGAGGAGCGCAAGGCAAAGCGCATGGCCAAGCTGGAGGCCAGACGCCTTAAGAGAAAACGCAAGGCGAAGAAGGCGGCGCAGGCCGAACAGGAGATGCCCGTTACCGAACAGAGGGCAGAGACCGACACCGCGCTGGAGGATATTCCCGGCATGGTGACCCCGGAAGAGCCTCTGGACTCCGATATGCTCAAGTATAATCTTGGCGAATCACGGGGACAGTTGGACTACGACCGTGAGATTGAGAAGATTCTCAGTGAGCTGGGCGTTGATGAAAAATGACAATGAATAGCGAATAAAGATGTATAAGCGTCGCACATTAAGTGCGGCGCTTGTTTTTTATTGTGCTTCCGACCATAGAAATACCCCCATGTGCTTGCACATGGGGGTATTGATTTGAGCTTTTAAGATTAAATTACTTAATCTCGACGGTAGCGCCGACAGCCTTGAGCTTGTTAGCGATCTCCTCAGCCTCTTCCTTGGAAACGGCTTCCTTGATGGTGGCGGGAACGCCTTCAACCTTAGCCTTAGCCTCAGCCAGGCCCAGGCCGGTAATGCCGCGGACTTCCTTGATGACCTTGATCTTCTCAGCGCCGAAGCTGGTCATAACAACATCAAACTCGGTCTGCTCAGCAGCAGCGGGGGCGTCAGCAGCAGCGCCGGCAGCGGGAGCGGCCATAGCAGCGGCGGAAACACCGAACTCCTCCTCAAGAGCATGAACCAGCTCGGACAGCTCGAGGACGGTAAGAGCCTTAACTTCTTCGATAAGAGCAGCAATCTTTTCGCTTGCCATTTTAGATTTCCTCCTAAATAATATATGTGTGTTGGAAGTGTTTTATTCTGCCGGAACTTCCTCTGCCGGGGCGCCGAGCTTCTCGGCGATGGCCTTGATAACGATGGCCAGGCTGGTGATGGGTGCGAGCATGGTGCCGAGCACCTGTGCGCGGAGAACGGGGATTGGGGGAATTGCAGCGAGAGCCTTGATCTCATCAATGCTCATGACCTTGCCGTCCATGAAGCCGCCCTTGACCTCGAAATGATTGTCGAGCTTCTTGGCGAACTCACAGATCACCTTTGCGGGTGCGACTGCGTCCTCAGTGCTGATGGCCAGTGCGGTGGAACCATTGAAGAGGGGGTCCAGCTCGCTCAGACCGACGTTGTCTGCAGCGCGGCGCAGCAGGGTGTTCTTGACGACAGCGTAGTCGACGTTGGCCTCGCGGGTCTTACGACGCAGCTCGGTATCCTCTGCCACGGTGATGCCGGAATAATCAACCAGCACGCCTGCCATGGAGTTGCTGAGCTTCTCGGTAAGAGCGGCGACGATGGCCTGCTTCTCGCTGAGTACCTGTGCGTTAGGCATTTGTTGTTTCACCTCCGGGTTATTGATCGCGCCCAAAAAGAAAACGCCCATGCATCACAAGACACACGGACATGGTAAGACATATTTGTCATGCCATCCTCGGCAGGATTTATGGCGCAGTGCCACCTGCTGTCTTTGGAACGCCAATACATAATACTCTATCATCGCCCGCTTGTCAAGCACTTTTTTGGAAAATTTGTTTTGAATTTGCGGCGATTTTGCCTCGCCGCGTACTGTGTGACGGAATTGTGGGGGATACGGAATGGGGAGTGAGCCTGCGGCCTGAGTTTCACCAAAACAGATCTGGCATGAAAAAAGAAAAAATTTTTAGAAAAAGGCTTGCAAAGTGCCTTCGATTGTGTTAAGATAATCAAGCTCTAAGGCATCCGGGTGTAGCGCAGTTTGGTAGCGCGCTTGAATGGGGTTCAAGAGGCCGCTGGTTCGACTCCAGTCACTCGGACCATAAAAAGCATCGAATTCACACGAATTCGGTGCTTTTTTGTTATTTTCAGACACAATTCATTACATGTCGCTACATCAGGTCAACAAAAAGGTCAACAAACTGAACGTTTTGATAAGCATTGGTAACATGAAGAAAGGAACTGTTATCAATGGCAACAATGATTCAAAACAAGAAAAACGGCAAGGTTGTGTCCTACAAATTCAAGGCCTGTGTGGGGCGCGACGAATTTGGCAAACAGGTATTCAAGTGCAGCACATGGAAAGTGCCGGATGGATTGATTCCGTCCAAAATAGAAAAGGCGGCACAAAAAGCCGCTGCGTTATGGGAAAAGCAAGCCAAAGAAGAATATCAAAGGGATTTGCAGAATCCGGCGCGGGTCAGAGAAAGAGAAATAGAGAAAACCCGAACCGAATTTGCCTATTTTGTTCGCGAGGTGTGGTACCCCATTTGCATCTGCAACGGAGAGCACAAGCCCACAACAACTGAATTCTATCGGCACATATCCAATGTAATAGCGGACTATTTCAGCGGCAAAGCCTTGCAGAGTATCTCCCCCACCGATATCGATAGGTATCTCATTTATCTGCACACCAAGTATAGGACCAAACAGGGAAAGCCGCTGGCGGCAAAAACGATTCGACACCATTACTGCGCCTTGGGTTTTATCTTTTCGTTTGCTCTGAATAAGGAGTACATACTCAAAAATCCCATGGACAAGGTAGACTGCCCAAAGACGCAGAAAAAGAAAGTTGATGCACTCAGCGCCGAGCAAGCAAAAATGTTCTTTGGGCTGCTTGATGATTGCCCCATGGACTTTCGCTGTATGCTCAATCTGATGATTACCACAGGCATACGCCGCGGCGAGCTAATGGGCTTGCAATGGGGTGATATTGACTTTGAGCGCTGCATTATCTCTGTCAACCGCAATGTGACATACACCCCCGCCAGCGGCATTGTGGTCAGCACGCCTAAAACTGATTGCAGCTTGCGGCAAATCCCCCTGATGCCGTCTGTAGCTGATTTGCTGAAAGGCTACCGAGACAGCGCCGACTGGAATAAGCACGATTTTCTGTTTCCCAAAGACGGAAACCCCGCCTTGGCGCGCGACCCCAATTCCGTCACAAGACGGGTCAAACGCTTTATGAAATCCAACGGCCTGCCGGATATGTCACCCCACGATCTGCGCCATAGCTGCGCGACGCTGCTGCTGGATAACGGCGCGGATATAAAGAGCGTGCAGGAAATACTTGGTCACACAAATGCAAGCACAACGCTGAATTTCTACGTCCGCTCCGACATCGGCAGAATGAAAGCCGCAACAGATAAATTTGCCAACGCCTTTGGACTATAAACAACGTGTACCGGGATGTTTGAACATCCCGGTACATCTTTTTGCGTGATTGTAGGTGGTTGTAATGTGATTTGTTTTTTTACGCATGATTGAGTGTAATTGTAATACTTCATAAGTCTAATAAGTATTTATGCAGAGCCCATTACAACGTTATCATAACTGATTTGTTTAATTCATTCCGTTTTCGCAACATTGTTTATGCCGCAGAAACAGCCTGATGTTGTAGGAGATACTAACTAAAAAAATTGTTTTAAATAAATATCTAGACTTTAATCAATAGATTCTATTCTTTTTTGTCATAAGACGCCAATTTCTTTTCGAAATAACGAATTAGAAAGAAAATCGGAATACCGCTAATCATTAAAGCAGACGCGGCAGTATAAAGCACTTTATACCCGTAGTCCAAGTCTACAGCACCGGCTTTTGTCACGAGGAAGCCTCCAATAGTAGGTGCAATAAAACCCAACATATCCTGACCAATGTGTATCGTTGCACTGGCCACACCAGCATTCTCTCTGCCAAGGCGTTTGATGGCCGCAGCCTGAATGCTGGGCTGACCGCCTCCCTGACCGAAAGCTTTCAATATTCCGCCGATCGCAATCATGACCAAACCATTTGAATAACCAACAAACAGCATCGACAACCCACCGGCTATATATGCCGGAACCAGAACAGCAACAAGCCCTTTCTTATCCAACAGCTTTCCAGCCAACGGGCGCATAAACACAGCAACCAAAGAATATGCAGTAAAGAATATTCCTACGTTACCAAACCCTCGCAATTCGCCCATCAACGGCATAAAAGAGCTGACAAGAATATTCCCCATAGTGAATATTCCGGCAAGAACTGCGTAAGGAAGCACTGTAATAGAAATAAGATTATTAAGCTTCAGGCGCTGCAACCCTCTTGGCTTGCCATCTTTTTTAGGGGCAGATTTTTTATATGGCACAAACGACAACAAAGTACCACCAACAATTTGGGCACACAGTGCAACTATAAAGTCTGTCATAATGACATGGGAGCTTCAAGGTTATCCTGGCTGTCCAGGGCTTCTTGAGGAACTGTCCGCAAAGTATGACATGTCTATGCAGAGGCAATTGACTGTGATAAAGATTGCCGTGATATGTGGGGTCACTATAAGACAGCTGACGCCCTAATGGAAAGCTGTTTGACTAGTATAAAAGAATTAACTCCTACTGATAACACACGCGAATATTACAACGCTGTAAAAGAATACTATACACGAATCAATGCACTTAAAAGCCTTTTGCAGACTTGGCCTCAGGGATATAACCAAATGAGCTATTCAAAGGCCTTAAGTACTGCCAAAAGTGAATGCGACACAGCCAAAAGTGAACTGTCTTTTTATTAATATTTAGCAAACGTTTTAGAAACATTGGGAACGTTTATTAATAAATTTTATCAAAGAATAGGTGCAGAGCAAAAACTGCTACCACGCAAGATGTTACAATATTTTAGACCTGAATAAAAGTGAGAAACAACACCACCCTCTCTACCACAGAGAGGGTGGTTTATCATTTACGCTGGCTTTATCCCGCAAAATATGCTAAAATACCATACATAAATTATACGGAGGTACTCCACCATGATCGACCGCGCTATAGCCGCGAAAATTGACGAATACATTGAATCCTGCCGTGATGAGATCATTGCCGACCTGGATGAACTGGTGCGCATACCCAGCGTGGCCATTCCCGGCAGCCCGGAACCCATGCCCTTCGGCAAGGATGTGGCAAAGGTGCTGGACGCGGGCCTTAAAATGGCCAAGAAGCACGGCATGAGGGCCGAAAACCACGGCAACTGGTACGGCCTTGCCCGCCGCGGTGAGGGCAGGCACAGCATCGGCATCTTCGCCCATCTTGATGTGGTGGAGGCCGTGGGCGACTGGCTGTATCCCGCCTTTGAAACCACAGAGAAGGACGGCTGGCTCATCGGTCGCGGCACATCCGACGACAAGAACGCCGCCATCGTGGGCTACTATGTGGCAAAGACCCTTGACAAATTCGGTCTGGCCAACAACACCGAGCTGCTGCTCTATCTGGGCTGCTGCGAGGAAAAAGGCATGAGCGACATCGACCGCTACCTGGCAGAGAATGAAGAGCCGGATTTCTCCATGGTGCCCGACTTTATCTTCCCCGTTTCCGTGGGCGAGACCGGCTCAGTAAAATTCACCCTTACGCCCAAGACCAAATTCATTGAGCTTACCGCCTTTGAAGGCGGTAAGCCGGGTTCCCGCGTGCCCCTGAGCGCCGAAGTCATTTACACCGGCAGCAAGGCGGAGACTGTGATAGCTGCGGCAGCCGGACACGCCAACATCAGCACGGAGAGCACGGAAAACGGCCTGAAAATTACCGCCGCAGGCAAGGCGGCCTCCGCAATGGGGGCAAAGGACAGCATCAACGCCATCGGCGCACTGTGCAGCTTCTTAATCGGCTGCAATGTGCTTGAAGGCAGCGACAAATCCACCATCGCCGCAATTGCGCAGATGGCCGGGACAACGGACGGTGAATGCTTTGGCATCGCCGCATCCTCCCCCCTGTTTGGCGCACTCACCTGCACCTGTCTGCTTGCCAAGGGCAGCAACGGCAACGAGCTGACCTTCACCTGCGGCTATCCCGAAAGCACCAGCGGCACCGCCATCGCTGCCGGGCTTGAAAAATTTGCCGCGGAGAATGACATGGTGCTCAACATCGTATCCACTTCAGAGCCTAAATTCATCGCCCCAGATGATGACCGCGTTAAGCTGCTGTGCGAGGCGTGGAACGATGTATGCGGCAAGGTTATGGGCTCCAGAGTTGGCGGCAGCACCTATTCAAGGAAGCTTAAAAACGGCGTCAGCTACGGCCCCAAGTTCGGCCCCGGCTGCCCCTTCCTGCCCGCAGGCCACGGTATGCTCCACACTCCTGACGAGGCAGTTAATATTCAGGGTCTGCTGGACGCCATAAAGACCTACACCCGCGCCGTGATACTGCTGGATGAATATTACGGCGGAGAAGAATAAGAAAACAGGATTTAACACACGAAGCAAGCGGCAGGGTGACCCCTGCCGCTTGTTTTGGTTTTAATATACAGTTTATAGCTTATCGCGTTCCGATGCAGTTCACTGCTCATCAGCCGCGGCCATCTGGGCCGCCTGCACCTCGGGATCATAGGAGAGCATGGGCTCAATATCCTCACCCTTGAAGGTGCGGCGATTGTAGTTTTTAACAATGGCCATAACAGTGCCGGAGCAGGCCAGAACGCCGATCAGGTTGGGCAACGCCATAAGGCCGTTGAAGGTGTCGGAGATGTCCCAGGCAAGGCTGGAGTGCATGACAGCACCGGCCACAATGGTGAGAATGAAAACCACGCGGTAAATGATGGTGGATTTGGTGCCGAAGAGATATTCCCAGCTCTTGCTGCCGTAATGGCTCCAGCCAAGGACGGTTGAGAAGGCGAACATCATAAGTGCAACGGTTACGAAGATAGAGCCTGCCTTGCCGAACACATCCTGGAAGCACAGGCTGGTCAGTGCGCTGGCGGAAATGCTGCTGTCCATAAGAGCGCCGGTCTCAAGATTGATCTTGCCGCTGGTGAGGATAGCCATGGCGGTCAGGGTGCAGATGATGATGGTATCGGCAAAGACCTCAAACACGCCCCAGATACCCTGGGTAACAGGCTCACGGACATTGGAGTTGGAGTGGACCATAACGGAGGAGCCGAGACCCGCCTCATTGGAGAACACGCCGCGCTTAAGACCCCAGGTGATTACGGCACCAAGGGTGCCGCCGGCCACGGCCTTGCCGTTAAAGGCGAACTTGAAGATGGAGGCAAATGCGGGACCAATGAGTTTATAGTCCCAGAAAATAAGGATAAGAGAACCGATAATGTAGAAAATCGCCATGAAGGGAACCAGCTTTTCGGTGGTCTTTGCGATGCGCTTAAGTCCGCCAACGATGACAAGAGCCGCAATCACCATCAGGACGATACCGGTGATGAGGTTGATGGTGCTCACACCCAGTACGGTGCCGTCAGTCACGCCAAGTCCGGTGACGGTGTTGTTGACGTTGACAGCAATGGAGTTTATCTGGCTCATGTTGCCGATGCCGAAAGAGGCAACAACAGCGAAGAGGGAGAACAGCATTGCAAGGATGGAGCCCACAGTCTTCAGGCCCTTGCGAGAGCCAAGTCCGTCGCGCAGGTAGTACATTGCACCGCCGCTCCACTCACCGTCTTTATTGCGGCGGCGGTAGTAGATGCCAAGCACATTTTCGGAGAAGTTGGTCATAAGGCCAAGAATCGCCGCCACCCACATCCAGAAGATTGCGCCGGGGCCGCCGGACACGATAGCGGTGGCAACACCCACGATATTGCCGGTACCGACCGTGGCAGACATGGCGGTGCACAGACTCTGGAACTGGGAGATGGACTTGCTGTCATCAGAGTGCATGACATCCTTTTTCTTAAACACGCTACCGATGGAGTTTTTCCACCAGTGGCCGAATCTGCTAAACTGGAAGCCGCCTGTGATAACGGTCATAACAAGACCCACGCCCAGAATGCCGAACAGCATGCAGTTCCACACGACGGTATTGACCTTGCCGTTGACATCGGCAATGACATCCGCAACACTTTTGCCGTCAGCCGCAAAGGCCGTGGCAGACATTACAACAGCCAGAATGAGCACAATGGCTGCCGAGTAAAGTATCTTGCGTTTTTTCATTCACTTCTCATCCTTTCATTTATATAAAACAAAAACACCGGGCAAAGTCCGGTGCAAAAGAAACCCATGCCGTTAAGTATGGGTATTGCTCCGTCCTTTTGCCTGAGAGATTGGGCTTTCGCCTTTGCCCCTTCGGCACCCGCGTACGCGGACTTCTCCGGAGGTTCGTCAGCCGACAGTCACTGCCTTGCGGCGCCTGAGAGTGTTACTCCTTCGGCCGGGGCTTTGCCCCGTCTCCTGCCGGTATCATCCGAACCGTATTATGTTCTATGCTATATATTATAAGCTACAAAAGGGAAATTGCAATACACAATATAGACAAAAGTCCGTCTTTTCCGAACAATTTTCGGTCTTTTTGCAGATTTGGCATAATAAAGCCGCGGCGAACGGTGCGCCGCGGCCTTTATTATTGTACAAGTTATTACTTTGCAGCGTTTCTGGCGAGGAAGTCGCTCTCGATCTTGTTGATGCGGCCTCTGCACAGGAGGATGAACACTGCGCTGATGGCACAGGGGATAGCCATGACAGCCCACATTGCATAGGAGTAGCCAAAGATGCTGGCGACAAAGCCGCACACGGTGGGGCCGATGATGGTTGCGGAATCCATGCCGATGTAATAGGTGCCGGAAGCGGAGCCGCGACGCTCGGGCGGGACTGACTTCATACACAGGGACTGGAGCGCAGGCTGAGCAGCGCCGTATCCGCAGGAGTTGACCAGAGCGGCGAGAAGCAGCACAACAATGTTGTCTGCCAGGCCGATGATCAGCAGGGATGTAGCAGTGGCAAGGACGGCGATGGGGCCGACCTTGACGAAGCCGAACTTGTCGGTGAGCTTGCCGACCATGGGACGGGTAACCAGCATGGACAGAGCGTATACGGTGAAGAAAAGGCTGGCCTGCTCTTCGGGGATGCCGCGCTCACTGGCGTAAACCAGAAGGAATGCGTTGATGGAGGTGAAGCCCATTGCCACAAAGAAGGTGGTGATAGCGGGGACAAGCGCCTCTTTACAGACCATGTTGGTCAGCTTAAGGTTGAAGGGCTTGGGAGTGCGGGGTGCCAGCTTAACAGTGCTGGATGCGAAGAGGATGCCGCAAACCATGAAGCAACCGACAACAATGTAAGTACCGGAGAAGCCCAGCCACTTGGTCAGGTACACGCCGACAGTGGGGCCGATCGATTGCGACACAACCTGCGCACAGGCAAAGTAGCCCATACCGGTGGTTAGTTTTTCCTTGGGAAGAACATCCGCCACCATGGTCATACAGCAGGAGTTGCCGAATGCGTTACCGACACCCTGAATAAGACGGAAAGCGTAGAGAACATAGATGGTATCTACTCCGATAAGTGCGGAAATTTTGGGCGCGAAGCTGAAGCCGAAATAGGCGGTAGCCATGAAGCCCATACCCATAGCAAGCAGCTTTTTGCGGTTGAAGGCGTTGATCGACGGACCGGAAATGAAGCGGAAAATCAGAGCGGTGTAAGCAAACATACTCATGAGAGTACCGATCTGGCTCGCGCCCGTTCCAAGATCCTTGGCGTACAGAGACAGCTGAGAGTTGGACATCTGCTGGCTCAGATTCATGGCCATGCTGGCAAAAAAGACGCTGAAGAACATCGGGTTCCAAATCGTCTTTGGTGCCTGCCATTCGGTTGCAGGACTTTTCAAAGTTTCATTCGACATATTATTTCCCCTTGCAATTGAATATGCGTGCTGTCAGTACATTATTCTAAAACGCAACAAACACGATTACAGACATTATATCTTTTTTCATTGCTCAATGCAACATATAAATTGATAAACACCTTATTAACTTCACCTGAGCATATGGTGTGCAAAACTAATCGGTACAACCCGCTTACCAGCTTTCTTCACACTTTGCCAGTTTGCCGGCAATCCGCTCGAAGGTGCCCAGAAGGGTCAGGGTGATGACCAGAGCCACCAGGTAGTTGGGGACGAAACCCTGCACCCAGGCCACGAGAGCAGTGCCGATGGGGCTGCCGCCCAAAAGGCACATGGAAAACAGCACCATAATAAAGCTTTCAAGAAGCACAAAATAGAGTGTGTAGAAGATGCTGACACCCACGCGGAAAGCCTTGGGCTTTTGGAAAGTAAAACCCACTGCCTTGGCAGACGCCATTGCCCACCGGGTCAGGGGCAGGAAAATACCCAGGCAGTCGCCGACGATATAGCCGACTGCTGTACACAGCAGGAAACTGCTCCAGCTGAAATAGCCGCTGAGAACGGCAGACAGAATATTAAGCGCAATTGCATAAACCGCGCATATCATCAGCACGGTATACACGTTTTTCATGCGCTGAGCCTTGGTCTGATTTGTCATAAGTAACTCCAATCTGATTTCGGACAAAACACACCGCGGCAGGCGAATATGTCTGCCGCGGCGATTTTGATTAATTGTCAGGACAGCAGCTTAGCAATCGTAGTCCATTGCTGCGATGGCCTGCTGAGCTCTCTCGGGCTTCTGATCCTGGAGCATACGCCAGATATGCTCGGGATCCAGAGGCAGCTCGGTAATGTAAAGGCCGGTAGCCATGTGGATGGCGTTGGCGATGGCGGGGGCGATGGGGGCGGTAGTGCCCTCGCCGCACTCCTTGGCGCCGAAGGGACCTTCGGGATCGGGGGGATAATCGAACTTGGTGGTGATGTGGGGCATATCCAGAGCGGTGGGCATGCGGTAATCACGGAAGTTGGGATTGAGCATGCGGCCGTCCTTCAGCTTCAGCTCCTCAAACACTGCGTAGCCCAGGCCGGAGTAAATGGAACCTTCCAGCTGACCCTCGACAGCGCGCTTGTTGAGCGCCTGGCCGCAGTCATGAGCGAAGAAGAATTCATCAATGTCGATCTCGCCGGTCTCGCAGTCCACGTTCAGGTGGCAGGCGCCGGTGGAGAAAACGTAGCTGGGTGCATAGTTGGAGGGCTTGCCCTGGAACTGCTGATTGTTGGTTCTGTGGTAGTAGGAGCCTACGCCCACGACCTCATCGCCGCCCTTGGTGGTCATGCATCCGAAGATAGCCTGTCTCCAGGGCATGGAAAGATTCTCGCGGCCCAGATCGCGGCAGATGACCTTATGGTCAACGATGTCGCAGGTATGGGGCTCAACATCCCACTTGGCAGCAACATACTGCAGGATCTGTCTCTTGGCGTCGGCTGCGGCACGGCGGACAGCGTTGCCGCCCAGGAAGGTAACGCGGCTGCCGTAAGCGCCGGAGTCATAGCCGGCGTTGAAGGTGGAGGTCTGCATCAGCTTGACCTCATCCATGTCAAGACCCAGCTCTTCAGCGACGATCATGGTGGCGACAGTGTCGGCACCCTGGCCGTTCTCATGCATGTTGCAGTACAGGGAGACCTGGCCGTTGAAGGCGACACGCACAGTGGCGTTGGTCTGTACCTGGTTGGGGCTGTTGAGAACGGGAGAAGCAGTACCGGAAACGAAAGCGGTACCGGCAAAGCCGATGCCCTCGCCGGGCTTCATGGTGTTCTTTCTCTCTTCCCAGTTCATGAAAGCAGCAGCGTCCTTCAGGGTGTCCTTGAAGGCACAGCTGGTGACGATCAGGCCGGCGGGAGAATGATAACCGGTCTCAAGAGCGCTGCGCAGACGGAACTCGATGGGGTCAATGCCCATGGCCTCAGCGGCGTACTGCATGTTCAGGTCGTTGGCGAACTGAACCTGGCAGGCGGTGTAACCGCGCATTGCGCCGCCTTCGGCGGTGTTGGTCAGGACGCGCTGGCTCTTCAGGTCGATTGCGTCAATTTTGTAGGGGAATGCAGCCCAGATAACGCTCAGGTTAACGGCAGCATACTGAGAGTGGCTGACGCCGTAAGCGCCGCCGTCCAGGATCTGGCGGGTCTTCTTTGCCAGAACGCGGCCATCCTCATCGTGAGCGGTCTCAAGATGGATAATGAAGGGATGACGGCCGTGCATGGTCTGGAACTCTTCCTCACGGGTGAGGACGAAGCGGACTGGATGCAGGGTCCTGCGGGCGAACTCGCAGGCGATGAACTCGCTGTAGGGCCAGTTGGACTTGGAGCCGAAAGCGCCGCCGACATAGGGACGGATGACGTGGAAATGGCTCTCATCCTTCTGGAAGCCGTGGGCCAGCCAGTGCTGGTCGCCGAAACTCATGGTGGTGGACTGATAGACGGTCCACTCATCCTTCTGGGGGTCATACTCAGCGTAAGTAGCATGGGGCTCGATGGGAGCATGCTGGATACGATGGGTCTTGTAATCGCCGGTGGAGATGTAGGTGGCCTTGGCAAACTCTTCCTCAACGGTCTTGCCGTCGTTGCCGCCCAGCTGGTGGCAGACAGGGCCGATGTTGTTGTTGCCGTAGTTGTAGCCCTGAACATCGGGAGCGCCGTCCTTGATAGCCTCGAGAGGATCAAAGACAGGGGTCAGCAGCTCATACTGGACATCGATCAGGTCGAGAGCAGCCTCAGCAACCTCTTCATTGATGGCGCAGACGGCAACAACGGGGTCACCTACCATACGAACCTGGCCCTGGACAAGAATCTCAATATCCTGAGTAATACGGATGGGGAAATCGTCACCGGTCAGAACACCCTTAACGCCGGGCAGAGCCTCAGCCTTGCTGGTGTCGATGGAGATGATGTTTGCCTTCGGGTAGGGGCTGTGGAGGACCTTGGCAACATACATGTTGGGTGCGGAATAGTCGCCGGCGTACTTAGCCTTACCGGTAACCTTCTCAAAGGCGTCAACGCGGATGTAGTTGCTCTGATCCTTGCTTACAAGGCGGTAATCTTCCGGCTTGCGGAAATACTCTTTATCTGCAAATCTGTTCATTTATTCTCTGCCTCCCAATCCATTTCAGCGGCAGCGGCTGCAATAGCCTCAACGATCTTGGCGTAGCCGGTGCAGCGGCACAGGTTGCCCTCGATTGCTTCGCGGATCTCCATCTCGGTGGGATGGGGATTCTTATCCAGAAGAGCCTTTGCAGACATTATCATGCCGGGGGTGCAGTAGCCGCACTGGAAGGCCCACTTGTCGATGAACTGCTTCTGGATGGGGTGGAGCATGCCGTTCTTGGCAATGCCCTCGATGGTGACGACATCATGGCCCTCGACCTCACGGGCGAGAGTGGCGCAGCTGTTGATGGGGCGGCCGTCGATCATGACGGTGCAGGCGCCGCACTCAGCCTCTTCACAGCCCTTTTTGGTGCCGGTCATGCCCAGATCATCACGCAGAAGGTCAAGAAGAACGCGGTTATCGTCGCAAAGGACTTCGCACTTCTCGCCGTTAAGGGTGAATGTAAGTACTTTTTTCATCAGGTCAGATCCTCCTTGTATCCCTCGATAGCCTTCTTGATGGCGCGCTTGGTGAAAACGCGGATCATGTCGTGGCGGTACTCGGCGGAAGCACGGACGTCGGAAATGGGCTTGCAGTCGCTCATTGCGGCGATGCCGGCCTCAGCCAGGACGTCAGCAGTCAGCTTCTTGCCGATGATGGCAGCCTCAGCATGGGGAGCGCGGACAGGGGTGGTTGCGACAGCACCCAGGCAGATACGGGCGTCAACACAAATGTCGCCGTCCATCTTGACCCAGGCAGCAACACCGACGATGGCCAGGTCCATAGCCTTACGGACAGCGTGCTTAATGTAAGCGGAATGCTCACCCTCACCCAGAGGGGGAATTACGATACCGGTAACGATCTCACCGGGCTCAAGATAAGTTCTCTTCACGCCCTTGAAGAACTCACCCATGTTGATCTCACGATCCTTCTCAAGGCCGTGAACCAGAACCTTGGCATTCATAGCCACCAGGATGGGGCCGGTGTCACAGGAAGGGGAAGCGTTGCAGATGTTGCCGACCATGGTGCCCTTGTGACGGATCTGAGTGGAAGCCACATACTTGGCAGCCTTGGCAACGGCGGGGTTGTACTTCTTAACGATGGGGCTGGTCTGGATATCATACAGCTTGGTAAGACAGCCGATCTTAAGGCCCTCTTTCTCATCGTACTCTATGTAATCAAGGCCGGGAATGCCCTTGATGTCGATGAGGTAGTCAGCCTTGAGAACTTTGTCTCTCATGGGCGGAATGATGTCAGTACCGCCGGCCATAACCTTGGCGCCTGCGCCCAGTTCGACAAGCAGATTGCATGCCTCATCCAGGGTTTTGGGCGTCAGGTAATCAAACTTAGGTAATACCATTTGCTTTCCTCCTAAATAAATTTTCGGATTTACACATGGTCAGTATAATATAAAGGCGCGTGCACAGTAAGTAGCGCGCGCACCATGTGTAGCACATGATACGCGCGCCAAATTCTGTATTTTTCACTTTTCTCCCGCATTATGACAGGGCATCGGCATAGCGCATATGCTGCTGCAACTTTTCGATGCTGCGGATGCAGTAGTAGCCGTTGACCTGCTCCACAAGGCCCATTTCCTTAAGGTTCTTTACCGCGCGCACCACCGTGATGCGGCTGACGCGAAGAAGGTCGGCCATCATCTGCTGGCTGAGCTTTTCACGGATGAGCACCTTGCCGTCATAATTGGCACCGAAGCGCCCGGCAAACACAAGAAGCAGGTTGCATACCTTCCACTCGGCGCTCTGGCTGGTGCTTTCGCGAAGCTGTTCAAGTATGCTGACAAACTTTTCGTTTACCGAAAGGAGGAACTCGGTCATGATCTCCGGTCTGCTGTAAAACTCCTCCATCAGCGTCTTCGCCGAAATACGAACAACCACCGAGGGTGTCACCGTTGCAAAAGACATGGGCAGCGGTTTGCGCAGGAGTGCGGAAAGCTCAAGCAGAAGCGAGCCCTCATCCACCAGAGAATAGATGCGCTCATCGCCGGAGTCGGTGTACTCAAAGGTCTTTACCAGACCTTTTTTGATAAGATAGCAATAATCGGGTATCTCTCCCGCCTTGTAGAACACCGTATCTTTGGGCAGTTTTATCTGGGTGCCCATTTTTTCAAAATGCTCTATGCTACTGTCGGTAACGATAAGGTGGGCCGGATAAGTGCTGTAAGACTCTGACGATTGTCTGTACTGGGCCATAACCTTGCCTCCATGTTTTGTATTAATGAGTCTATTGTAACACGCTTTACAGACTATGTCCACAAAATATTCCGCCCAATATGCAAAAAACTTTCCGTTTTGCAACAATGCAGTAGCACGTGTTACATGACTTAATTTCTAATCGTTGCTATAATGCAAGTACAGCGTGTCGTTTGCCTCTGGAGCGTAATTCCGGCTGGACAAAGGGCGCGTTCTCTTTTTTTGAAAACTAATTGAAAGGTGCGTTACATATATGCCAAAAACAACATTCCAGCGCGTGATATACACCATCATCGGTGTGACCCTTACAGGCTTTTTCATGTCCTTGTACAACAAGGCATGGGCACAGGGTGGATTGACATTTGCGGTGTTTGAGGATTACTGGTCAAACTTCGCTCTCCAGGGTCCCTTCGGTTTTTTACTTCAGTTCTGCTTTGTGCAGAAGGTTGCGGGCAAAATGGCCGCAAAATACCCCACCGACAACCAGATCCTCTACCGTCTCATACGCGCCGGATTTACAGTCATGATGATGTGCCCTCTGTTCAGCACATACAACAGCATCATCTACGCCATCCGCTACGGCTGGGGCTTTGAGAAGCTGATATGCAACATCTTCACCAAGATCGTGCAGAACTTCCCCTTCGCCTTCTGTATCCAAATCTTTGTTGTCGGCCCCATGCACCGCTTCATTTTCAGCAAGCTGTTCCCGGAAAAGAAAGCCGCCGAGAAAGCGTAAACTGTTATAACAGCAAAGCCGCCCGATAAGGGCGGTGCTCATAAAACCGTTAACAGGCACAGCAGTTTAATCTGCCGTGCCTGTTCTTGTATAATTTTCACTCGTATGATAGAACGAGCATAAACAGTTAGATGTCTTGAATTTGTCAAACAGGTATGCACTGCACCAAAGCCTCCCTTGTGTAAAGGGAGGTGGCACGGTGCAAGCCGTGCCGGAGGTATTGGGCGGTTGGCCCTCGCACTTTTTAATCAGCTTTGGTAAAAATCATACTGCACCAACAACCCCTCAGTCAAAAATCAGAAGATTTTTGACAGCTCCCCTTACACAGGGGAGCCTTGAGTGCTCCCTCGCCAGTGTATAACCCAAAAACCCGACCTGTGACGAAACCATAGGTCGGATTTTTCTGTTTTACGCCCCAGCTGGAAGGGCGGCTTTTTCGCCACAGGGCACAGTAAAAGCAGGGCTGAAAATTCAGCCCTGCTTTGGTTCCGCTATTGGGTTTTGGCGCGAATTACTCAGCTCTGTTGCTGCTCTTGCTCATGAGGGCGTTGGTGATGATGCCCAGGATGAGAGCGCAGGCGATGGAGGTCAGGGTGACAGCGCCGAAGGAGATGGACAGGCCGCCGATGCCGGAGATGAGGATGACAGCGACGACGAAGAGGTTCTCACTCTGGCCCAGGTCGACCTTCTGGATCATCTTAAGACCGGAGACAGCGATGAAGCCGTACAGGGTGATACACACGCCGCCCATGACACAGTTGGGGATGGAGGCGAGGAAGGTGACGAAGGGGCCGAAGAAGGAGATGACGATTGCCATGATGGCGGTGGTGGTGATGGTCACGACAGAAGCATTGCGGGTGATGGCAACGCAGCCAACGGACTCACCGTAGGTGGTGTTGGGGCAGCCGCCGAAGAAAGCGCCAACCATGGAGCCAACGCCGTCACCAAGGAGAGTGCGGTGCAGGCCGGGCTCTTCCAGCAGATCCTGGCCGATGATAGTGGACAGGTTCTTGTGGTCAGCAATGTGCTCAGCAAAGACGACGAAAGCAACAGGGACATAAGCCACGGCGACAGTGGCAATGTAAGCGGCGTCGATCTCCTTGACGCCCTCGAAGGCCTTAAGGAAGGTGAAATCGGGGATGGCGAAGATGGTCATCTCTTTGAAGACGGAGAAGTCAATGACCTGCAGAGCCACGTTATTGGTGGCGATGCCGATGACGGTGAAGATGGCGGCCACAACATAGCCGGCCAGGATGCCCAGGATGAAGGGAATCAGCTTCATCATGCCCTTGCCGTAAACGGAGAACAGGATGACGCCGAACATGGTCACAAGACCGCAGATGATAGCAACATAGGGGCTGCAGGCGGAAACGCCGTCAACCAGGACCTTACCGGCGCTCAGGTCGCCCACGGCGTTGCCTGCCAGAGACAGACCGATGATGGCCACGGTGGGGCCAATGACGACAGGGGGCATCAGCTTGTTGATCCAGTTGACGCCAACAGCCTTAACGACCAGAGCGATGACAACATAGACCAGACCTGCGCAGACAGCACCGATGATCAGTCCGGCATGACCGGCAGCTGCGGATGCTGCGCCGCCGAAGGCAGCGAACATGGATCCGATGAAAGCGAAGGAAGAACCGAGGAAGACGGGGCTGTTGAACTTGGTGAACAGCTGATAGATAAGGGTGCCGACGCCTGCGCCGAACAGGGCGGCAGACTGGCTCATGCCGTTACCGATGATAGCGGGGACAGCGATGGTAGCAGCGAGGATAGCCAGGATCTGCTGGAATGCGAAAACCAGCATCTGGCCAAACTTGGGTTTATCTTTGATACCATAGACGAGATTCATTGCGTACCTCCATTATTTTTAGCGGCAGAGCCGCTGATTCACATACACTAAAGGATTACCTTATATCGCACAGAAGAACCTCGGCACTGCCGTCGATCTCTTCCACCCGGACGCTTATCAGCTCACTGTGGCTGGTGGGTACATTTTTACCAACATAGTCGGCGCGTATCGGCAGCTCCCGATGTCCTCTGTCCACAAGCACCGCAAGCTGTATCTGCTCCGGTCTGCCGCAGGCGAACACAGCCTCAATGGCGGCCCTGACGGTGCGGCCGGTGTAGATCACATCATCCACCAGTACGACACGCTTGCCGGTAACATCCAGCCCGAGCCCCGCGTCATTTACCCGCGGCGCCTCCGGCAGCTCACTCAGGTCGTCACGGTACAGGGTAATATCAAGCTCACCCACCGGGACCTCAGTCCCCTCCACGCGCAGGATATTTTCCGCCATTCTCCTGGCAAGCGGAACCCCGCGGCGGCGGATACCCACAAGGATAACATTATCGACGCCGCTGTTGCGCTCAATCACTTCGTGGGAGATTCGCATCAGTGCGCGGCGCATCCCATCTGAGTCCATCAGGCGGCTTTTTACAGTGACTTCCATGGGAACACCCCCGATATTCTGTCAAAAGGGGCAGAAAAAAAGACCCTGCCCCCGGCAAGATCCGCATTCATGGCGCACCCTTGGCGGGCGCAGCTATATTCCGCTTTCATCTTGCCGGCATCTCTGTACCGTCTTTAAAGATTTCGCCATTATAATAGCACAGCCATCGGCAAATTGCAACACGATTTTCGACATAAACCGGCAATAATTTTTCGGCTTATTCTTTGGCGCAAGACCTTAATTGACTTAATCCGGCAGGAGGGGTACACTGTGAATATAATCATAAATCATATAAAGCCATTACTGCTTAAAGGAGGTTATCCCCAAATGTCCGACCGTCCCTTCACGCCCAATAACTATGCTTTTGTCCGCACCGCCGAAGCCCTTTATCCCATGGGGCCCGAGGCGTACGGTCCCCGCATGCGCCGCGGCCGCCCCACCGCACAGACCGGCGCCATCCCCCAGGAAAACGGCGATATACTGTTTCGCATCTGGGCACCCGACGCACATGAGGTTCTCGTCAATCTGGAGGGGCTTACCGTACATTACGGCAGCCGGGTAAACATTCTTGAGCTTGAGCGCACAGGCCAGGATTTCCCCGAAGAACTGCTCAGCCTGGAAAAGAATGACAAGGGCTTTTTTGAAGGCATACTGGCAAAAGATAAGCTCGAGGGCTTTTACGGCGCCTTCCCCTTCTGGTGGGTCATTGACGGCGCGCCCGTCATCCACCCCTACTGCCGCACCACATGGCGCAGCGGAAGACTTATGAACTGTGTCGAGGTTGCAGACCCGGATCTGCAGGCCGAGTTTGAAATGCGGGATGTCCCCCACGGCACCGTTTGCTACGAAATGTTCTATTCCGAGATCCGCGGTGACTGGTCCCCCTGTCTGGTGTATATCCCGGCAGAATACCACACCAACACCGGCAAGCGCTATCCCGTCATGTATCTGCAGCACGGCGGCGGCGAGAACGAGACCGGCTGGGTCACACTTGCCAACCTGCCGGAGGTGATGGACAATCTGATTGCCGCCGGCAAGGCAGAGCCGATGATAATAGTCATGAACAACACCCGCATCCCCAATCCCACCGCAGCAAATCACGGCGACCACCCGGGTCTGGTAACCTTTGGCGCGGTGGATGATCTCATCACCCGGGAGTGCATCCCGTTTATTGAGGGGCGCTACCGCTGTCTGGAGGGGAAAGAGAACCGCGCAATTGCCGGCCTGAGTCAGGGCGGCATGCAGACCAGCTATGTGGGCTTCTCCCACCCGGAGCTGTTTGGCTATGTGGGCATTTTCTCCGCCTCAATCCGCACCAGGCATTTTTGGGAGGACTATAACGAGAACCCTCATCTGGGAATGTTCACCGGCGATATAAAGCAGCTGGAAGAAAACTACAGGGTCATTTACCGCGGTGTCGGCGCGCAGGAGCGTGAGTCCCGCCCCTGGCACAAAGAGGATGACCGGTTTATACATGAGCGCGGCATTGATCAGCTTAAATGCTATCACCACACCATCCACCCCACGATGTGCCATGAATGGGGCGTGTTCCGCCGCAGCCTGTACGAATTTGCGCAGCTGATTTTTAAATAAAAACATGTTTTAAACATACTTCACACAGCGGAAGGAATACAACAAAACCGGCGCACTTATGTGCGCCGGTTTTGTTGTCGTATACTTTTTTTCGCACCGCTATTGAATCAATCAGCTCTCCATCTGACGGCCGAGGAAGCCGGATACAGTCTGTGCCAGCTTGTACTCCGTCTCGCCGAGCACTGTATCACCCTCGGTAAAAAACAGTACACAGCCCATAAGGTCGCCCTCGGACAGGATGGGCGCCGCAATGGCAAGGCTGAATTTAGTCTCATGCTCTGTCACGGGCAGGCCACGCTCGCCGCGCTTGCGCTGGTAAATCTGGCGCCCCTCCATGATTTGCTCAAGGTCGGGACTGATGCGCTTTTCAAAAAAGTCGCGTTTCGGCGCGCCGTACACGGATATGATAGTGTCCCTGTCAGCAATGGCAGTGGGGCAGCCCGTTGTCTTATACAGCGTCTCGCACATCTGGGCCGCATACTCCCCCATCTCACCCATGGGTGAGTACTTTTTAAATATGACCTCGCCGTCCTTTTCGGTATAAATCTCCAGCGGGTCGCCCTCGCGGATGCGCATGGTGCGGCGGATCTCTTTAGGGATGACGACCCTGCCAAGGTCGTCTATGCGGCGTACTATTCCGGTTGCTTTCATATATAACAATCTCCTTGTTTTATCAGTAACATCACTATTATCTGTAAAACAAGGAGATTTATTCTGTTATTTAGTTGTCTTCTTATGTTTAATTGAGCAGGATATTATCTTACACACGGATCGGTAATCTTCCTGTTTAAGGACGAAGTACTGCAAGCCTGCAATGTTAACGGGACAGGGAGGTGAGTAAGATCTGGATTTAGAAAGAACTTGGCAACTCTTTTTCTACAAAACATTCGACAAGGATTCAACGCCTCTACCATTAAACGACTTTTTGTACCCCTGTGACATGGCAAGAACAAGGACAATTCCCGTGAATAGATACTCCAACTCTATACCAAGATTCAGCAGGGTAATTCCGTTGTTCAACACAATCAATACACTCGCGCCGACAGTAAAACGCAGCGCAAGATACGAGCACTTTCTAATGCGCCCTTGCTTACCGGCCGCCGCAACCGCCATATAGGCCGCTGGAAATCCGGTTATTTGAAAAAAGTCCACACCATCAGTTGCTTTTGAAACGCCTTTCTGAGATATAAACATCAGCGCAGTAAGGGCAAAAAACAAGCTTCCGACAACAAGTGACGCAGCTCGAACAAATTCAACGTTGACGCCAATCCTTGACGAGGCTGTAGGATTCTCACCAACGGCAATCATATGGTTGCCAATATGCGAATATTTAAACACGACCGTGAGTACCGCTAAGCTAAATATAAGGATCCACAAATCTCCGGGGACGCCCAAATAACTGCCGATAAAAATCTTTCTTACAGATTCAGGCGAAACCCAGTAAGACTTCCCCCCTGACACAAGGCTGGATATTGCGTAAAACAGAATCATCGAGGATAAGGTAGCCATAGAATACGGTATTCGCATTTTCGCAACTAAAAGCGCATTGAGGCCACCGGCAGCAAGCCCAACCGTTATCGCCGCCAAAAGGACAAGAAATGCAGGCACATGCTCGTAAGAGAGCACGCTGGTTACTACCGAAACAAGAGATATCTGCATACCGGCGGATAAATCTATACCTCCACACGTTAATATAAAGGCATACCCTACACAAAACACTATTACGTACGTATTGTTCAGCAGAATATCTACTATGTTATCAATGGATAAGAAGTCTCTGTCGGCCAGAGCGAAAACCAGCACAAGAACCAACAATAATATGTACGGAAACAGCTCGGTATCGACCCACTTCTTTTTTGTGATTTTCCTCACTCTCATTCACCTTCATTTAATGCAAACTGCGTAATAGAGCCTGTACTATCGCCTAAAATTACCAGTCGATTAACTGCGTTATCATCAACGGAAACATATCTGTCTGCCAAAGGAAGTCTATCATATATATCGGTTACTATATAACAAACCGCTCCTCCAGCCTCAGTAATATAATTTGCCATCTGATTAACCATTGTCATTTTCTCGGCGTCCGCAAGAGGACATCTTTCAAGCACTACTATATCCGGACTGCAGAAAATAGCATGGAACAGAAACAAGCTGACTGCATCCGAGTCCTCCAAATCACCCACAGGCACATTACCCGGAAACTCTTTTTCCGGAAACGCCTCTAAAAAGTCAACTTTCAGGACTTGCCTCATCTTTTTGTTCGCTAACATTCTAACGATGTGTTTCCCAGTTTGGCCCACCAAAATATTGTCCACAAACGACAAACTTTTGAAATATTGCGCATAATTTCTGAAATTAACAATGCGTATTTTAAGGCCGTTCTTAGTCAGCATCTCCCCATAGGCCGAGAACTTGGATCCGGCACTGTGATTAAGCTGATCTTGCAAGTAATCTCTTATCCATAAGTTAGGGTCGTAAACAACCAACTTTTCCCCATCGTATGCTCGTTAGGCGAGATAAAGTGCTGGAATGGATCGAAAAACAGGAGCAGGGATAATTGAATTGACTTGTGTTCCCCCAGCCTTTAGAGTAGTAATGCATGTAACAATGCAGAAAGCAGCACGATGGAAAAGGTTTAATTGAGGAAAAGCCGATGACGAATGCACCAACAATAGACAGAATACTCCGCTGGTTTGACCGTGGACATTTAAATCCCTCAGTTCCGACAGAGCGGATAAAGGCAGCTATGGCCCCGCTGTTTGCTGTTCTCACACCACTTGCTCCTTTGAAGAGCAACAACGAAGCGAAGGCCGTCTGGATCAGGATACCACGAGGCGATATCAGCGACTACGACAGTTATGAGGATCTGCTTGAATACGGCGAGGTTGAGACCTATGAGTAATATGAAGCTCGCTGGCAGGAGGAGTATCCCGACGAATACAAGTGGTATAAGTTGGTCGTTGTTGAGAACTTCAACAAGGACGGGACACTGAGCTTTCGTGCCGTTTCCCTTGGAAATAAAACGATCATCAGTGCCTTGTTGGATCGTGAGAACCCTGAATACGGCTACACTGAGGATGCAGCGGTAGAGCTTTGTGGGGTGATGACCGAGGCCGCAGCGGAAGCTATTGGGAAGCTCCGCGCTGGTACGTATCAGAATGAAGTCAATGTCGGGCTTCCGTTCCAGATCAAAACAGGTGTTGTTCGCCGATCCGTTTTATGGGAGAAAGAACCGGAACAGAAAGAGTATGATTTGGACGGCATTTCTTTCGAAATGCTGACAGCTTTCAAAAAGCTGCTTGTCGAGGGGCTTAACAGCGAAGCCATTATCGGTCGGATAAAAGCTATGACTGCCAATGACTTTTTCCGTGCCTGTGCTATTGGCTACAAAGCCTGCGGCTTCGACAGCACAGAGTTTGCACCGGTCGATCAATACTTTGCGCACGCGGACGGTCGAGACGAGGGCTTATCCGGCAGGGGTTTTGGCCTGAATGCCGGACCCGGTATCGACTTCGACGACCCGCTTGCATGGGAAGATTGGTATTTTCATCGCGAGCAGCACGGAGGCCATCCATGGGAAGTCGTCGGAGGAGGTAACAGCACCCATGTCGACCTCGCAGTATGTCATGATCGGCAGACTTTGGATTGGAAGGTTCGATGCGGCAAAATGACCGAGGAAGAAGCGGACGCACATCCTTGCGGTTACTATTTCTTGGTTGCCGGGAAGCACCGGGCAAAAGAAGCAGTTGCGTTCTACACGGCGCTCAACGAAGTCGGGCTGCCTGTCATTCTCCGTGATGCGGAGGAGATCCTTGCCAGATTTGAGGGGACCGACTATGTTGGTATCGTTCCGCACTCTGTGATCCCAAAATACTGCGAAGGCATGTTCCCTGAAAAAAAACGGCCCGGTCATTGACTTCATGCATGTTTACGAAGAAGACATGGAGCTTTACGGGGATCAGATTGAATGGCTCCCGCAGGAGGAGGCAAAGCTGCAGGATCAATCGGGTTGAAAGGCAAAGCGAACGCGTCTTGTGTTCACAAGTAATCAAAGCAGTTCAAACTACGACAGCCTTTACCCTTGACGTGTACGGACATGTCTCTGATGCCATGAAGACGGCCAGTGCAAACCGGATGGAGGAATATGTACGGCAAATCCCCGGAATATGATGACCTAAATGCCGAAAAGCCTTGTATTTATCCCATTTTTTCGGGCTATTTTCATTGCGGTAAGGGTACGGTAAGGGTACAACTTTTTACTCGGAACTTTTTGAGTAAAAAGAGGCCGGAAACAAAAGAAAATCGGCTTGAATCGTAACGATTCGAGCCGATATCTGACAGTGGGAGAAGGATTTGAATTGGCCAAAGGCTGAATATTATGTCTATTTAAGTTGTAATATTAATATTTTTGCTTATATTTCATAATTATTCGTGCCTGTAAATCTACCGGGTCCTGTCTGGTTATACCCTGGTAAGGGTCAGAATAAGGGTCAGAAGCTATAGAAATACTATCATCCATCTATTGTATACAGCAGGGCACTGATCCCGCAGCAGCATCGATTTAGAGTTTTCAGACAAATCTCTACAGCTGTGATCGGTACGATTCTCGCCAAAAATAATCTCGTATAAAAGGAATAATAGTCAATCACTATTCTGTGAAACAATCCCCATTCAAAGTTTGCAGCAAGTCCCGCCGATTTCGGCTCGTTTCCTGTTGCTTGTCATTTAAAATTTTGGCAAACAGCACATGAATCATTTTTGTCTTGATTCTTTTCCCTCACGCTACAAATCCAAACAGCCTGCCGATGAGGGGCAGCCACAGGGCGCAGAGGCTGATGAGCAGAAGCTGCAGCCAGACCGTGCTCTTGGGCATATCCATCATGGAGTAGTAGCCCTTGCCGAAGGTGATGAGCACCACGGTGTCCAGGGGCAGCAGGTAGCAGTTGCAGGCGCAGACGGCGGCCACCAGGGTGATGAGGGCCGGGGAGACCCCCGCGCCGGAGGCCACGGTGATCAGCACGGGCAGCATCAGCGGGATGAGGCTGGTGGCCACGGGGATCACGATGAGGGTTACGAAGATGATCGCGGCGCAGATGGCCACCATCATGGGGGTGGAGACGGCGCTGGGCAGGGCGGAGGCGATGAGGTTCGCGATGGCGGCGCCAACGCCGTTGGAGTTCATGGCGGCGGAGATGGAGATGACGGTGCCCACCAGGAAGAAAGCGTCCCAGCTATTCTCCTTCAAAAAGGCGTCCACGTTCAGAACGTCGATGCCCGGGAGGAACAGCACCACGCAGCCCAGGATGGCCACCACCATGGTGTTGATGTCCTTGACCCAGCTGGAGAGGATCCACAGCACCAGCATCACGGAGACGATGAGGATGACGGTGCGCTCCTGCCCCTCGATCTTCTCGGGGACGCCCAGGCCGTCGGCGAAGTCGATGACCTGCTGGCGGGTGACGGAGACGGGCTTGTAGATCTTGCATATCAAAAACCAGGCCACGGGCAGCAGGACGATGGTGAAGGGGATGCCCACGCACATCCACTGGACGAAGCTGATCTCCGGGTAGCCCGCGTTTACCAGCTGCTGCATGGCGATGAGGTTGACGCTGGACCCCACGGGGGTCATCATGCCGCCGATCATGGAGGCCACGGGAATGGCGATCATGAAGGCCCGGCCGGTCTGCTTTTTGTCCTTCTCATCCTCGTAAAGCTCCAAAAAGCTGAGGGAGAGGGCCATGAACACGGCGCAGCAGGGCACGTTGGAGACGAGAGCCGAGACCAGGGCGCAGCAGCCCATCATGGCGAAAAGCCCCGCCTCGATGCTGTTGCCGAAGGCCCGCAGCATGGCTGCCAGGACCCGCTTGGAGAGGGGCACCCGGATGAGGGCCGCGGCGATGCCGAAGGAGGCCAGGGTGAAGAACACCACCGGGTTCGAGAAGCCGGTGAGGGCCTGTCCCAGGCCCGGCACCACGCCCAGCACGGGCATGAGGCCCACGAAAAGGAGGCTCGTCACCACCACGGGCAGCACCTCCAGCACCAGCATAATGAGGAAGGCCACCAGGATGAGGATGGTGCGGAAGCCCGCCAGGGTGATCTCACCGCCCTCGGGCCAGAAGCCCCCGGCAAAGGCCGCCACCAAAAACAGCAGGATGGTGATGATGCCGCCCACAAACCGCTTGGGTGTCAATTTCTTCATGCTCTTCATCTCTCTTCTCTGCTATCTCTCGGTGCGCCGCCGCCGTTTTGACAACCTCCGGGGCAGGCCATTACATGAAGGAACGTGACAGAAGACTTTGCCAAGGCAGCCGCAGCGTTTTTGAGGCCGCTGACGTGAAGGATCGGAAGCACCTGATCCGCGCTCTCCTCCTCCACAGCGGAGGACCAGGTCGGAGATGCGCCATCTCCCAGATTTTCAAACCCAGGCAGAACATCCGGGCTCTCCGGGGCCATCTCCTCCCACACCTTTTCCGCAGTAAAACTGGAGACACAGGCCCGCCGGAGGAGAGCAAAGAGTTCCCTTGCCGTAATGGCTGCGTCCACCGCCCCGAGGTTCTCCTCCCTTAGGATCTCCCCTTTCATGGCAGTGCAGTTGTCGATGGAGACGTAGAAAATGTCCTTCTCCGGCATGGCGGCCTTGATCCGGCGCGCCAGCCAGACCGGACGCACAGGCATGGGCAAAAGCTCCCCTTTCCACTGGGGTACTGTTTTCTCCACATAGTTCTTCCAGGCAGGGCAGTCAGAAGACAGGACCTGTCCTCTTCCGGTGAACGAGTTCTCCCGGATTGCTGCCAGTGTCTCTCTCCGGTACTCCCTTTCCGCGTCGATGGGGTTCACCACCAGATCGAAGCCGATACGTCGAAGGATGGCAGCCGCCTTTCCTGCTGCCACTGATCCGTCCTTTTCCCCGAAGATCCGCCCCAAGCCGGAGGCGGCCTCGGGTGCCAGCGCCAGAATCACGGTTTTTTTCTTGTCGTAGAGGGCCTTCCACACCGGCTTTGTACTGTCCTTCACCGTCAGCGCCCCCGTGGGGCAGGCCGCGATGCACTGGCCGCAGCGCACGCAGTCCGTCTCTACAAGTCTCGGTGAAAAACCGACATAGGTCTCCGCGCCTTTCTTATGAACGCCGATGGCTCCGATCCCCTGAATCTTCTCACAGGTATTGACACAGCGGCGGCACAGGATACAACGGGAATTATCCCGTACAAGATGCTCCGTGCTGTCGTCTACGATTCTCTCTCTGCTTCCAAGGCCAAAGGTCCGGTCATCCACCGCATAAGCCTTCATGAGCTCCCTGAGCTCGCAATCGGGTCCGCGGCCGCAGTCAGTACAGTCCATCCTGTGGTCAGAGGCAATGAGCTCCAGTGCCTGGCGTCGGGCTTTGATAAGCCCCTCGCTCTCGGTGATAACCTCCATGCCCTCGGTGATCTTCGTGGAACAGGCGGGAAGATGCCGCCCCCGGACCTCCACCACACACATCCGGCAGGCGGCGGGTCCGCCCACCTCCTTGAGCCAGCAGAGGGTAGGAATGGAAATTCCGTTCTCCCGGGCGGCCTCCAGAATGGTACTGTCATCTCTTGCCTCGACCGTTCTTCCATTCATGACAATCTTCATGCCAACACCTCCGGGAAGTTTCTCAGCGCCGTCACCACCGGTGTCACCGCAGCCGGTGCCATGGCGCAGCGGGCATTTTTCACGATGTAGTCTGTCAATTTCAGAGCTGTTTCCCGGGCATCGAAGAGCTGCTCTCCCGCCTCGGCATCCCGGAAGAGGTCCGCAAGCCGTTTGAGACCCACGCGGCAGGGGACACAGATCCCGCAGGACTCCCGGGAGTAGAACTCCGTAAGCTCAGCCAGGAGGCCAATCAGGCTCTCCCCCTCGCTAAGGAAGCGTACCGAAGCCACGCCGAAGCTGGCCCCCGCGGCGCGGCAGGAACCGGGACTCAGCTGCAGCTCCCAATCCGGCTTTGCGACTGTTCCGGAGCCACCGCCCATCAGCACGGTGGAAATGGCCTTTCCGTTTTTCGGCCCGCCTGCGATTTCCAGCAGCTCTCCCAGGGTGATCCCCGCAGCCAGCTCATAGACGCCGGGGTTTTCCACCGCGCCGAGAACGGTGAACAGCTTGGGGCCGGGGTACTCCTCCGTACCACGGGAGCGGAAGGCCTCCGCCCCCTCCCGCAGGATCAGGGAGACGCAGGCAAAGGTTTCCACATTGTTCACTACGGTGGGCTTCCCATAGAGGCCCTCCGTTCCGGGATAGGGAGGCTTCAGTCTCGGCTCTGCCCGCTCCCCCTCGATAGAGGCGATGAGCGCGGTCTCTTCACCGCAGATATAGGCACCGTGGCCGAGGAAGACTTCTACGCTGAAATCCTCCACAGGTGCGGCTGCGATAGCCGCCTCGATACCGGGTCTGAGATCGGCGTACTCCCCCCGGAGGTACAGAATGCCCCGGGTGGCGCCCACCGCCTGCCCCGCGATGGCCATTCCCTCGATCACCGCTGTCGGGTTCTCCTGCAGGAGCGCCCGATCCTTGCCCGTCCCTGGCTCTCCCTCATCGGCGTTACAGATTACATACCTTATCTCCGCCGCAGTGTCACGGGTCAGCTCCCACTTGACCCCAGCGGGAAAGCCGCCGCCGCTGCGGCCGAGAAGTCCGGAAGCCTTCACCGTACCGATGATCTTCTCCGGGGCTTTCTTTGCCTTCTCATATCCCTGCCATGCTCCATCGGGGTTTAACAGGATGCCCCGCAGCCGGACCGGATACAGGTTTTCCAGCACGTCCTTCTTCTCTTCGGGGGTAAATGCAAAGTGGGAATAGAAATCCGCCGTTCCCAAAAGATGCGGAAGTGGGATGTTCTTCTCCCGGGCAAGAGTCTCCAGCGCCGCCTGGGGCAAATACCCCTGTCTCTCCTGGATGCGGGAAAGGGCATTAAGTAATTCCATGCTTTGCCTCCTTACCAGCCCACCGGGGGCTTGAAATAGCTCTTGCCGGGAGCATCGGAGGCTCCGATGCGGAAGATCTCACCGGTCTGCTTGCGTTTGAAGAAGATGCGCTGATTGATGGGCAGATGCATCTCCAGGGCGCCCCGGGGACAGGCCTCCACACAGCAGGCACAGTACCAGCACTCATCGGGGTAAGCCACGATGGGCGGCTTGCCCCGCTCCGGATTGGGGAGCAGCGTCTGGATCCGGCAGATGTTCACACAGGAGTTACAGCCCACACACTTCTCAGGGTCGATGGACACCGCCAGTGTCGGCCCCGTGGGGTTGGGGACGATATAGCACTCGTTTTCCGCCATCAGTCACCGCTCCTTTCCTTCGCGCGGCAGCGCTCATAGTTCTCCAGATACCCGGGGAGGTTTTCTCCCTTGAGCCAATACCTGTTCTCCTTATGGACAGTGATCACCCGGTCCCCCTCCAGACGGTTGAAGACGTAGCCGTCACCGATGCTCCCGTCATCCTCCGCCTCGATGCGCGAGATGCAGGCGTGGAGGAAGAGTTCTGACACGTCAAAGCGGGTCTCACATTCCAGCACCCTGGCCAGCTCATGAGGATTGCGGGCATAGGTCATCTTCCCTTCGGTATTGCGGATGCTCTTCATCCATAGAAGGCCCTGCCGCAGGATGGGTACCGTCTTATACTCTGCACAGGTCTGCTGCATGACCCGGGCAGTACCGCCCCAGAGCTCCTTCCAGCTGATATAGGCGTTCCGGTCATTGAGCCGCTTGGTGGGAGCGTATACCCGCTCCCGCTCCGTCTCCATCTGGACCTCATCGATCTCTCCGCGCTGGGATTCAGCGCTGAACTCCGCCGCCCTGTTCCCCGCGTAGAAGCCGGAGGAGCAGGCAAAGGAGCAGCCCTCCAGTCCGCCGGAGGCACCCGCCACAAAGAGGCCGGGCACATTGGTCATCAGGTTCCAGTCGCAGGCGATCTCTCCCTGTCCGCCGTTCTCTGTACGCCATGCCTTGGCGAGGTCGATCTCCCCATGGAACCAGGCTCCGAACTTCATATAGTTCTCCGGAACCTCGATGGGAGCCATCAGCATGTCCTTCTCCGGATCGAAGCCGGAGCGGGTATAGAGGTCATAGAGTGTGAAGCGGCTCTTTCCCTCGTTGCCGATCATAACGCCCCAGATGCTCCGCCGTTCGCTCTCCGGCATGCCCGCCAGATCCGCCCAGAGGGGCAACTCGTACTCTCCCCTGCGAATCCTGTCACCCAGGTCGTGAACCAGGGTCGCCTGGCCAATGCCCTGGAAGTTGTCGCTCTTGGAGGAACCGATGTAGCGTTGGCCCTCGGCGGGGAGGTTGCGGGCCTCAACGCTGGTAAGGGGCTTGCCGTTCACGTCCTCCCAGGGGATCTCCTTGCCGTTGTTGTCCACAATGGTACAGGGGAACCATGTGTTGCCCGGGTTGCCGATGCCGAAGCGGGGCCAGGCAAAGGGGTTGTTGCCTTTGGTGCTGCCGTTGCGATGCATGCCGTAGATCTCAGCGCCGGCCCTCCAGGCCATGGCGAGACCCTCTCCGATCTCATTGGGGTCCCAGCGGTAGCTGTTGCCCGTGATCTCCATGTTGTAGATCCACATGCTACAGGCATACCCTGTGGAGATGATGACGGATTTGGCGGAGAATACATAGAATTCACCGGTCTCCATCGAGAAGCCAGTGGCGCCCACCACCCGGGCACCCTGCTTCCCTCCCTCGGTGAGGAGACAGGTCATCATCACCCGCTCATAGAGCTTTGCTCCGGCGTCTACCAGGGCATTGTACAGGACCGGCTTGATGAAGTTCCCTCCCCTCAGTTTTACGGCCACCATCTCCCGGTAGTCATAGGCCCGAAGGAGTTTGCTGCTCTCCTGTCGTGTCGCGGCGCCCTTGAATTCATCCAGCTCATCCGCGATGGGAAGGCCCAGCCGCTGCAGCTCCAACAAGGCATCCCAGGTGCCTTTTTCGGCAATGTAGTCCCGATGAACGAGGCCCGTATCCTTTCCCTTCTCCACGTTTTCCTCCGTGGTCATGGGGCTCTCCGGGTTCTCCAGCACCGTATTCCAGTGGTCCATACCGGCACCGCCGTTGCCGCTCTTCTTGATGGGCGCCTTATCACAGACCGCCACCTTCGCGCCTCGACGGGCCGCCGCAATCCCCGCAGAGCAGCCCGCAAGACCGCCGCCGATCACCAGCACATCGGTGGTGATCCGGTGTACCCGATCGTAATGGACAGCGTATGGCCACGGGATCGCCTCATTTCCCCGATTCTTCTGAAAATCCATTGTCTTCCCCCCAGTGTTTCGAATAAAACCACTTTATCATTATCCTGTCGGAAATGCAAGGACAGAACTATGACAAAAAACGCTCAAACTTACTCTCTCAGTAGATAAGAAAAACTGTCTCCGGAGGGAAGGAAGGTAACGGGCACCTCCGCTCCGATCACCTTGGGAAGCCACTTGGTCATATATTTCATGCCCAGCTCCTCGGTGTTGAAGTGCCCCATCTCCAGAATGGCCTTCCCCTTGCCCAACTGGGCGGCATCCCGCACATATTCGGACAAAGTCCAGTCCACGATCTCCAGGGGGATCATCACGTCATAATCCGCTGCATTCCGAATGGCTCTGAGGTCACCCGGCCGCCCGGTGATATGCTCGCACACAAACACCTTGCGGACTTCGGCGTCAAGATTGCCCACCACACGCAGCCCGGTGAGCCGGAATTTTTCCATAAACTCCCGCGCAAGCTCCCTTACCGTCGTCCGGGGGATCTCATATTGCAGGGGCTTTGTGGTCTCTCCGATCACATAATCCTCCCACCCCAGCTCCTTCATGATGCCGTAGTAGATGTAGTCGATTTCGGGGTGGACCTCCGCGCCGGGGCCTCCGGGTCCATGAATATGGTCATGATCCCGCCAGACCACGATGCCGCTCTCCTTGAGAAGACGGGATTTCTCCTCATATACCGGGTCTCCCTCCAGCTCCGGGCAGCGCTCCTGGTCACCGAAAAACAGGGGTTCATGGCAGATGATGAAATTGATTCCTTTTGCCGCGGCCTGACGGATCACATCCACAGAGGCAAAACAGGTTACCGCGACTCCGGTGCACTCTTCCTCCGGGTTTCCGCACTTGACCGTATCGGCGGTACGATTGGGATTCATGAGCGGAGGATGCCAGGCCTCCAGCTTTTCAATGATCTCTGAAATCTTCATAAGTAATCCTCCTCAGTCATACATACTGCGGGCAAAGAGCCGTTTCGTACCCCGGACCAGCTCCTGCTCCAGCGTTCCCGGCAAGAAGCGGGGAGGCGGCAGACCGCGTTTTCTCGGCGCTCCCGACAGGATCCGCCGCAGGGACTCGTCATCCTGGGTATAGCCATTCTGGATCCGGTGGCCGTCGTGGGTAATCAGCACCAGATCTCTCACCGGAGCGGCATTCTTGATGAGGAAGCCCAGCTTGGTAAAGGGCTCGCCGCTGACGCCCATAAGCGCGAGATCTCCCATCCGCATGAGGTGAAGCCGCATCCGGAAGGGATCCTCCGTCCGGGAGGGGGCCTCCAGGATCTCCTCATCTACCGTGATGCCCGCTGCTTCCCCGTATGTCTCGGTGATCTTCTTCAGTGTCTCCTTGAGATCGGCATAGTGCCGATAGACCGTGGCCTTCAGGAGCGCGCACTGGGCATCGAAGTCCTCGATCCCAATGCCCTGGGGAGCGCCCGTATCCGGATCCTCAGCGAAGAGCGTCTTCATGAAGGCGGGCTGTACGTCTCCCGCGGCACCGCTGGACCAGAGGGCCACAGAGCCGGGGAACTGCTTCTCCAGGAGCTGACTGATGTTCCCTCCGATATCCCCGCTGATGGCGGCAAAGCCGTCAGCGGTATGATTTCGATGCATGAGCACATTGTGAATGGCGTAGTTGACGAGAAAGGCGATGGGTTTTCCCTCCGCATCCTCCGCCTTCAGGACAAACAGCGCCCGGTCAACCGGGGCGGAGGAATTGACACCGTAACCGGTGAAGCGTTTGACCTCCCCCTCCTCGACCACTTCATAGTCGCTGATCCGGTTGCAGTTGATATAGCTTTCACCGGTGGCCCAGCCCACCCGGGCGGGCCGCAGGGAGGCCAGCGCCTCATCCACCGCCGAAAGCATGCTCTCCTGCAGGAAACCCTCATAGCGATAGTAGGCGTCCATTTCCTCCTGGGTAGGGCCGCCCACCGGCATCCGCATTTTTTCCTGAGAGCGGATCTCTACGGCGGCGTGGTTATGGGTGCAAAAGTAGAAGATATGATTTCTGGGGATCCCGGTCCATTCCTCCAGGATCCCCAGATTCCGTTCCGGCATCAGAGAGCGCGGGTTTTCAAAGCTGACAAAAAGGACCTTCTCCGGCCCGCAGGCCAGCGCCATGGCTCGTACAGAGACGCTGTCCAGAATGCTGCCGAAGGTCTCCCCCGGGCCGTGCAGAAGATGAAGATCTTCCTTCGGCGGGTCGACGCAGCGCATGGCCGCGCCGCAGAAAATGGGATAGTGTGTCATATGCATTTATCCTTTCAGCACCCCGTCTCAGCGGATCATACTGCCGCCGGCGGGGATAGGCGTATCATTTTCAAGTTCAATGTAGCGTGCTTTCGCTTCCATGCGGTTGATGGCAAAGAGTGCCGCCGCCCCCAGAAGCACCAACAACCCGGTGACGACGGAGAAACCCAGCTCCATCTCTCTTTGAAAAAGCCCCACGGCCACTTCCATGAGCGCAGTCAGCGCATTGAGTGCCGCCGCCAGCACAGTAAAGAGCTTCAGGTTACTGGAGGCGCGCTCCTCATAAGGAGTCATCTTCCGTCCTGTCCAGAGATAGGAGACCAGATGCGCGCCGGCAAGGAAGGTCAGGATCACTGCCGGAAGCCCCGGAAGGCTGACGATCCAGGAGAGATTGCCCGGCGTCCGAAGACTGAGTCCGATTGCAACAAAGAGAACTGCCAGAAGATAGAGTGCAGCATAAACGATTTTCTGCCGTATCCATTCCCTGTCGGAACAGTCCTGTACCCGCCAGGGAGCGGTATAGACCCGGGTGATGCGGCCGGTTTCATCCATAATCTCGGTGTAGCCCTGGAAATACCGGTGGTAATACCGGCTGTGGGAAAATGCGCTCTTCTTTCTTTCCGTCGAGGTCTTTCCGCTCTTGACTCCGTAAAGATCGTACTTTTCCAGGTTCTTCACCTTGCTCCCCCTCTTTTCTCTTGCTCAGATCCACTGAAAGACAGCCTGTGCAAAATCCTTTATCGCTCTCCGCCAGCAGTTCCAGTTATGGGTTTCGCCGGGATAGATGTGCCGCTCATAACCGCTCCAGCCGTCGATCCCATAGTGACGGAGGAAGTCATCATCCTCCTCAAATTCATGAAGATGTGCTTCTGCGCCGCCGATGCTTCGGAAGAGCAGCCGGTACAATGAGGTAAACTCATCATAATTCTTCAGAATATTGAGATGCGGGTTGCCCTCATGAGTGTTGTCCTGGTCCCGGCAGCGCAGATAGGTAAAGGACCCGATGGCGCTGTAGAGCTCCGGATGCCGCATCCCGATATAGCTTGCCTGCATGGAACCCAACGACAGGCCTGCGATGGCCCGGTGACTCTGCTCACGACTGACCCGATATTTCTTTTCAACGAAACGGCGGCAGTCCTCTGTCAGGATTCCCTCGATGCTTTCGAATCCCTGGGACCCCGGAACCTTCTCCATGCCGTCATTCATAACGACCACAAAGGGAACGGCCTTTCCCTCGTAGATGAGGGTATCCAGAAGATTGGGAAGCTTTCCGTTGTAGACCCAGGCGGTCTCATTTTCCCCGCCGCCGTGCTGCAGGTAGAGCACCGGGTAATCCTCACCGCACTCGTATCCGGGCGGGGTATAAATGAGGCAGCATTCCAGCGCGCCCATGGTCTCCGACCAGAAGATCTCCCGGGTGACCGCCCCGTGGGGGATTCTCTTCAGGAGAAGCTCCGGAAGCTCCGGATCGGGCATTTCAATGAAGTTTACAATCTGGAAGCCGTAGTGCTGCACAGGGATATTGGCGATCACTGTGGGGGCGCCGTCGATTCTGAAGTTCAGTACCACATTTCCCTTCAGTCCAAGCTCCTTTGGGAGAGTACAGGAGAAGATGTCATTCTCTCCTCTCTCCAGCTCCTGATCGATCTTCCACACCGCAAGGCGGGCGGATTCCACGGTCACTGTCTTTGCGCCGGGCGCTTTCACCCGCAGGATCACGTCGCCGTTTTCCAGATACTCCACGGGATAGGCCACATCCTCGGGCCTCATGGCATGCCTGGGCTCTCCCCGTTTGGGGGGCCGCAGCGCCATGGGCGTCTGGGGATTAAATGCAGTTACGCGCTCGGTCAGCGCTTTATTCATCTCCATTACAATCACTCCTTGAAGAAACGGTCCTTAAGTACGCCGGGGTGTGCCAGCAGGAAGGCGGTTGCCTCCGCCACCCGCTTCTCATCTCCCAGGCTCTCACAGCGGATCCCGGTATTGGTGATATGCAGCGACACCGGATCCTCCGCCTGATACGGACGCCATATCGCACGCCCGAAGGAGGACGGTACTCCAGTCCGAATGAAGCTGGTCCAGTAATCCACGCATGCGTTCTCGATGAGATAGTCGTACTGACACCAGGGGCGT
The DNA here is from genome assembly GCA_045603825.1 of Faecousia sp. Classification (GTDB taxonomy): domain Bacteria; phylum Bacillota; class Clostridia; order Oscillospirales; family Oscillospiraceae; genus Faecousia. The sequence continues at coordinate 40,378 of JAZUMW010000145.1, forward strand.
TTTGCCGGGTCCAGCATCCCAAACACATACTGCATCTCACTGCCATGGTGAGGAGAGGGGTTCTCTCCCGGCAGATCATGATCAAAGAAATAGTGATAAACGGGCTTCTTCCCCAATTCCGTGTTGCGGACAGCCCAGCTGAGCGCGGCCGCCAGGGCAAAGGCCTGGTTATATCCCTCGATTCCGCCCGGCACCTGGTGGACAAAATTGTTCCACTCCTCCCGGATGGTGCCGCACATCACATCCACGTCACCACCCATGCCGTCGTAGAGTTCCCGACCGTAGTCCGCGAAGATGGCGTAGCCATCCACGGAGGGCTTGAAGAACATCTTGGAGAGGGAGGTCTGCTCGAACTCCATGGCAGCCATGGCTCTGCCCAGCTTTTCACTGATTTCCCGGGCATCTCCTGTAAGAAGCTCCTCCACATCCACGCCGGCAAGCCGCATACACTCCCGGCTCAGCTCGTCCTTCCGTTCCATGGAGATGGCCCCGTCCACATCCCAGATTCCGCCGCCCGACTGGGCGATGGCTCTCCGGAAGAGGCCCTTCGCGGGGGGCGCAGCCACCAGAGCCTTCACGGTCATAGCACCGGAGGACTGGCCGCCAATGGTGACGTTCCCCGGGTCACCGCCGAAGGCGGAGATATTTTCCCGGATCCAGCGGAGGCACTGGATGAGGTCCAGGATGCCGTAAGCTCCCGTGGAGCCATGCTCCTCCCTCTCTCTCAGTTCCTCAATGCCGAGATTCCCGAAAACACCGCAGCGCCACACCGGCGTCACGAAGACGATCCCGCGGTTGACAAAAGCGTCTCCCGTGATGGAAGGGCGATTTTCGCGGTTCAGCATATCCCCGCCATGGAGCCATACAAATACCGGAAACAGCTGCTCAGCGTCCCTCACTGGGGCCTGGATATTCATTCTGAGGCAGTCCTCGCTGGTGACAGAGGGCTTCGGAAGGGGTCTCCCGGGCGTGGGAACCCGATCATAGCGCGGGATCTGAATACAGTCCGGGGCATAGCTGAGACAGGGGATCTCCTCTTCCGTCCGCTCCGGCCACTGGGGAGCACGGAAACGAAGCTCTCCCACCGGGGCGGCCGCGTAAGGCACTCCTCTAAAGCACCGGATGCCGTTTTCCTCTTCCCCTACCATCTTGCCGTAGGGGGTCTGGGCCACAACTCGTTTCATGTTGTTGTCACGCCTTTCCGGGCGCGGCATTACTCCAGAGTCGCGCCCTCAATCATTTGCTCTCTCTTGATGAGAAGGTTCAAAAATTCTCGCGCCGCCATGCTCATGCCTCGCTGAGCATCCGTAAACGCCACCATCCGGCGCGCCGGGAGATATCCCTCATAGTCCAGCTGCACCATCTCTCCGGTGCTGAGATAAGGTTCAGCACACTGATGGGGCATAAAGCTTACGCCGAGTCCGTTCAGGACCAGGGCGATCCGCGTCTCGATTCCGGAGGCATAGATATCCCGGACACTGACTCCTTCCGGGCGGAAAATGGCCTTGTAAAAATCGATCTGACTATTTTCCAGCTGAGGACGGAGAATCAGCGGGAAAGCAGCGATCTCCTCTGTACTCAGCCTTTTCCCCAGATAGGACGACCATGCTCTACCCGCCACAGGGATATCATAGTAGGCCTCCCCTGCCCAGAGCTTGATGGACTGCCCGTCCCGGTGGATCGCCATTTGGTCCTGATAGGGACGGTCCTCATAGTCCAGGCCCAGGTCCAGTCTTCCAGAGGCCAGGCCCCGCCGTGTTTGGGTAAAGCTCTCGGTATGCAGCTCAAAAACCACATCCTCGTGCTGTCGCCGGAAGTCCTCAATAGCGGGTATCAAAACCGTCTTTGTCAATAGATTGTTCGTATTGATCCGTACCGTGCCTGTCTTTAAACGCCGCAGGCTGTCGATCTCCCGCTCCGCATTCAGGATCGCTTCACAGGCAGGAGAGATCCGGTCATAGAGCAGCTGGCCTTCCACGGTCAGCGTCATGCCCTTTACCGTTCTCGTAAAAAGTGGGCAGCCCAGCTGGTTCTCCAAATTATGAATACTTTTCGTCAGGCTGGGCTGCGTGATGTACAATTCTGCTGCGGCACGGCTTAGCGTTCCGTACTTTGCCACAAAGAAAAAGGCCTTGTAGAATTCAAAACTGGAAGAGCTCATATTGCTTCCCCTTTCCGCTGTATCTTGTCCTTATTGTACAGCGGAAGCGGGACAATGGCAAATCAATTGATCTCGCCCACACGACAACAGGCCACAAAATGGTTCTTCTCCACTTCCCGGATTTCCTGGGGTTCCTTACAGGCCTCGGTCGCGTAGACACAGCGTGGTGCGAAGCGGCATCCGGGCTTGGGATTGATGGCACTGGTGATCTCGCCCTTCAGTTTGATCCGCTGCATGGGATGATCGATATCCACCGAAGGGATGGCAGAGAGCAGGGCCTTGGTGTAAGGGTGCAGCGGGCGCTTGAACAGCTCCTTGGAGGGGCTGGTCTCCACCAACTGGCCGAGGTACATTACACTGATGTCATCGGAAATATGCCGAACCACGCTGAGGTCATGGGTCACAAACATATAGGTGAGTCCCATCTGGTCCTGAAGACGGATGAGGAAGTTCAGTACTTGCGCCTGAATAGACACGTCCAGAGCGGAGACCGGCTCATCACAGACGATGAATTCCGGATTCAGCGCAATGGCCCGGGCAATGCCCACCCGTTGCCGCCGCCCGCCGTCCATCTCATGAGGATACGCCAGACGAAGCCGTTCTTCGATTCCCACGAGATCCATGAGCTCCTCGGTGCGATCCGCGATCTGGGCCCTTGTGAACCGGTGGGCCTCCTGCAAAGGCTCTTTGATGGTAGCTTCTACCGTCATACGGGGATTCAGCGAGGAATAGGGGTCCTGGAACACGATGGAAACCTTCTCCCGCAGTCTGCGAAGGTCTTTTCCTCTGGCGTTGGTGATGTCCTCCCCGTTCAGAAGCACCTGACCGCCGGTCGCGTCCTGTAGGCGAATGATTGTGCGGCCCAGCGTGGATTTTCCGCAGCCGGATTCTCCTACGACGCCCATGGTGCGTCCTTTTTCGATGGTCATGCTGACGCCGTCCACCGCATGGTTTTTCGCACCTCTGAGGTCGAAGTATTTTTTCAGATTTTTTACTTCCAGGAGAGCCATCAGACCATCCCCCTTTCAAAGTTGACACACCGCACAAAGTGTCCGGGTTCCGTTTCTATGTTGGGGATCTCCCCATGGCAGGCCTCCGTTGCGTGCGGACAGCGCGGTTGGAAGGGACAGCCCTCGGGAAGATTGGTGGGGTCCGGAGGCAGACCGTCGATGGGGCTTAAAAACTTGCTGTCGTCGTCCAGACGGGGAAGGGAGCCGAAGAGTCCCACGGTATAGGGATGCATCGGACGGTGGAAGACCTGCTCCTTGCTGCCGCTTTCCATATTCTGACCGGAGTAGACCACGGCAACGATATCACAGGTCTCTGCCACCACCCCCAAGTCATGGGTGATCAGGATGGTGCTGGTGCCAAGGCGCTGCTTGAGATCGTTCATCATGTCCAGCACCTGAGCCTGTATGGTCACATCCAACGCGGTTGTCGGTTCGTCCGCCAGCAACAGCTCCGGGTCACAGGCAAGAGCCATGGCGATAACCACCCGCTGTTTCATCCCGCCAGAAAACTGGTGAGGGAACTCTCCGTAACGGATGGCGGGAATGCCCACCATTTCAAGCATCTCCTCCGTCCGCTTCGTTGCCTCCTGAACTGAGATCTCATTATGCCGCAGGATGACCTCCTCGATCTGCTTGCCCACGGTCATGGTCGGGTTCAAGGCGGTCATGGGGTCCTGGAAGATCATGGCGATCTTATTGCCGCGAATCTTCTGCATCTCCCGCTCCTCAAGTTTCTGAAGGTCCTTCCCGTCGAAGATGACCTCTCCGTTTTTGACCCTGGCGGAAGAATCCGGCAGGATACGGAGGATGGTCTTGGCGATGGTGGTTTTTCCCGCGCCTGTCTCTCCTACGAGGCCCAATGTCTCGCCCCGTTTCAGATTGAGAGAGATGCCGTTCACCGCATGAACAATTCTGCGGTTGGAACTGTATTCCGTGACCAGGTCCCGGATTTCAAGAAGGTTCTTTTCCTCTGTCATGTGTTCTCCTCCCCTCTCAGTCCTTCAGACGGGGATCCAGCGCATCCCTGAGTCCGTCGCCGAACATATTGACCATCAGAATGGTAAATGCGATCGCAATGCCGGGCCAGAACAGCAGCATGGGGTTCGTCAGAAGAAAGGTCCTGGCGTCGGAAAGCATGGCGCCCCACTCGGGTGTAGGAGGCCGCACGCCAAGGCCGATGTAGGCGAGGCCCGCCGCGCCCTGGATTGTACCGCCGATGCCCATGGTCGTTCCGATGATTTGGGGGGCGATGATATTGGGCATCATATGTTTATACAGAATTTTGAATTTGGAACAGTTCATAGCCTGGGCCGCCTCCAGATACTCCATATTCCGTTCCTTCAGTGCCATGGAACGTGTGCCGCGGATGCCGCCGGGAAGGCCACTGAGGGCCATCGCAAGTACGGTATAGCCGTAGCCTGCGCCAAGGGAGGCGGAGATCAGAATGGCGAAGAGCTGACCGGGGATGGCGGAGACAATGTCACAGAGGCGCATCACCAGGTTGTCTACCCGACCGCCCGCGTAACCCACCATGCAGCCGAAGAAGACGCCCACAGCCATGTGGATGAGGGAAACGATGAAGCCCAGGGAGAGGGAGTATCTGGCGCCGTAGACGATGCGGCTGAAGATATCCCGGCCCAGGTTGTCGCATCCGAAGAGATGCTTTGCGCTGGGGGCTGCGAACATGGCGGAAAAATCCATCTCCGTCGGAGAGTATGGCGCGATCAGCGGCGCGAAAATGGCCATGAAGATGAGAAGGCTCAGGCCGCCGAGTCCGATCATTGCCACGGGCATCCGGCGCAGCCGGTCCCAGGTCTGGCCGAAGGCGGTCTGGTGTTTTTCCCGCTTGACCTTCTTGCCGGTGCCAGTCGTCTTTTTCAACTCTGTCATGCTTTTGGCCTCCTCTCTCCGTAGTGAACGTACTGTGCTTTGATGCGTGGATCCAGCCACGCGTAGGAGAGGTCCACCATCAAGGTCATAAATGCAGAAAAAGTGGAGAGCATCAGCACGCAGGTCTGGGTGATGGGGTAATCCCGGTTTTGCAGGCCCGTCAGCATGTAAGTGCCCACGCCCGGGAAGGAGAATACGGTTTCAATGATGGCGGAGCCGGAGATCATTCTTCCGAACTGGCCGCCGAGCATGCCGCAAATGGGAATCATGGCGTTTGGCAGCATATGCTTATAGGTCACCACCTTCTCCGGCAGGCCCTTGGCCCGGGCGGTAGTCACGAAGTCCGCTCTGCAGGTCTCCAGCACAGCGGAACGGGTCTGGCGCGCCATGTTGGCGATACCGCCGAACGCTGTGGCAAGGATCGGCATGACCCAGTGCTTCCATGTACCGATGCCGTAGCCGGGCAGCCACTGCAGCTCCTTGGTGAAAAGCACCACCATCTCGATGGCCAGCCAAAAACCGGGAATGGAGATCAGCAGCATGCTCATCACCATGACGCCCTGATCCTGCCAGCTGTTGCGGTGCAGGGCGGCGGAAATGCCGAGAGGGATACCAAGACCTGTATTGAACACCACACCGAAGAGCCCCAGAAGCATGGTCCGCGGCAGTCGCCTGCCGAGTTCCTCCACCACCGGCACCCCATAGGTCCAGGAATCGCCGAAATCGAATTTACAGAAGGCGTTAAAGAGAAAACGGAAAAGTTGTGTAAAGAAGGGATCGTTCAGTCCCAGCTTATCTCTCAGTGCAGCGTAATCAGCATCAGGGTAGCCCTCGCCCAAAATGATCTTGGCGGGATCTCCCGGGGTAAAATGCATGACCGTAAAGATCAGCATTGCTACGCAGACCACGGTGATTACCAACCAGAACAGCCTGCGTAATACGTATTTCCACATAGAAGCTCCTATTCTTTAGAGTTCCGGCAAAATCAATACGGGACTGATTTTGCCGGAGGTTTTTCCGTTTGGTTTTTACTTAGCGGGCTTCAGGGCATTGGTCTTCACGGCGTTGTTGCTGGTGAGGACCACGCTCGACATATCGATGGCAAGGCTGAAGACACTGACGGACTTGACCGTGCAGATGGGATAGAAGTAGGCCTGATCCAGGAGGTACTGATAGACGGCATTCATGTTTTCCGCGGTATGGGTCTCGGGAAGGACGATGGGCTCCACCAGGGCCTGCATATCATCATCATGGGCAAAAAACTGGGTAGTGCCGCCCGGCTTGCGGTTGTTATAGTCCAGACTACTGAACCAGGCAGAGGCCACATAGCCGCCGGACTGGCCTCCCGCAGTGGTGAGCCAAAGCTCCCAGGTCTTGGGATCCTCGTGAACGGCGCCGAAGTTCGCCATATCGTAGGCGCTGATCTCCGACTTGATGCCCACGGCATCCAGCATATTCTGGACCACCGCAGAGATGGTGCCGAAGTTGCCGTCGAAGTTGCCGTACAGGATCCGCAGAGATTCACCCTTATAGGAGGACTTCTTCAGATACTCCTTGGCCTTCTCAGGATCGTAGCCGGTGATATAGCTGTCGATCGTCTCCCAGGAGGGATCATAATCGGAAGCAATGGGATTCCCCCAACAGGTCACCCGTGTTCCCACGCCGGTTCCCATAGCCGCGGTGAGCTGGTCGCCATTCAGGGCATAGAAAACAGCAAGGCGCAGGTTCAGATCGCTCATAACGCTTCCGGCATCCACATTGGGATAGAGGGTATAGATGCTGGTACCATCCACCACCATGGTGTTGAACTTGCCGTAGTACTCGCCGCCCTCCAGGAAAGGAGCCGCGTTCATGTAACCCAGGTTCTCCAGCAGGTCGGCGTTGCCGGTCTCCAGGGCGATGATGGACTGGGCAGTCTCGCCGGTCTTATTGATGAGGATCTCCTCCACGTTGGGGGTATTCAACGGATTGATGAGGTCGGGATCCTGCCAGTAGTTCTCTTTCTTCTTCAGGGTGATGCTGACATCCGCCTGGAAATCGGCAATGTCATAGGGACCGGTGGTGACAGCGCTCATGGCAAAGCTCTCCCCACTCTCCTCGAAGGACTTCCGGGTGAAGCAGCGCAGGCTGGTAAAGTAGGTGTTCATGCCGCCCAGGCGGTTGACCTCCTCCTTCATGTGAAAGCGGACAGTGTAGGTATCAACGGCCTCAATGGAATCATAGAAGGTGAAGCCGCGGGCCTTGCCGTTGGCGATATGCCACTCATAGGAGTAGACTACATCATCGGCGGTAAGAGGATTGCCGTTGCCGTCCACGATGTATTCATAGAGATGAACGTCGTAATCTGTGCTGCCTGCGGTATGCTCATAGAGATAGCCGTCCGCGCCCTTGCTGCCATCAATGAGCTGACCATAGAGGGAATCGTCCGGGTTGGTGGCCGCCAGGCATTCATAGGAGCAGGCGGACCAGAGATGGCCATGGTTGCCGCCGTCCAAAGTGCCGGGCAGATTGCCGATCACGGTAATATGCTCGAAGTTCTCGCCCGCAACGGTGGAGGAGGTGATCACCTCTCCCGCCTCGGCGGCGGTGAAATTGGTGGTGCCGGTGGCGGGCTGGGCAGCAGTCCCGCTGCTGCCGGCAGATGCCGTCGAACCTGCGGTATTGGAGGAGGTCTCGGCGCCGGAGTCCTTGCCGCAGCTAGCCAGCATCATTGCGGCCGCACCGACGGAGCCAATCCCCAGAACCTTCAGAAAGTCGCGTCTTGTCAAAGTGTTCTTCATTGAAATCTCTCCTTTATTATTTGATAAAGTATGATCACAGGGCCATCCCTGAGTGACTATAGGCTGAGAATAAAACCAGCGACCAGCTCTGTTGCCTCCGTGCTGAAGGAAAACTCATGTCCCGCGCCGATGACGGTGTAGAAGCTCACCTCCTTGCCCGCAGCTTTGAGCGCCTCAAAGAGCCGCTCGCTCTGCCGGTGGGGCACCGCCCGGTCCTGGTCCCCGTGAAAAATGAGGAAGGGCGGGATCTCCTTTTCAGGTGATATTCTTTTCAATACACTGGCAGTCTGGAGGATCGCAGGATTTGAAACCGGATCGTTGCGGAAGAGGGAGTAGGCCTCCTCCACCAGCTTCCCCACCCTGGAGTTGCCAATGGCCCTGCGGTCCTCCGCCTCCAGCTCAAAATCCTGGGGACCGAACATATCAATCACACCTCGCACCCTGGAGGAGACATCAAGGTTTTCTCCTGTGAGCAATTCCGCGTCCTCATCTCCGGTCACCCCCGCCATGGAAACGGTATATCCGCCGGAGGAGGAACCCATCAGCACAATCCTTTCCGGGTCGATCCCATAGGCACCGGCATTCTTCCGAAGAAACCGCACAGCCTCCTTCACATCCTGAATGGCATCCGGGAAGCGGGTATCGTCCAGAGAAGCACCCCGATAGTCAATGTTTGCCAGTACAATCCCCCGCCGCGCCAGTTCACTGAAGGACGCCAGACCCGCGTAACCCTCGCTGCCGTTAAAACCGGATCCCATCAGATGAATCACGGCAGGAAGGCGAATCTCCTGCTCCGAAAAAGGCCTCGGGCGGAGGTGTTTGTTGTCTCCGTAGGCAGAGTCCATATTGTCCCGAGAAAAGCCGTTTTCATGATGCATGATCTGGGGCACCCGGTTTGGCGTCAGGATCCGCATTTTGAGATCCCTTGTTTCTCTTCTGGCGTAAGTCACATCCGGGATATAGTTCAATCGGAAATTCTCACAGGGAATGTGAGGGATACTGGATCGCAGTGTCGACATTTCGTCTTTCCTCCTTGTCGGGAATCATGTTTTAGATTTTCTTATCGTAACTTTACACCAATCGGAGCTATAAGAAAAATGCCAATATAGAATGCAAGCCATTCAATTTGGCTATATCTCTTTCGCGTCATGGGCCGACTTCACGGAAACAGCCGCGTGCTCCCATGGAAGGTAAACGCGGCTGTTGACTGTTTTATTTCTTTGCGCCGAAATCGGCGCCCCTTACCTCGCAAGATCGCTTCCGATGGAACGAAGGTGGTTCTGATAATATGATCTTGGGGTAATCCCCTCCGGTGCGGTAACTCCCCGCCTTGACAGCGTTCCCTTTGGAAGAATTGAGTTCGGAGTCTCCCTTCCTCCGTGCCATCCTCTGTTCGGCTACTCCCAGTTGCAACCGGAGATGCTGGAAAAGGAACGGATCTTGATTCCCAAATTCGAAGGTGTAATTGCCCAAGAGGTGGAGGCCTACTTTCACAGGCACCACATCCACCCGCTGCTGGATACCGAAGTGGTTGCCAGGAACAGTCAGGGGCTCCGCTTCCTTGTGAACAGTGGCTACGGCCTTGGCCTCTTTCCCCTGGGAAGGAGTATTCTGCCTGCTCATCCCGGCAGTGAGGTACAATCGACCCACCGTCTCTCCCCTCCCCTTATGATCGATTTTTCCCTGGCGTGGAAAAAAGGCGGTTTTGTCTCAGCAAGCATGCAGTCGCTCATTGATTTTGTAAAGGAGCAGCGCAAAAGAAACGCTGAAGATAAATTGTTATCTGCGGCACTGCAGATTACGAAATCCATACAATAAAGCTGTATCCCTTACCATAGGGACACGGCTTTAACTATTGGAAGATCAAGAGCGATTCTCAATTAGCGCTGCGGCTTATCGAACTCCGTTGTCTTTATGCCGCTTTTCATTTTCTTCTCTGTGCAAAGGGTTTGGGGTTACTCCCAAAAGGGCGACTGGATATCCAGACGCGATGCTTGCTAACCTTTGGTCGGATCGCGTGATTTCAACGATTCAACGGTAGGCTTTCGACGATTCATGACTTCCTGCGCCTCTTGACATTATATCGCTGTAGCGATATAATCGGTTCAAAGGAGGGATGGCTGTGATCGTTTTTCATGGCTCCGACCACATCGTCGAAAGGCCGGTTCTGAACGGTGGCAAAAAAAACAATGATTATGGCTCCGGATTCTATACCACCGAAAGTCCGGAGCTGGCGAAAGAGTGGGCCTGCGCCAAAAACACGGATGGCTTCGCCAACCGATATGAGCTGGCTCTGGACGGCCTGGCTATTCTGAATCTGAACGCCCCGGAATACAGCATTCTCAACTGGCTTGCCCTTCTGACGCGGTACCGCAGCTACTGGCAGGCCGGGAGCATTTCGGAAGAGGCCAAGAACTATCTGCAGGCGCATTTCTTCCTCGATCCGGCCCCCTATGACGTGATCATCGGCTACCGGGCCGACGACTCCTATTTCAGCTTTGCCCAGGATTTTGTGGCGGGCACGATCTCCCTGAACAAGCTTTCCGAGGCCATGCGTTTGGGAAAGCTGGGGGAACAGATCGTTCTGAAGAGCGAAAGGGCCTTCCAACAGATTCGATTCCTGGATGCGGAGCCTGCGGACGCGGAGACATATTACGAGAAAAAGGCGGTCCGGGACCGGGAGGCCCGGCGGGACTACCGCAGGAGCAAACAAGCATCGGACGATCTGTCCCAGCTATATATGCTGGACATTATGAGAGAAGGGATGACCAATGGCGATCCGCGCTTACGATGAGCTTTATCTGGGAAACGCCCAGAGTGTCCTGGGCCACGCGATGGATTTCGCCCTTATGACGCTGGAGATCCCGCCGGTAATCTTTGCGGATGCGCTGGCCGTCACACCCGGCGGGAAACAGTTTGCGGCGGGGAACCCGCGATACGTAGCCGGAATGAACGGCTGCGAGCTGGCCAGGGAGATCCTGAGCGAGGCGGGCGTCCGATTTGCCGACCGGGAAGACGCCATGTATCTGGACAAGTCCCCGGAATACTGGGCGGGCTGGGCGCTGGCGTATTACCAGTGGTTCACCGGGTATTCCTTTATGGAGATCCTGCAAGCGGTGTCCCTGGAGGAGATCCTGCAGATGTACCCCCTGTACCATGAGATGGATATTCTGCATTTCGTGGAACGCGTGAATCAGCGGATGCAGGAGACCTCTCCGCAGACCCGGCTCCGGAAGCGGCGGGATGCCTGCGGAATGTCCCAGTCGGAGCTTGCGTCAGAGGCGGACGTTCCCCTGCGGCAGATCCAGCTTTTCGAGCAGGGGCAGCGGGATATCAACAAGACCTCCGCCATCACTCTGCGAAAGCTCAGCAAGGCGCTCCATTGCCGCATGGAGGACCTGCTGGAGCCGGAGCAGGACTGATCCGGGATTCCAACGAGACAAACGAATATACGACAGATAAAGTCGGGGATGGACCGCAGACGGTTCATCCCCGACTTCTTTTTTCATTATGCAGATTTGCCTCTTTGCTGTTCGCGACAGGATGAGGCGTCCCGAAAAAGCCGTCACAGTTGTCACGGGTGTCACAGATCTGAAAAACCGCTCTCTTCCTGCGCTGTTATCGGTTGTCGGAAGTCCTATACACGCTTGTTCAAAATATGTTTACACTTATTTTTTCCCAATTTTCGATTTTTCTTAGCAATACATAAGTAGAGGGTTCATTTGTCTTCTACGTCTTTGAAGATCACGTCGATATCAAACTCAAGGCAGACATCGACAGCATTCTCCGCTGCAGAGCCCTTCCGGACGATCCGGAAGCCGGTAACGGAAGCGGAAACAGTCCCGAAACGGGAGAAAAGAGCGCCGAAACTTTTAATTCCGGCACGAAAGATATCTCAAATGTGACGATCGTCCAGGAAACGCAAAAGCGTCCGGACAAGGTCTTTCGTGCCAATGTTATCTCTGACGGGTCGCCCTCGCGGATGCGCATGGTGCGGCGGATCTCTTTGGGGATGACAACCCTGCCAAGGTCGTCTATGCGGCGGACTATTCCGGTTGCTTTCATATATGAATCTCCTTTTCTGCGGGGCAGTCGGAAGGCTCCCCTGTCAGGGAGCTGTCACCGCAGGTGACAGAGGGGTAGTAGTACTCTCCCTCCGTCACGGCCATGCCGTGACAAGTCCCTCATCAGAGGGAGGTTCCTGTGCGCCTATATTAGTTCTATAAATTGCGCTGTTAGTATCTGTAAACAGGGTAGAATTATACCGCCCAAAAGAAAAACTCCTCTGCAAGATACAGAGGAGTTTGGTTGTCATTTCAGATTTTCTGCACAGTTATAATATCCGCGATAATCATCAATAAACTTAACAGGATCTGAACAGTCCGTTTTAAATACCCTGTGTCTATAGAGCCGTATCAGGCCCCTCCCGCCAGGTATTGTTCCGCCATATGCACAGCCGTCGCCCCATCGGCTACAGCGGTCACCACCTGCCGGAGCAATTTGGTCCTCACATCGCCCACGGCATACACTCCGGGGAGCCCGGTCTTAGTTGTTTCGTCGGCAATCACATAACCGCCATCATCCAGTTCGAGCTGGCCGCGCACCAGTTGGGAGGCAGGCTGTCTTCCCACACTGACGAACAGTCCGTCGCAGGCAATTTCACTCTCCCCGCCGCAGGTCAGATCCTTCAATCGGACGCCGGTCAGCTTTTCCGCA
>JAZUMW010000146.1:0-4205 GCA_045603825.1 Faecousia sp.
GAAAAGGCTGCCTTTTCGCATTGGTTTTCGGCGAAATCGAAACAGCTTACAGCGACAATCCCCCAGTCATGGCTAACGCCATGACAGCCCCCTTTACACAAGGGGGCCTTTTTCCCGGCATCGTTACCCTGCCAAAGCCCCTTTTACACAAGGGGAGCCTTGGCCGGTGCGGGCATAAAGGCCCCCTCATCAGAGGGAGGCTTTCCGCTGCGGCGGGACTATGCATAGCTAAAGCTTTTTGGAACCACCGGCACAGCCGGTGGTATTCTTATACAAACAAAAAAGGAGAGAGCCGAGGCTCTCTCCTTTTCCTTTTATTTTATTTATTTTTCCTTGGGGCGCTTGATCTTGTTCAGCTTGGCGTTCAGCTCCAGCAGCTCTTCCTTGGTCATCTCAATGCCCAGCATACCGCCGGCCATGTTCAGCAGGCGCAGGAAGGTGAAGCCGCCCAGCATAGCCATCATGTCACCGGTGAGCTCAAAGCCGCCCATGACTTGATTCTTGCCGCCGTCCTTGCCCTTGGGCATCAGCTTCATCATGATGCTGCCCAGGAGCATCTTGCCCTGGAGGGTTGCCATGATGGTGCTCATCTTGTCGTTCAGGTTCAGGTAGCCCTCGGGCTCGGTGATGTCGAACCAGTTGAGGATGGCGCCCTTTTCCTTCAGACGGTAAGCTTCGTTGAACTGGGCCACCTTGTTGATGACGCTCTCGTCACGGCAATCGCCGGCAACAGCCACCAGATGGGTGGTGCCGGCGTTGGGAACATCAAAGTAGAAGAAGGGGTTGCTGCCCTTTTCCTGGACGCCCAGAGATACGCCGTTGGCGAAGAGCTCCACGGAGGGCTGGTTGGAGTAAACGGTGACCTTCGTCACATCCTCCACACGGTCAACATAGCGCTTACCGCACAGGTGGACCATGGGCTCGGGATTCAGCCATGCCTTGTAGGCGTAGAAGGAGTCCTTCTTGTACTTGCGGTCGAAGGTCATGAGACCCTTGTGGTTCTGACCGTTCTCGCCGCCCTCGTTACGGGTGTCGGCGCCGAAGTCGAACATATTCCACACATGGGTCGCCCACAGGTAGGGACGCTCCGCGATCTGCTTGATGAGCTCCTCGTGGTAGTAGGCCTGGTATTCCTCGGTGTAGTCGCCCTGGGTGGGGTTGGAGGTGTGCCAGTTCAGCGCCTCACAGCCGTACTCGGAAATGCCGATGGGGATGTTGGGATGCTTCTTGCGGAACTTGTCGAACCAGGGGCCGTTCTGGCTCGTTTCGCCGCCGTACCAGCCGAAATAGTGGTTGTAGGACACCACATCGGGAATGGTGACATACTCAGAATCGATAGGTGCGGGAGACACGCAGGCCATGGTGGTCAGACGGGTCTTGTCCATTTCATGACACAGGTCGTTGAGGATATAGTGGTTCTCCAGCAGGTCGGGATCGTCAGCGCCCTTCATGGTGATCTCGTTGGAAAGACCCCAGACAACGATGGAGGCGTGGTTGTAGTTCTGAACGATCAGCTCTTTCATCTGGGAGACGGTGTTCTCACGGCCGGTGGCCATGTGCTGGGAGATGTAGGGGATCTCTGCCCAGATCACCAGACCCGTTTCGTCGCACAGGTCGTAGAAATACTGGTCGTGCTGGTAGAGGGCCAGACGGATGGTGGTACAGCCCACCTCGCAGATCAGGTCGATGTCCTCCTCGTGGTGCTCGGGCAGCAGAGCGTTGCCGATGCCCCAGCGGTCCTGGTGACGGGATACGCCCCGGAGGGGGTATTCCTCGCCATTGAGGATGAATCCCTTGTCGGGATCTATTTCAAAGCTGCGGCAGCCGAAGCGGGCGGACACGCTGTCCAGCACCGTGCCCTCCTGGCACAGCTCTGCCTTGGCGGTGTACAGGTAGGGATCCTTGCGGCCATGCCACTTGCGGACATTTTCCAGGGTGAATCTTACCTTGGTGTCGTTGCAGGTGCAGGCAGCCACTTCCTTGCCCTGGGCGTCCAGCACCTGGTAGCGGATGTCCTGACCCAGCTTGCCGCCGGTTACGAACACCTCCACCTCCACATTGGCGTTATCGCCCTCCACAACGGGGGTGACCTTGATGCCGGGGGTGCCGTAGTAGTCCAGATCGAAGTGGGACTCGCTGACACAGATGATGTTCACATCCCGGTACAGACCACCGTAGAAGGTAAAGTCAGCTACCTGGGGATAGACCTTGTCGTTGGCGGCGTTGTCCACAGCCAGAGCGATGACGGCCTTGTCCCGGACGCAGTGGGTGATGTCGCAGCGCCAGGTGGAGTAGCCGCCGTCGTGGTGCATCAGATGCTTGCCGTCCATATACAGATCGGCGGAGGAGTTTGCGCCCTTGATCTCCATGTAGTAGCGGTCTGCCACAGGCAGATCTTCTCTGGAAAGCTCACGGACATACCACGCGGTGCCGCGCCAGTAGTCGCTGTCGCCGTCCTGGCCGTCAATGGCGTTCCAGGAGTGGGGCAGATTGACAAAATTCCAGTTCTTGTTCACTTGACAGGGGACTTCTGTGGCTTCCTTTGAAAAGGCCCACTTGCGGTTGATATTGACAATGGTTCTCAAAGCAATTCCTCCTTATGTGTTCAGGGTATAATAGCACTGATACCATTATACCAAAGCTTTGTCCAATTGGAAGAATTAATTTATGAATATTTTATGAAGTTTTATCAAACCTGCGGTTTTGTCGGTTGTAAAAGGAGATAATGTGTATTATAATGGTAAATGTTATATTATGCCCATGTGGTAGGTAATTTTGATTTTTTTGGAGGTACTTAAGTATGATGAATCTTCCCCTGAATGTGGACTTTACCGGCAAGGTCGTTGTGGTTACCGGTGCCGGCGGCGTGCTGTGCGGCGATATGGCCCGTGCCTACGCCCAGGCAGGCGCAAAGGTAGCTGCTCTGGACCTGAACGAGGAAGCCGTCAAAAAGCTGGCTGCCGAGCTCACCGCTGAAGGCTTCACCTGCGTAGGCTACAAGGCCAATGTTCTGGACGCAGCCGCCCTGGAGGAAGTCCATCAGGCAGTTCTTGCCGATCTGGGCCCCTGTGACATTCTGGTCCACGGTGCCGGCGGCAACAATCCCGGTGCCACCCCCGACAACGAATATCAGCACGAAGCACAGGAAGGCCAGAAGACCTTCTTCGATCTGGATGCCGGCGGCGTGGACTTCGTGTTCAAGCTGAACTTCCAGGGCACTCTGCTGCCCACCCAGGTCTTTGCCAAGGATATGGTGGAGCGTAAGTGCGGCAACATTCTGAACATCTCTTCCATGGACGCCTACACCCCCCTGACCAAGATCCCCGCCTACTCTGCTGCCAAGGCCGGCATCTCCAACTTCACCCAGTGGCTGGCTACCCACTTCGCCGGCACCGGCATCCGCTGCAACGCCATCGCTCCCGGCTTCCTGGTATCCAACCAGAACCGCGCTCTGCTGTTCAATGAGGACGGTACTCCCACTGCCCGCTCCGCCAAGATCCTGAACGGTACTCCCATGGGCCGTTTCGTGGACTCCGCTGAGCTGCTGGGCGGTCTGTTCTTCCTGACTGACGACAAGGCTGCCTCCGCCATCACCGGCGTGGTGCTGCCCATCGACTGCGGCTTCGCCGCCTACTCCGGCGTATAAGCGTCAAAATAATCGCCCTCCCCGTTGGGGAGGGCGATTTTTTACGCTGTGCGGCGAAGGCTCCCTCATCAGAGGGAGGCATTGCATTGCTTTTACCAATAGCGGCGGGCGCAGACGAAATGCTCCTTGAAGTAGCTGCCGTCGAAATCCCGCTCACTGACGGGATGCTCGGAGTTCCGGGCGGCGATGAATACCCCATCGCCCACATAGATGCCCACATACTGGGCTTCGCCCTCGGTATCCGTCCAGAAGAACACCGTATCACCGGGCTGCACATCCTCCCATGCCACTTCCTTGCCGTAGGTGGACTGAGAATCCACGGTGCGGGGCGCGGAAATGCCCAGCTGCCGGAAGCAGTAGTACACCAGACCCGAGGTATCAAAGCTGTCCGGGCCGGTGCCGCCCATGGCAAAGGGCGCGCCCAGGGTCTGCCGGGCCAGGGCTGCCACCTTGTCGCCAAGGGTCTCCCCTTCCGGCGCTTCGGTGGGTGCTTCCGTAGGCGGCTCTGTGGGCGGCTCCGTAGGGGGCTCCGTGGGAGGCCCTGTGGGGGGCTCCGTGG